>JAJYBH010000201.1 GCA_021779135.1 Deltaproteobacteria bacterium
TTCAAATAAAACAGTCTTTTTTTTATTTATTATTGCGTATATACTCACTTGCTACCTGAAGGCCGCGACTCCGTTGCGGCCTTTTTCATCAGCGCAGAGGATCGAAGAGGAATTCCAGCCCGTTGACCTTGATCTCATGAATGGTGGCAAGCATCCCGCCAAGCCTCCCCTTGGGGAAGCCTTTCCCCGCCAGCCAGACCACATAGGGCTCCGGCAGGTCGATCAAAAGCCGGCCCGCGTACTTTCCGAAGGGCATTCGTGTTCTGGCCAGCTCCAGTAGTTCATTCGGGTCGAACGAGTCAGGGGCGGCGATGGTTTCAAAGTGTTCCGGCGGCATAGTACTCTCCCCTTATGGCGGCCGACTGGCCGCCTCACAATCTCTGCCCAAACCTCATCCGGGCGTTCCGCGCCGGGCCAGGAACTCCAGGTGCCAAAAGCCGTGCTGGGCCAGGAAGAAGAGCCACTGGTACATGTCCAGCTTGCCCAGGCCGTATACCGACATCCGGAAACTGCAGAGCCTTCCCTCACCCATTGCCATCTGCTCCAGCAGCGCCAGGCAGCGTGCCTGCTGGGCGTTGAAGACCGCCCGCACCTCCGCCACCGGCCTTGTGCCGGAGGGAATCATGTGGCCCGGCGGCTCCCAGGTAAAGGCGTCCGGGTCGGCGATGGGCGCCAGGCGCGAGATATCGCTTACTCCCGGCGGGATCGGCTGCGTCCTGGCCCGGCGCAGCGCGGTTGCCACCCCCTTGCCGATGGTCAGCAGCAGATAGTGGTTGACCAGGGAGATGTGCTCCAGGTGTTCGGAAACCGTCCAGGCGCCAGGATAGTCGGGGCGCTGGTGCAGTTCCTCAACCGGGCGGGCGCAGAGTGCGCCCAGGCGGCTGAATACGTCCTCAAGGGCGGAATGCACGGCAATGATGGTCGCGAGACTGTTGACTGTCATGGCTGTTTCCATTTCGGTCTCTCCCCGGTCAGGCGGCCGATCGGCCGTTATTTGCGTACCTACGGCGTTCCCGCAACTCTGCGATGTTACCGAACCTGCCTAATTTTGCAACCTGCAAGGATATAGTAGCAAATTCAACAGGGGGCCAGAAAAGATATTTCTTGTGGATCAGGCTGCAGATTGTACCGGCAACCACAGCGTACAGAGAGGTTGCTAATTGGTTTCCGGAATTCTCTCCTGACAATTCTCCTAACCGGAGTGCCGTTAAAATTGATATAATAATGAAGACGAAAACAGGCATCGCAGGAGGTGCCGTATGAAAAAACTTCTGTTTCTGATGATTGTCTCACTCATGTTGACCGGATGTATCGCCGTACCGGTGTATGACAGCGGATATTACCCCTACTATGGACCGTACTCGTACGGTTATGTGGAGCCTGAGATAAGTATTTTCGTTCCAGGTTTCTATGGCGGTCACGGATTCCACGGCGGGCGGGGTTTCCATGGCGATCATCGCTAGCAGCCTGGTGCCGGACAGCAGGGTGACAGCAGACGAAAAGGGGGCCGGCTGCTTTTGGAAACGCAGCCAGCCCCCTTTGTAATCCTTCGGGACACGCAGTATTAGTGAATGAAGTTCATGTAGGTCTTTGTCTCACGCACCGGCGGGGTGATCGCGCCTTTGCCATGTTCGACCAGCTTCATCAGCCAGGCCATGTTCTTCCCCAACACCCGCATGATCTGTACCCCTTCCGCGTCCTTGGTGACCTCTCCCGGACTTCTTCCGTGGATAACGTTCCAGTAGTTCGAGGTGGGCATCAGCATCTCTGCATAGTTTATGAAGTTGTTCAACTGATCGAAGGTCGGCAGGCCGCCGGAGCGCCTGACCGCTACCACCGCAGCACCCACCTTGTGGCGCAGCATGCCGTCATTGACGCCGGTCACGTAGAAGGCGCGGTCCAGGAACGACTTCATCGTGCCCGCTATGGCAGCGTAGTGCACCGGCGAACTGAGGATGATACCGTCCGCCGCCTTCATCTTCTGAATCCACTCGTTGACCTCGTCACCCGGCAGGACGCACTTCTCGTTCTTGTTCTTGAAACACAAGCCGCAGGCTATACAGCCGCGGATCACCTTGTTGCCAACATGTACGATTTCGGTTTCGATCCCCGCCTGTTCCAGCTCCTCAGTCACCATCTTCAGCGCGTGCCAGGTATTGCCTTCCTTGTTGGGGCTGCCGTTGAACGCCACTACGTTCATATCAATTCCTCCCTGACTCACTCGGACTTTTATTGAATGCTGCGGGCCATTTTCGCCTATAGGAGCGTTGCCGTCAATAACGTACTTATTCAGTACCTCGTATCACATCAGGAACCTAAAAGGTGTCAGTCTACTTTAATCATGCAGCCCCCCTTCTTCCGCACACCGCAGGCCTCCACTAATTGGTTTGACTTGTTCGCGTGACTTCGCGTAAATTCGTACGATACTAATTGATGCGCAGTGTCGGATGAAGTCAACACCTTGAGTCATACGGGGTTTCCAGATCACAGCCGGATTGCCGGGTTACAGCGTAACCGGTACCGGTTTTTTTATGTCCCCGGTTTCGAATACACCTGCGATGTCATGTAGTGCCAGCCCTGTTTTCAAGCAACCTTTGGAGGAGTTAAAGTGAAGTATCCGCAATCAACCGTTCCATCATGCCGACATGCCCTTCGGCTGTTCGCTGTCATCAGTATCCTGACAGCCTGCACCGAACAAAAAACAACCGCACCGGCCGCGACTACCGCCGCCGTCAATTACACCAGCCATACCGCGCCGACCGCCTTTTCTGCCACCAGCAGTTCCATTCGCAAGACGGCCGTCATGGCTGCCAACAGCTCAGCAGCGCGCACCACCCCCCCCAGGGATCAAATACAACGCCGGTGAAAACCCGGAATTCGCTCAGAAATGCGGGTGGCCGGTCAACTGTCCGGCGCCGTTACCGGGCTCGATCCTGCCGCGCAAACGCATCGTGGCATACTATGGCAATCCGCTATCGAAAAAGATGGGAGTACTGGGGGAATACCCCAAGGATGTCATGCTTCAGAAGTTGAAGGGGGAGGTGGCCAGGTGGCAGGCAGCAGACCCGGCGAGACCGGTACAGCCCGCCCTGCACCTGATCGCGGTGGTGGCACAGGGGGAACCCGGCAAGGCTGGTAAATACCGCATGATTATTCCTGACACGACCCTCAATCAGGTCTATGGATGGGCCAAAGAGGCGGGAGCCATCATGTTTATCGACATCCAGACCGGCCATGACGATATCCGCACCATACTGCCTCGCTTTGAATGGATCCTGAAAAATCCGGATGTACACCTGGGAATCGACCCGGAATTCAATCTTATCAAGAGCGGCAAAAAACCGGGCACAAAGATCGGTACCTATGACGCCGCCGACATCAATTACGCATCAGGATATTTAAAGGAACTGGTCAAAAAGTATCATCTCCCGCCCAAGGTGTTCATCGTCCATCGTTTCACCAAAGGTGGAGTCACCAACGCGAAAGATATACGGCTGCACCCTGAGGTACAGATGGTCATAAACATGGATGGCTGGGGTGCGCCCTGGCTGAAGCGGGATTCGTACAAGGCTTATGTGGTGGCCGAACCGGTTCAGTATACCGGTTTCAAGCTGTTCTACCACAACGATACAAAAAAGGGCGACGCGCTTCTGACGCCGCAGGAGGTACTCAAACTGAACCCGAAGCCGCTCTATATCCAGTACCAGTAGCAACACAAAACAGAGTTGCATCTATTGAACCTGAAAGACCGGGCGCCCTTAATAGGGGCGCTTTCGTATTTCAACTGGACTTTAGAGTTACAGCGCCGCCTTCCCACCGTTAAGGCGGGTCGCGGAGCAGTTCTTTGATTGTCAAACCAACTTGAATTTACGCAGCCTTTGACCAGTTCGGTGGATGTTC
>JAJYBH010000202.1 GCA_021779135.1 Deltaproteobacteria bacterium
GCTGACCGACGCCATCGCCGGTGTGGATCTGGCGGCAGGCGATTCGGACACGGCACTGGACGAGATGGAGCGCGCCGGGGTGATCTTCTGCTCAACGGACGAAGCGCTTCGCCGGATAGCGGGCCTCAGCGCCCCCTAGCTTCCGGCTCCCGGCTCCCGGCTCCCGGATTGTCGTGCCACAGCTGGTCCACCACGTATTCCCCGTCACCACCGTCTGCCGGTCTATCCCGTTTACGGCTTCATCCCTGCCGGGGGGGCTGTTTTCTGCCGGGACGCTTCCGTCCGCGTCACCTTTTTCCAACCCTTGCCCGGATTAAACAGCGTGGTTCGCTCGGCCAGCCGGAGCGTTCCCTGGCCGAGATTCTTCTCGTAGATAACACCCTCCTGATTGACCATAAAGGTCATGACACCGGAATTGCCATATTCAGCCGGGTAGGCGATCAGGGCAAAGCCGAGGATCATCTTGCCCTTGACCACATACTGGTAACCGCCCCCCAGGGCGCTGGGTCCCTGGCCGGTCAGGACCTTGAAGTAGTAACCGTAGAACGGCGACAGGTTGCCGTCTTTGGTGTCATAGCCTTCCTTGGCCGCACGTGCCATCAACGGTCCCAGCGGGCTCTGCTGCTCGCTCTTCCCGTCTTTCCAGTACAGACCGTCATGGGTTCCCGGGGAGCTGATGATGCACTGGGCGAATTCCACCTTCCCGCCCCCCCGGCAATCCTTGCTGGCGTATTCCTGCTGGGCGTCCACATAGGCATCCAACACCTCGATCACCCGCAGCTCGTTGCGGCCGACCCTGCGCTTCAGGATCTCCTGCTTGCCCTTACCGGCATCGAAGCCCCAGCCGTTCTTCCTCTTGACGATCGGGATCGGCAGCGACCAGTCATCGGCGCCGATACGCAGGATCCGGGTGGTGCTGTTTTTCACTGCCAGGGCGTGCCTCTGCTCGTAGGCCGCCACGAACCGGTCCCGTCCGGCGTTGTCGGCCACACCGTCGCCCGAATAGATCAACGCCCGGCTGCCCGGTCCCAGGATGGCCAGCATGCCCTTCAGATCATCGCTTTTGGCTGCCTCGACCAGCGCCAGGGCTGCCTGTTCGGGTGTTGCAAAGCGTTTCTGTCGCACGCCGGCCGCCTGGCAATCGGCGGCGAGCATTACCGTCAGCAGCAGGGCGCTGATACCGGCCAGCACGGCCAGCCATCCCCGTGCAACCTTCGCACACACGTTCACTGGTATATACATACATCCTCCCTGTGGGGTGTCAGAGCACCTGCAACGGAGCGCCATCATCTCCGGCCACCGCGTGAGCCGCGATCTTCCCGGCGCTGCTGCCCACCGTCGCCGCGCGAACCTCCAAAGTCCTGCCGCTGCTGGGACTGCCCGCTGCGGATGCTGATCCCGCCCCGTTCACCGGCCTTGCGCTCGAAACTGCCTTCACCGATCCCACGGAAGGGGGACGATTCGCGAATCACCGGCCGTTGCGGCCTGACCCCTTCAGTCCTGAGGCGGGGTGTCTCTATCCGTTCCGGGCGGATTTCGGGCTGTCGCTGGCGGGCCGGCTCCTGGCGCAACGCCGGGAGTGGTGCCCGATCCCCGCGTGGGGAGCTGACCTGTGGCGTTCTCTGTTGACGGTCGATCTGCTGCTGCGGATAGCCGCGACGTTCCCGGTTATATGGTCCTACCCGGGGTGGTCGCGATCCGTAGCGTTCGCTGGTTCGCATGTCGCGGTAGGCAACCCCTCGGCGGTGCCGAGGGTTGTGCCGCCAGAACGTCCCGGCATCATCCCGCCGGTCGAAACGCTGGCGGTTGAACCTGCCGGTCCGGTCGTAATCCACGTGGATATGATGCACCCTCCAGTCGAACCGGACCCAGGAGAAGAGGTCGAAACCGAGATAGATACCGGGACTGAAGCTGATGTAGGCTCCACTGTAGAAGCCGGGCGGGTAATACCAGTAATAGGGGGGATAGTCCGGATACCACCAGGGACCGTAGACGTAGGCCGGATCATAGACCGGTACGTAGACCACGTCCGGGTTGACCGGTTCGATCCGGATGGCATCCGGCTCCACGATCACCTTCTGTTCGGCGGTGTTGTTGAGGTGCCCCAGTTCCTGTGCCTTGAGGCGCAGTTCCTGGATCGTGGCCATGACCTCCTGCTCCTGTCCCAGAAAGGCATCCCCCAGTTTGAGGGTCTGGTCCAGTTTTTCGCTCATGGAGGAAAGGATCTGGGGGAAGTGGCAGAGCGCCTTGATACTGGGGTCCCATGGCTTGTCCTGCAGGGCGCTGTCCAGCTCGCTTTCGCTCAGCCCGCTGTTCCGGCTGCGCCAGCGGTCCGCTTCTACCACCTCCAGCGGATAGGTGGACGCCATCAGGATCTGGGCGGTCAGGGCATCGGGATAAAGCGCGACCGGCGCCAGCATCTGGGTCAGTTCTTCCTTGTTGAAGCGGTAGGCCTGGTCAGCCTGCCCGGACTCCTGCGCCAGGATCCCGGCCGGCATCACGGGCATGGCAAGCATGATCACCGCCATACCGCACAATGCTGCTCGTGCAGCTCTCATATGGTCTCCTTTGACGTGGTTACGTCGATCAGATACCATTATTATATCACGGGAATGGCAAGATGCAGCCGCAGCTTTTGCGGGTAATCGGATCCATTCGCTGGGTGGGTTTAACGGGATGGTATGCCCAGGGTTTTCTTTGACAGGCTGGCAGTGGTGGGGTAGTGTGGGGCATATTTTAGTTCCTTAACGAATGTATCCTGTTGATCGGGAATATAACTATGCGGTGGAGATGCACTAGGATGGGACAACCAAGCTATAATAGAGGCCGCTGAACCGGGAATAATGCTAGTTGGGCGGCTTTTTTGTTTGAAGGAATGAGAAGCGCAACGTGAAACTGAGATATGATACAAAACGAAATCCGGTTATGACCGGCGTCCTGATTTTAATCGGCATGTCAGCACTTTTCCATGTTCTTCTGAAAATAGATTTTACCAGACTGGTCTTTGGCCACAGAGGGGTTCAAGAGCCCCCAATGAGGACAATGACCAAAGAGCAATATGCAGAAGTTGCAGCACGTTGGAAACAACATAACGTGGAAAAACAGGACACTACATCTGGTCCAGAAAATCAAGTTGTTCCACCGATACAGCGGATTGATGAGCAACGAATTACGTCCATTCCAATAAACGAAACAGGTTCGGTTTACCAATACATTGACTCCAGTGGGATGGTTGTAATGGTAGACAATCTGGAAAAAGTTCCGGTGAAGTACAGAGCGACGATGAAAACATCGTCAGGTGCGTACGGCCAGCAACGAACAGCTGTTCGAGTGCTGAATAATCAGATATGGGTGCCGGTGACAATTACGCATAGAGAAAGAACGGTCAGAACCTGGTTCTTACTGGACACAGGAGCTACAAATACCTCAATATCACCCGCGCTTGCCCGGCGACTGGGAGTTCAATATGCAGAGACAACCGGTGGAAAGGCCATGCTTGCAGACGGGAGCATGGTGCAGACAGCCCATGTAGTTGTTGATCAAGTTACGGTTGGGCCAAAAGCAAAGCGGTACGTAAACGTGCAAATCATGCCGAGATCCGGGAACGAGGAAACGGGATTACTCGGGATGAATTTTCTGGGCGATTTTCCGTATATCGTTGAAGCGAGAGCAGGGAGTATTCGATGGCAATGAAAGAACTATAAATAATCTGGGAAGTGTCCGGGGAAGCTAAAGGGGTCTACAGATCACAGAAAACGAAAGAAATCCATAAATGTTAGGCACTGACATCCTGACAAATTAGCAAACTGATATTTTTCCGATCTTTGACAACCCCATATCCGACAAGCAATCCCCCCAACGGTAATAGTGCCGTTGGGTAGAAGCCATCG
>JAJYBH010000203.1 GCA_021779135.1 Deltaproteobacteria bacterium
CCCGCTTCATGGCCATTACCGCCAGCTCGATATTACCGGCGCCCGTAATGGCTATGATCGGGACGATTGGGTCATTGGCCCGGATAGTATCTATGAAATCAATTCCATTGCCGTCGGGCAGGTTTATGTCCATGATGATGGCATCAAAACGCTGCGCGGTTATCATTCGTTCAGCTTCGGCGAGATCGGCGGCCTCCCTGATGTCATAGCCGTCTTTCGAGAAATAGCGCACAAAGCCGAAACGGCTGGCGTCGTTATCCTCAATCAGGAGAACAAGCGGTTTCATTCAGACTCCCTCGTGGCAAGCGGGATCCGCACCTCCGCCGTGCAGCCGGGCGGCGGGTCGTTGTTCCAGATTCGTACGCTGCCATTCATGTTTTCGATAAAATGTTTGACCAGTGACAAGCCCAGGCCGGTTCCCCCCCTCCTGTTGCTGTAGAAGGGTTCGAACACCCGCTGGATGCTTTCTTCGGGAATCCCCCGGCCCCTATCGATAATCCGCACCACCGCCATGCCGGAACTGGGCTCTGGAACCGCCAGGTGCAGGATAATAGCGCAATCCGAGCTGCTGTGATGGCCGGAATTTTCCAGCAGGTTGAAGATGACCTGCTGCAGTTTGACACTGTCCGCCAGTACCCGTGTCGTTGCCGTCTCGTCTGCCGCCGTGACGACGCCGTGCCTGTTTTCCGCCATGCCCGAAACATTCCAGAGTTCCATGGTTTCGCGGCAGAACTCAAGCAGGGGCAGAACCTGGGCATTGGCGGGTGAGATCGGCTTACCCAGATCAAGAAGGTCGTTCATGAGGTCTGCAAGCCGGTTTACCTGTGTCCGGATATGGGTGATATAGGGAGAGTATTCCGGGTTGCCCTCAATCTCTTTTTCTCTGAAGAGAGCCTCTGATATGGAGAGGATGGCATTGAGCGGATTCCTGACCTCATGAGCGACACCGCTCGCGATTTGTCCTATGGTTTCCAGCTTCCGGGATTGAGCCAGTTTGTCCTCAAGCTGTTTGTGCCTGGTGATGTCCTCCTTGAAGGCCATGTAGCTCGCGATATTCCCGTCCTGGTCCTTGAAGGGCAGAATCTTGGCATACTCCCAGAAGATTTCTCCGTTTTTCCTCCGGTTGCAGAACTCCCCATTCCAGGTCCTGCCGGCGGTGATAGTCTCCCACAGCTGTTTATGCACCTCCGGCGGGGTGAATTCAGTCTTCATGATGCGAGGATTCTGCCCGATCACCTCTTCATAGCTGTAGCCGCTGTATTCGGTAAATTTGGGGTTGACGAACTCGATGCTGCCGCCGAGGTCGGTCAATATGATGGCAACGGGGGACTGCTGGATAATGTGAAAGTGTTTGCGGAGCAGTTCTTCAACCTGCTTCCTCTCGGCGACCTCCTGTCTCAATTGGGAGTTGGAGTTGGACAGTTCCTCCGTTCGGATTGCAACCCGTTCTTCCAAATGGGTGTTGGCATCCAGTAACGATTGCTCGGCGATTCTCAATTCGCGGTTAAAATTCAACTCGGTCTCGTATTGCTTGCGGAGGTACGCTTCCCGCTTTCTTTTCCACCACAGTGAGAGGGCCATGGCGGTTGCCAGCGCAAAGAGCAGGCAGGTGCCAGCCACATACCAGACGCGTTCTGAAACCGGCTCGAGTATTTCCTGTGTGTCGGTCTTGACAACAATCGACCAGGTGGAACCCGGTATGGTGCGCAATGCGGCATACACCGGAACACCCCGGTAATCTATCCCGCTGATAATCCCCTCCCGGCCCAGTACTGCCTGCACGGCCGGCATCTCCGTGTTGTTGAGCGGTGTCCGGTATCTGAGCTCAGCACCGGGTTTGAAGCGGAGCATGCTCAGGTAGAGTACATCGTTACCGTCTCGCCTGACCAGCAGGGTCTCTCCGGAATAGCTCGGTGCGGCAAAAGTCCGGATGAGAGGGTACAGGTGCCGGTAGGGGTTTATATCAATTACAAGTACAGCGACGCAGTTGTTCCGGCCGCCTCTCCTATCGATGACCGGTATGATTATGTCGATATCGATCCTGTCGGTGCCAGGGTCGTAATGCAGGTCGGTAAAAATCAGTTCCTTGCTCAGGGCGGCCCGTCTAGCCAGATCGCTATATTCGGATTTCGGCGGAGTGGATTCATACGAGGCGGCGGAGGCCAATTTCCCATTTGGCCTGAAAAGCATTACCTTGTTGTATCCGCCGGCGTCGCGCATCTGCTCCAACCAGGCGCGGATCTCCCGGCGTACAATGGTTTCCTCGGCACCTTTGAAATGCTCCGTGATCCTGTGGGCCACCATTGAATTTTGGTACAGCAGCGTTGCTTCAATCAGGCGCTCCCTGCGCCAAGCCACAATCTGGGAGGTTTTCAGATCAGCAATGGTCGCAAGGTTGAGACAGGCATCTTCAATGAGTTCCCGTTTCTGCTCCTGGATAAACCAATATCCGCTGGTCACGATGAGGCAACATATCAAAACTAAAATGAGTTGATAGCGGTAGTGAGCCAGTTTGCCGAGAATGCCTGTCAAGGTAGAATTCCTGATGCGCCAGATTAGGATTAGCTTGGATTCCTTTTCAAAATAATACGTTTAACCCCGGTTTGTCCATACAATATCTGCAAGTTCTGATCATGTAACGATGTAGAGCCGGTAAACCCGATCGGCAAAAGAGGTAACAAATCAATTGTAAACACGCACAGCAAGTCTGGTTGACAACACAGGTGTGCTGTGTTATCGAATGACCCGGAGGTGGTACATGACCCAACGTATATTTATTCAGAAAACAGCGGAGCGGGTGCTCTCCGGAGACCTTCTTACAGCAGAGGATGCCCTGCGGCTGTCCACCGTCACCGGTCCCGACCTGTATCTGCTGTTTGCCGAGGCGTCCCGCATACGGGAACAGTTCAAGGGGAGCACGGCCTCGCTCTGTTCGATCATCAATGCAAAATCCGGGCGCTGCCCCGAGAACTGCGCCTTTTGTGCCCAGTCGTCGGCTCACACGACAAGCGTGCCGGTCTATCCGTTGGTGGATGAGGAAGAGCTCGTCAGGTGTGCCCGGAGCGCCGAACAGAACGGCGCCCGCTGCTACGGCATCATTACCAGCGGCACCGGCATCCGGCCGGGCACCGAACTGGAGAAGATCTGCCGCGCCCTGCGGCGGATAAAGGCCGAAACCGGTATCGAGCCCTCCTGCTCGCTGGGCATCCTGGACAGCCAAACCGCTCTGATGCTCAAGGAGGCCGGCATGGTCACCTATCACCACAATCTGGAGACGTCACGCAGTTTTTTCCCGAACATCTGTACGACCCATGACTATCAGGATGATGTGGAAACGGTTCTGGCGGTCAAGCGAACCGGGCTGAAGGTCTGCTGCGGCGGCATCTTCGGCCTGGGAGAGGGGTTCAGCCACCGCATAGAGTTGGCCGAAACGCTGCGGGAACTGGATGTGGATACCGTGCCGATAAATTTCCTCAACCCCGTGGAGGGTACCCGCCTGGCGGATGCGGCTTACCTGACGCCGCTGGAATGTCTGACGATCATTGCCCTGTACCGCTTCATGCTGCCGGCGAAAGACCTGACCGTCTGCGGGGGGCGTGAGAAGAATCTGCGCGAGCTGCAGTCGTGGATCTTCCTGGCCGGGGCCAGCGGCATGATGACCGGCAATTACCTGACAACGCCGGGCCGGGCGCCGGAACAGGACCACCAGATGCTGACCGATCTGGGTATGGCGATCGGGGGGTGCCGATGAGCAGAGGGATATTCATAACCGGGACCGATACCGGTGTCGGCAAGACCATCGTGGCGGCGGTCCTGGC
>JAJYBH010000204.1 GCA_021779135.1 Deltaproteobacteria bacterium
ATCCCTCCACATACTGACCTGCCTGCTGGTTGCCTGCCTGTTGCTCCCCGGCACCGTGCTGTCTGCAAAGAGCAAGGTTTCCCATAAGAAGCCCGCTTTCAGCGAAGATACCACCGCCACGCTCCGGCCCCTGGCCGTACTGAACGAGATGAAGTACTGGTCAAATCCGGATTATACCCGCATTTCCCTGGAACTGGACCGCGATGTCACCTGGGAGGCCCACCAATTGGGCAAAGGGAGCCGGGGAAAACCCGGCAGGGTCTATATCGACATCAATCGCACCAGACTGGGGCAGCATGTCAGGGATGTAAACATCGGCGACGGTCTGCTGAAAGGGGCGCGTTTCGGCCAGTACAGGCCCGATGTGGTGCGGATCGTGCTGGACACCGTAAACATAACGGACTACAAGGTTTTTGCCCTGTCGGAGCCTGCCCGCCTGATCATCGATGTGCGCGGTGAGCGTCCGGAAGAGATCAGCCGCCTGGAGCCGAGCATCAGTTCCTCCAACGAACCGTTGGCGGCTCTGAGACCGGACGAGCGGGCGGCTATAATCGAGAAAAAGCCGCACACTCAGAAGCGGCCGTCAATTTCCAAGATCCGCCGTATCGTGGTTGACCCGGGGCATGGCGGGCATGATCCCGGCGCCATCGGTCCCAGCGGCCTGCAGGAAAAGGACGTGGTCCTGGCCATCGGCCTCAAACTCAGGGAACTGCTCAGGGACGAATTGGGGCTGGACGTGGTCATGACCCGCTCCACGGATGTGTTCATCCCGTTGGAAGAGCGCACCGCCATCGCCAACAAGGTCAATGCCGACCTGTTCGTCTCGATCCACGCCAATGCCGCCTCAAACCGGAACGCTTCCGGCATCGAGACCTACTACCTCAATCTCGCCAAGACCGAGAAGGCCGCTCAACTGGCGGCCAAGGAGAACGGGACCTCCCTGGAAAAGGTCAGTGTACTGCAGGCGATCCTGTTCGATCTGATGGCCAACTACAAGCTGAATGAC
The DNA here is from genome assembly GCA_021779135.1 of Deltaproteobacteria bacterium. GTDB lineage: Bacteria > Desulfobacterota > Desulfuromonadia > Geobacterales > Pseudopelobacteraceae > CAIPTY01. Next base: position 1,007 of record JAJYBH010000204.1, read on the forward strand.
TCCGCCCATCTGGCCGAAGATGTGCAAAGGGCTCTGCATGGCAAGGCCCGCGCGCACTATGCCGACGTAAAAAACCTGGGGGTCAAGCAGGGCCCGTTTTACGTCCTGGTGGGGGCCACCATGCCGAGCATCCTGGTGGAAAGCGCCTTCCTGACCAATGCCCAGGAGGAGGCGCGCCTGAATGATCCCGCCTACCGCGACATGACCGCCGAAGGGATCCTGGAAGGTGTGCGCGGATACATCTCCAGCCTGAAGTAATGACTGCTACCCTCTACATCATCGCCACCCCCATCGGAAACCTGGAAGACATCACCTACCGGGCGGTTCGCATCCTGGGAGAGGTGGACCTGGTCGCCGCCGAGGATACGCGCCATTCGCTGAAACTGCTCAATCACTTCAACATCTCCAAGCCGCTGACCTCCTACTTCGACCACAACCAGCAATTCAAGGGCGAGCGCATCCTGAACGCCCTGCGGCAGGGAAAATCCGTGGCGTTGATCTCCGATGCCGGCACCCCCTGCATCTCGGACCCCGGCTACAACCTGGTGCGCGATGCTGTTTCGGAAGGCATCCCGGTGGTGCCGATCCCCGGCGCCTGCGCGGCCATCGCCGCCCTCTCCGGCTCTGGCCTGCCCAGTGACAGCTTCACCTTTGCGGGGTTCCCCCCAGCCCGGCAGGCGAAACGACGCGTCTTTCTCGCCGACATGGCGGCACTACCCGGCACCCTGGTGCTGTACGAGGCGCCCCACCGGCTGGAGGAGACCCTGCGGGATATCCGTGAGGTCCTGGGAGAACGGCAACTGGTGGTGGCGCGTGAGTTGAGCAAGATCTACGAAGAGTTTATCCGGGGCACAGCCACGGAGGTCATGGCAGCCGTGGCCCAGGGCAAGGCGCGCGGTGAGATCGTCATCCTGATCGCTCCGGGAGAGGCTGTCCAGGAACCGACTGAAGCCCTGGACACGCTGCTGTTGCGACTTATGGATGAAGAAAAGCTTTCCGTGAAGGATGCCGCCAGGAAAGCCGCCATGATTACAGGCACTTCACGGAACGAGGCCTACTCCGAAGCATTACGATTGAGGCATGCGGATGAACAAAGCTGATTAGTGCTGGAATTACAGCAAGATAATGTGTTATAGAGTACCAATTATTGTGACGTCAGGAGCTTCTGAATGAAAATCTGTGTCTTTGGCGCGGGATATGTCGGCCTGGTGGCAGCGGCCTGTTTTGCCGAGAGCGGCAACAGTGTCATCACCGTCGATATTGACGAGGCCAGGATTGAAGGCTTGAAACAGGGTATCATCCCGATCTACGAACCGGGGTTGAAGGAGATGGTGCTGCGCAACCAGGCCGAAGGGCGTCTCTCCTTCACCAGCGATGCCATCGCTGCCGTGCAGTCGTCCCTGGTCTGTTTCATCGCCGTCGGCACCCCCCCCGGCGAGGACGGATCGGCCGACCTGAAGTACGTTCTGGGAGTGGCCCGCGAGATCGGTCGGTCCATGACCGGCTACAAGATCATCGTCGACAAGTCCACCGTCCCGGTCGGCACCGCCGACAAGGTGCGGATCGCAGTGCAAGAAGAATTGACCGCGCGCGGCATGAACCTCGAATTCGACGTAGTCTCCAACCCGGAGTTCCTCAAGGAAGGCGCCGCCATCGACGACTTCATGAAGCCGGACCGGGTGGTGATCGGCACCGACAACGTGCGGACCGCCGAGATCATGAAAGAGCTCTACGACCCCTTCATGCGCAAGCAGAACCGCATGATCGTCATGGATGTCCGCAGCGCCGAGATGACCAAATACGCCGCCAATGCCATGCTGGCCACGCGCATCTCCTTCATGAACCAGATCGCCGGCCTGTGCGAGTGCATGGGCGCCGACGTGGCCTCTGTCCGCGAGGGTATCGGCTCCGATACGCGCATCGGCTACGATTTCCTCTTTCCCGGTCCCGGCTACGGCGGTTCCTGCTTTCCCAAGGACGTCAAGGCGCTGATCAGGACCGCCGAGGAATGCAATTACGACTTCCTGCTGCTGAAAGGGGTGGAAGAGGTCAACGAACGCCAGAAAGATGTCCTGGCCGACAAGCTGATCAAGGCGCTCGGCTCTCCGGATGAGGAACGGCCTCTCACCGGGCGCACGGTCGCCTGCTGGGGGCTCTCATTCAAACCGCGCACCGATGATATGCGCGAAGCGCCCGCCATCACCATCATAGGGCGGCTTCTGGCCGCCGGCGCCGTCGTCCGGGCCCATGACCCGGAGGCCATCAATGAGGCCAGGAAGGTCTTCGGTGACCGCATAGAATACAGCCACAACCAGTACGATATCCTGGCCAGCGCCGATGCCCTGGCCGTTATCACCGACTGGAGCGAATACCGCAACCCCGACTTCGACCGCATCAAGGCCGCGTTGAAAACCCCGATCATCGTTGACGGCCGTAACCTCTACAAGCCCGACCGCATGGCCTCGGCCGGCTTCAGGTACATCCCGCTGGGGCGCTGCGGCGGCGCCGTCTGCCCGGGGGTGGAATAACCATGCGCATCCTGGTCACCGGCGGCGCCGGCTTCATCGGATCACATCTCTGCGAGCGGCTGCTGAACGAGGGCCAGGACGTCATCTGCCTGGATAACTTCTTCACCGGCTCCCGGGACAACATCATCCACCTGATGGATAATCACCGTTTCGAAGTCATCCGCCACGACATCGTCGAGCCGATCCTGCTGGAGGTCGACCGCATCTACAATCTGGCCTGTCCGGCCTCACCGGTGCATTACCAGTACAAT
>JAJYBH010000078.1 GCA_021779135.1 Deltaproteobacteria bacterium
CGTGGAACGCGAGAGCGGGGCCGAGGGGGGGCGCGAACGCAAGCTGCGCGTCACGCCCGAGGTACAGGGACGGGCCTTCTGGCCGGAGTTGCGTCAGCGGGTGCAGGCCCTGGCCGATGCCCTGGGGGACTACACCTCGGCCCTGCGGACCCTGCTGCGCCGCTGCGGGGACCTGCCCGACAAGCTCAAGGAGAAGATGTCCGATCAGCTGCTGGATACGGGCGGGATTGAAGGGCGCCTGCAGACCATGGTCGACGGGCTGCTCTTCTTCATCACCGAGGCGGAAGGCTATTGCCGCTGGATCGAAACTTCCTCCGGCCAGCGGGGCGTGCAGGCCCGCTTGTGTGCCGCGCCGCTGGATATCTCGGGCCAGGTCCGGGAGACCATCCTCGACCGGCTCAAGACGATTATCGTCACCTCGGCCACCCTGACCGTGGGGGGCGATTTCAAGTACCTGAAGAAGCGCACCGGCTTCGGCCTGCTCCCCAAGGGGCGGCTGGACGAGCTGCGCCTGGCCTCACCCTTCGATTACGCCTCGCAGGTCTTCGTGGCCGTGCCGGACGACATGCCCGAGCCGACGGCCCCCGGTTTCCGCGAGGCGCTGCAGGAGCGTATCCTGCGGGCCGTGACGGTCTCACGGGGAGGGGCGTTCATCCTGTTCACCTCCTACGACCTGCTGAACAAGGTCTACGCGACGCTGGCGCCGGAGCTGGCCAGGCTGGGCCTGACGGCGCTCAAGCAGGGTGATACCGGTCGTCATGCCCTGCTGGCCCATTTCCGGAAGGACCATAATGCCGTGCTGTTTGGCACCGACTCGTTCTGGGAAGGGGTGGATGTGAAAGGCGAGGCGCTCAGGCTGGTGATCATCGCCCGTCTGCCGTTCCAGGTGCCGACCGAGCCGGTGCAGCAGGCCCGCTCCGAACAGATCGATGCCAGCGGAGGAGATTCATTCCGGGAGTTTTCCATACCCCAGGCGGTGATCAAATTCCGTCAGGGTTTCGGCCGTCTGATCCGCAGCCGAGACGACCGCGGGGCGGTGCTGATTCTGGACCGGCGCGTGACAACAAAGGGCTACGGGAAGATCTTCCTGCGGTCGCTGCCGGATACGGAGCTGATACGGGGTGATTCGGACGAGGTGTTTGCGAGGATGGCGGCGTTTTTCGGTAAATCGTAGGGGCAACCCCGTGTGGTTGCCCGTGTGCTATTTTAAGAGATACTTCCTTTGCCCCGCCAGGGCGGCCACGCGGGCCACCCTACAGGGATTTCATCCGTTTCTTGGCGCTGAAGTTGTAACACTGGAAGTAGGTCAGGCACATCAGCAGAAATGAAAAAATGGTGATGGCCAGGATGATGGGAGCGCCGGCTGATTTTTTGGCATCCGGCACCAGCGTCACGAAGGCCAGGAAAAATCCCACGGCACTGAACTTCCAGAGATCACCCAGCTGACGTTTTTTACGCAAGGCGGCCAAGGCTTCCTTGGTGAGGCCGATGGTGCAGCCTTCGATCTCGACACCGACATCGCGCCAGGCCAGCCGGTAGAGCGGATAGAGCAGCAGCAACTGGACCGCGATGGCCGCGACGATGCTCGTGATGAATTTCTCCGGCTTGCCCAGCAGGGCAAAATTGCCCTGAAATATGTAGGCCACATAGATCAGCAGGCAGAGCAGCAGGGTTTGAACGACGCGGTAGATGGTCATGGTACGCTTCAGGTGCTTGAAGTCGAAACTGGGCATTGTCAGGTAATCTCCGATGCACTCTCTGATTGCGCTTCAAGCGCCCAGCGGTTATAACAGAATTCTTAGTACGGTAAAAATTATTTCTGCGGTTCTGCCAGAAATTATTTTGTGACCGCGCTCATCCCGTTTATCGGGGCAGGGTTTCAGGCAAGCAATCAAAGCATACCTCCGCCTCTCTGCGTATCTTGCCGGCCTCCCTCCGTTTCTGGTGCACCACTTATCCGCAGGCCGAGGAACCACATGAAGCTGCTGCGAAAGATATTTCATCCGGTCATGGCGTTGATCGCCGTCCAACTGGTCTGGATCACCCTGGTAGTGTTCTGGATCTACTGGTTTGTCGGCAAACACCGTGAGTTCCGGGAGCTTGCGGAAAAATACCGCCCCGAACTTCTTGGCCGCGGGTTCAACTGGTCGGTCATGGTCGAGGGGTTGCTGCTGCTTGTGGTCATACTGGTGGGCGTCTATGTCATTTTTGTCTACTGGAACCGCCAGTCCAACCTGTACGCCAAGCAGCGCGACATCATCTCGCAGGTCACCCACGAACTGAAATCGCCCCTGGCCTCTATCCAGCTGCACCTGGAAACCATCCGGCTGCGCCGTCCGGCCGCGGAAAAACTGGATGCCTTCGTCGGCACCATGCTTGCTGACACGGACCGTCTGCATTACCTGATCAATAACCTGCTCATGGCGGCACGCCTGGAGCAGCGCCGCAAGCCGTCCGAACGTCGCCTGACGGACTTTAGCGCCATGCTGGCGGAATACGTCAAGCGTGAGCAGGCCGGCCTGCCGCAGGGGGGCAGCATCTCGCTGGAGGCGGAACCGGCCATCAAACTGCTGGTTGATCCAGAAGAAATGGGCATTGTGCTGCGCAACCTGTTCGAGAATGCGGTACTCTATTCACCGGGAAGCCCGGAGATCGCCGTACGGCTGAACCGCGCGGGGAACTCGGTGCGCCTGACGATCCAGGACAAGGGCCGGGGACTGGACAAAAACGAACTGAAGAATGTTTTCGAAATGTTCTACCGTGTCCACACGACGGGGGAAAACGTTCGTGGAACGGGGCTGGGACTGCATATAGTCTATACCATCATCCGCAGCTATGGCGGCAGGGTCTCGGCGGAGAGCGCCGGCCTCGGACAAGGCTGCACCTTTATCATAACCCTACCGGCGGGGTAACGGCGATGAACAGCGAAAAACCACACATCATGCTTGTCGAGGACGAGATCCATCTGGCGCGGGGCATCTGTTTCAACCTGGAAGAGGATGGCTTTCGCATCAGCCATTTCGAAACCGGGGAAAAGGCCCTGGTCGCCCTGGAGCTGGAACACTTCGATCTGATCATCCTGGATGTCATGCTGCCCGGCATGGATGGCTTCCAGGTCTGCCGCGCCATTCGCAAGCTCGACCCGCGGGTTCCGATCCTGATGCTGACCGCCCGCTCCGAGGATAGCGACCGGGTGGAGGGACTGGAACACGGCGCCGACGACTACCTGACCAAACCCTTCAATCTGGAGGAGTTCCTGCTGCGGGTGAAGGGGATGCTCCGGCGCTCGTCCTGGTACCGTCCCGACCCGGTGGAAGAGGGGTACGCCTTCGGCAACAACGAGGTCTTTCCGCTCTCCTACCGCGCCCGGACCGCCCAGGGCGAGATCGACCTGACCGAGATGGAGGTGCGCGTCCTGTCACTCTTTTTCCAGAAAGAAGGGGCGATCATCCCGCGCGGCGAACTGCTCCAGTCGGTGTGGGGCTATGCCAATGACACCGAGACCAGGACCCTGGACAACTTCATCGTCCGCCTGCGCAAGTATTTCGAGCCGGACCCGACCCACCCGGTCCATTTCCAGACCGTGCGGGGCGTCGGCTACCGCTTCAGCCGCAAGGGGTAAGGCGTGAAGAACCTGATCCTCGGCACCGCCGGACATATCGACCACGGCAAGACCTCCCTGGTCAAGGCCCTGACCGGCATCGACACCGACCGGCTCAAGGAGGAGAAGGCCCGCGGTATCACCATCGAGCTGGGTTTCGCCCACCTGGAGCTGCCGGACGGCATTCGTCTGGGGATCGTGGATGTGCCGGGACACGAGAAGTTCGTCCGCGCCATGGTGGCTGGCGTGGGGGGGATGGACCTGGTCATGCTGACAATTGCCGCCGATGAGGGTATCATGCCCCAGACCCGCGAACATCTGGACATCCTCAGGCTGCTGGGGGTCAAGAGCGGGCTGGTGGCCCTGACCAAGCGCGACCTGGTCGAGCGGGAGTGGCTGGAGCTGGTGACCGAAGAGGTGCGGGATTTCGTGACCGGCAGTTTTCTGGAGGGGGCGCCGATTGTCCCGGTGTCGTCAAGGAGCGGTGAGGGACTGGATGACCTCCGCGCCGAGCTTGCCCGGCTGGCGGACAGGGCCGATGAGAAACGGCGTGACGGCAGTTTCCGCCTGCCGGTTGACCGGGTCTTTACCGTGGCCGGCTTCGGGACGGTGGTGACCGGCACGCTGCTGTCGGGCGAGATACGGGTGGGTGATGAGCTGGAGTTGCTTCCCTCGGGGCGCGAAGGGCGTGTCCGCGGCATCCAGGGGCACGGCGTGAAATCGGAACAGGGTCAGGCCGGCCAGCGTCTGGCCGTCAACCTGCAGGGGATCGACCTGGATCAGGTCCACCGCGGCGATGTGGTTGTGCCGCGGGGGGTCTTCCGGGCTACCCGGGCCGTGGATGTGCGCCTGGACTACCTGGCCTCGGCGCCCCGCGAGCTGAAGCACCGCGCCACTCTGCGTCTCCATTCGGCCACCTACGAGGTCCCGGCCCAGGTGATCCTGCTGGACCGCGATGCTCTTCAGCCGGGCGACAGCGCCTATGTCCAGCTGCGTCTCAAGGAACCGGCCCTGCTGCTCTCCGGCGACAGCTACATCCTGCGCATGTCGGCGCCGGCCACCACGGTCGCCGGCGGCCACGTGCTGGACCCCTTCCCCCCGCGCCGCAGGCGCAGAAGCAGCGAAGCGCTTGAGCTGCTGGAGGCCTTCGGCCAGTCGGAACAGCAGCGCACGATCGCCCTGATCATTGCCCAAAGCCTGCTGTCCGGCATCAACTTCGAGGAAATCCTGCTCCGCTCCGGCTGCCCGCGCAAGATTGTGGAGTCGGCGCTGGCTGCGCTGCTCTCCTCTGGCGAGGCGTTGCAGCTGACCCGTGAACCACGCATGTTCCTGGCCAGGGCTGCCTTTGAAACACTCAAAAAGGGGCTGCTGGAAGAGCTGGCGGCCTTTCTGGATGCCAATCCGCTCAAGGAGGGCATGGGCAAGGAAGAGCTCAAGACCCGCCTGCCGAAACGGAGCGACCAGCGCTTCTTCACGCCGCTGCTTTCCGCCCTGGAACGGGAAGGGATGCTTGTGCCGGACCGTGATATCGTCCGTCTGGCCGTGAATAGCGTCCGCAAAAACCGCCCCGCGGAAGATCTGTCCGGCAAGATGGCCCTGTTTCTGAAAGAGGGCGGGATCGAACCTCCAACAGTCAAAGAGCTCATGGAACGTTTTCGCTGCGACGAACGGGCCGTGCGCGACAATCTGGCCCTGCTGGTCAGGAATGACGAGGTGACGCGCATCTCCAGCGACCTGTTCTACGCGACCGGGGCACTGAACGGCCTGCGCGAGAAACTGCTGGACCATCTTCGCGCAAAGGGGGAGATTACCCCCACCGAGTACCGCGAACTGACCGGGCTGTCGCGCAAGTTCCTGATCCCGCTTCTGGAATATTTCGACAGCGAAAAACTGACCATACGGGTGGGGGACAAGCGGGTGGCGCGGAAGAGGTGACACGTGCCGATCATCGCATGTTCAGCTGAATCCGTTACGCCCTCACAGAAAACAACACGCGGGAGACGCTGCATCTGCCCGGCATGTTGATAGTTCAAGGAGGAAATACCATGACTGCTCCCCTGCTGATCGCAAAGAACGAGCATGCCGAGCTCCAGATCCTGCCCCAGATGGCCAATCGCCATGGCCTGATTACCGGCGCCACCGGCACCGGAAAGACCGTTACCCTGCAGTGCATGGCCGAGCATTTCTCATCCATCGGCGTGCCCTGCTTCATGTCCGATGTGAAGGGCGACCTGTCCGGCATCTCCCAGCCCGGCGGTGGCAATGCAAAGGTCACCGAACGCCTGGAACAACTCGGGACCAGCGACCATCAGTATCGCGGTTTCCCGGTGACCTTCTGGGACCCATTCGGTGATACGGGGCATCCGGTGCGCACCACGATCTCCGATATGGGGCCGCTGTTGCTGGCGAGGATGCTGGAACTGAACGAGACCCAGAGCGGCGTACTCAACCTGGTTTTCAAGGTGGCCGATGACAACGGGCTGCTCATGCTGGACCTGAAGGACTTGCGCGCCATGCTGCAGTTCATTGGGGACAATGCCCGGACCTTCACCACCGAGTACGGCAACATCTCGTCCGCCAGCGTGGGGGCTATCCAGCGCGGGCTGTTGGCCCTGGAAAGCCAGGGAGGGGACAGGATCTTCGGCGAGCCGATGCTGAACATCGACGATCTGCTGCAGACCGCAGGCGGCCAGGGGGTCGTCAATATCCTTTCCGCCGACAAACTGATGCAGGCCCCCAAGATGTACGGCACCCTTCTGCTGTGGTTGCTCTCCGAACTCTATGAAAAGCTGCCGGAGGAGGGCGACCTGGACAAGCCCAAGCTGGTGTTCTTCTTCGACGAGGCCCACCTGCTGTTCGGCGATGCCCCCGGCGCCCTTTTGGAAAAGATCGAGCAGATGGTCCGGCTGATCCGCTCCAAGGGGGTGGGGGTCTTCTTCGTGACCCAGAACCCGGCCGATGTGCCCGATACGGTACTCTCCCAGCTGGGCAACCGCGTCCAGCATGCCCTGCGCGCCTTTTCGCCCCGCGACCAGAAGGCGGTCCAGGCGGCCGCCCAGACCATGCGCGACAACCCCGACCTGGACGAAGAAACCGTCATAACCGAGCTGGGCGTGGGTGAGGCCCTGGTTTCCTTTTTGGATCAGAAGGGGCAGCCCGGCATTGTCGAGCGGGCCTTCATCATCCCGCCCCAAAGCCAGATCGGACCGATCGAGGTCGCCCAGCGGCAGCAGCTGATCCAGTCCTCCCTGGTGGCCGGTGTCTATGAAAAGGCAGTTGACCGGGAATCGGCCTACGAGGTCCTCAAGGCCCGCGCCGGACAGGCAGCTGCCCCGGCGGGAAAAGCGCCGCAGGCGGGCGGAGGCATGTCGCAGGCGCCGGCGCAAAGCGGCGTGTTGGGGGATCTGCTGGGGGATCTGCTGGGGGGCAGCACCGGTCCCCGAGGGGGGCACCGCGAAGGTGTCGTCGAGGCCCTGGCCAAGAGCGCTGCCCGTTCGGTCGGCAGCCAGGTGGGGCGGGCGATTATCCGCGGCGTGCTCGGCTCCCTTCTTGGCGGAAGGCGCTGAGCGTCCGGCAAGACGTGGCAGACATGGTGTCGTTTAAACATCAAATCCAGGGGTACAAAGGATCGCAAGGGTGGAACAGTATCATCTTCCGATTTTTATCTTCAACTCTGTGATGGTGCTGGTGGCGACGGCTCTCGGCTACCATCTGGCGCCGCGCCTGCTGGCCGGAATGGATGACCCGGAGGCAGTCGCGAACGGGGTTCAGGCTACGCGGCGCCTGTTGCCGGTGGTCGTGGCGCTCTACATGTTTTTTAACTGTCTGGGCTATTTTCAGGGGCGTACGGTTTACCTGCTGTCGGTGAGCGGACTGATTCTGGTCGATATGTCCCTGCAACTGCTGTTGCGCCACAAGTGCAAGGGTGGTAGCCCCTTTGATGGCGAGGATGACGAGTAACCGGCCGGAACTTTACACCCCCCGCACCTCCACCGCCACATCATACAGGGTACTTCCCCGGCCGCCATCGGTCAGGCGCTGGGACGTCAGGGCATTGACCCCGCGCCCGCCGGGGATGAACTCGCGCCACCAGACCCCTTCGGTCACCACTGTTCCCGCAGGCACATTCTCCGAAACCTTCAAGGTAAATTCGACCTCTCCCAATTGATTGCAGGCCACTACCTGCCGGCCATCCACCAGCCCCCGCACGTCCGCGTCCGCCCGATTCATCATCAACTGCATGCATGTCTGGCGTGAACGCAGTTCGTCCTGTTCGTAAAAAGTGGAGTTGAGGGCATAGGGGGTCGTGGCCGGCTGCAGGCGCAGCGGGAAGCCATCGGCCGCGGCATGCGTCGGCAGCAGGCGCGGCAGCGGCTCCGCTTCGCGCTCATTCAGGATCTCGATCCGTCCGGACGGTGTCTGCCAGGGCTGGCGCGGGTCATGCGGCGGGGTCAGAAATACCGGTTCTCCCTGACGCAGTCTGGTTGTTGTCTCCGCGTCCCGCCAGGGGGTCTCGAAATCGAGGAGCTGTTCGACCAGGTCATCCGCCGATTGTTGGAAGAAAGGCTCATCCCAGCCCATGCCCCCGGCCAGCAGGCTGAATACCTCCCAGTTGCTCCTGGATTCGCCCACCGGTGGAATGACGGCAGCACAACGCTGGCTGGCATAGCTGCCGTAGCAGCGGTACAGGTCGGGCTGCTCCAGCGAACTGGTGGCCGGCAGCACGATGTCGGCGTAGCGGGCGGTGTCGGTCATGAAACGCTCGTGTACCACGGTGAACAGGTCGTCGCGCATCAACCCGCGGATGACGGCGTTCTGGTCGGGCGCGATGGTGGCGGGGTTGGAGTGGTACACGTACAGTGAGTTCACCGGCGGATCGGCCAACTCGTTCAGGGCCTGCCCCAGTTGATTCATGCTGATTGCCCTGGTCGGGGAGGAGATAAAGTCCTCGCGGGTCACGGCGCTGAGCGGAAACGCGGCGCCGGTGGAGGTGCCGGGGAAGACGCCGCCTCCGGGATGCTGCCAGGCCCCGCTGACCGCCGGCAGGCAGGCGATCGTGCGGACCGTCATGGCGCCGTTGCCGTAGCGGGTCAGGCCGCTCCCCAGGCGGATGAAGGGCGCTCCGGCCGCGGCGTATTCACGGGCCAGGCGTTCGATGGTCGCGGCCGGCAGGCCGCAGACAGCCGCCATGTTATCGGGGGAACAAAGCGGCAGGATCTCGCCTTCGAACCGTTCGAATCCAAGGACATTGGCGGCGATGAACCCCCGGTCGGCCAGGCCGTCCCGCACCATGACGTGCAGCATGCCCAGCGCCAGGGCGCCGTCTCCGCCGGGGCGGACGATGAAGGCCTCGTCCACGGCGGCGCAGGTGGGGGTGCGATAGGTGTCAATGGCCCAGACCCGTGCACCGCGCCGCCGGGCAGCCTGCGCGTCGCGCATGGCATGGATGCTGGTGGCGGCGGCATTGATGCCCCACAGGATGATCAGGTCGCTCTGCTCCATTGCGGCTGGGTCCATGGCCGGGGTATCACCCATGATCGTCTTCCAGCCGGCGTCCTTGGCCGGTGAGCAGATGGTCCGCTCCAGGCGCGATGCACCCAGCCGGTGGAAGAAGGGGTGGCCGCTGTTGCGCTGCACCAGTCCCATGGTGCCGGCATAGGAGTAGGGCAGGATGGTCTCGCCGCCATGTGCCGCGATCAGTTCCTTCCAGCGCTTGCAGATCCGCTCGATGGCCTCCCCCCAGCCTATCGGAGTAAATTCACCGCTCCCCTTGGGGCCGGTCCGCAGGAGCGGCGTGGTCAGGCGGCGCGACGAATGGACGGTCTTTTCATAGTGCAGCATCTTGGGGCAGAGCAGACCGCGGGTGATCGGGTGCTGCGGGTCACCGGTCACGCGAACGGCGCGGCCGTTTTCCACCTCCACCAGCAGGCCGCAGGTATCCGGGCAATCATAGGGGCAGACGGAGCGGCGGGTTTGTACGTTCATGGCATTGTTCCTTTCAGGGCAGGCATGTCGCTACTATACCCGAAACCAGAAAACATTTGCAGATGAAAACGAATGATGGTACCCAGATAAGAGGTATATTCAGCCTGGCAGGAGGAACGCATGACGCATCAGCCAGAAACTCTGCACTACGCCGTATCCGTGGTCGGGAAAGACCGCACCGGCATCGTGGCCGGCGTGGCCTCGGTGCTCTTCCGCCTGGGGTGCAACATAGCCGACTCCAGCTGTACCATGCTGGCCGGGGAATTCGCCATGATCCTGATCGTCTCCCACCCGCGCCCGTTCAGCAAATCCAGGCTGCACGACGAACTGAAGGCTGTCTGCGAAACTATGGGCATGTCGCTGGCGGTGCGGGCCCTGCATGCCGATGAAATCGTCCGGCAGGAGACCAGCGACGAAATCTGCATGATCTCCGTCTATGGTGCCGACCAGCCCGGCATCGTCTACCGCGTCACCCGCGAGCTGGCCGCTCTGGGGGTCAACATCATGGATCTCAACACCAAGCTGATCGGGACTGCCGAGGCGCCGGTGTATGTGATGATGCTGGAGGCGTCCATCCCCGAGGGACAGACTCCGGAGGGTCTGGAGTCCCTGTTGGGGGATCTTAAAAAGGAGTTGAACGTGGAAATCGGCGTCCGCATCGTTACGCCGGTCTCCTTCTGACCTATGCCGATTCACCCGATCCTGCGCTATCCCCACCCGGTCTTGAAAAAGGTCTGCCGCCGGGTGGAGATCATCGATACAACAATCCAGAACCTTGTCGCCGATCTGCTGGACACCATGCAGGCCGGCCCCGGTTCGGTCGGCGTGGCCGCGCCGCAGATCGGCGTCACCCTGCGGGCCTGCGTGGTAGATGTCTCGGCCAACCGGCAGGGCAAGGAGAACAACCATGGGCGGCTCTGCATGATCAATCCCGAGATCATCGCGCGTGAGGGTGCCGCCATCATGCGTGAAGGGTGCATGAGCGTACCGGACTATACCGGCGATGTGGAGCGTTCCACGAAGATCACCGTCCGCTTTAGCGAGCCGGATGGCGCTCTGCGCGAGATCGCGGCCAGCGGTTTTGAAGCGGTTGCCATCCAGCACGAGATGGACCACCTGGACGGCATCCTGTTCCTGGACCGCATCGTGAGCATCAAGACCGGGCTGTTCAGGAGAAAGAGTTATGCATGAGGTGGTGAGGGCATGGCTGAAATACTGACAAAGAAAGAGCAGAAGGATCTGCTCAAAATTGCCCGGGACACGATAGTTTCCTATGTGGGCAGCGCTGCCATACCGTCCGTTGAAAGCGCTTCCCGGGGGCTGAATCTGGAATGCGGCTGTTTCGTTACCATCAAGCAGCATGGTCACCTGCGGGGCTGCATCGGCAACTTTGTTTCCGAGGTGCCGCTCTACCGCCTGGTGCAGGAAATGGCCGTCTCCGCGGCAACCCGCGATCCCCGCTTCTATCCCATGAAAAAACAGGACCTGGATGCATTCGTGCTGGAGATCTCGGTGCTCTCGCCGCTGGAGCTGATCTCATCGGTAGACAGGATCAAGGTCGGGACTCACGGCATCTACCTGGTTAAAAACGGCTTCCGCGGTGTGCTGCTGCCGCAGGTGGCGTCGGAATACGGCTGGGACCGGGAGACCTTCCTGAAACATACCTGCCTCAAGGCCGGTCTGCCGGAAAATGCCTGGCAGAAGGATTGCGAGATCTATATCTTCACTGCCCAGGTGTTCGGGGAAACCTAGTGTTTGTGGCATGCTGACGAACAAAAAAGGATGGACCGTTGCCGGCCCATCCTTTTTTTGTTCCGTTATGTATGAGAATCAGGCCAGCGCGGCATGGGCTGCCGCCAAACGGGCGATCGGCACCCGGAAGGGAGAGCAGGAGACATAATCCAGGCCGATGTTGTGACAGAAAATCACTGAGGCGGGATCACCGCCATGTTCACCGCAGATGCCGAGCTTGATATTCGGGCGGGTTGCCCGACCCAGCTGGCAGGCCATCTTCACCAGTTTGCCGACACCGGCCTGGTCAAGGGAGACGAAGGGGTCTTCCGGCAGGATGCCGTTTTCCACATAAAACGGCAGAAACTTGCCGGCATCATCACGGGAGAGGCCGAAGGTGGTCTGGGTCAGGTCGTTGGTGCCGAAGGAGAAAAATTCGGCCTCAACGGCGATTTCGTCGGCGGTCAGGGCCGCCCGGGGCAGTTCGATCATGGTGCCGATCAGGTACTCCAGCTTGACGTCATATTGGGCGATAACTTCATCGCAGATTTTCTTGGCGTTCTGCTTGAGCAGCTGCAGCTCGCTGACCGTGGCGATCAGCGGGATCATTATTTCGGGCACGATGCTGAAGCCTTCGTTTTTGACCAGTTCGCAGGCGGCTTCCATGATGGCCCGCACCTGCATGTCGTAGATCTCCGGATAGGTGATTCCCAGGCGGCAACCGCGGTGTCCGAGCATGGGGTTGAATTCGTGCAACAGCTCGATCTTGTGCTTGACGGAATTGACGGTGACCTTCATGGTCCTGGCCAGATCCTCGATGTCCTTTTCTTCCTGGGGCAGAAACTCGTGCAGGGGCGGGTCGAGCAGGCGGATGGTGACCGGCAGGCCCTTCATCTCGCGAAACAGGCCGGTAAAATCGCCCTTCTGCATGGGCATGATCTTGGCCAGGGCCTTTTTGCGCCCTTCCAGCTCTTCGGACAGGATCATCTCACGCACCGCCGCGATGCGCTCGGCATCGAAGAACATATGTTCGGTACGGCACAGGCCGATCCCCTCGGCGCCAAATTCGCGGGCCACCCTGGAATCGTGAGGGGTGTCGGCATTGGTGCGGACCTTCATGGTGCGGAACTTGTCGACCCAGGTCATCAGGGTGCCGAAATCCCCGGTCAACTGGACCGGTACGGTCGGCACGGCACCCAGCATGACTTCACCGCTGGAACCGTCAAGTGTGATGATGTCGCCTTTCTTAACGACCACGCCGTTCTTGGCGGTAAATGTGCCTGCGCTGTAGTCGACCTTGATGTCGCCGCAGCCGGCCACGCAGCACTTGCCCATGCCGCGCGCCACGACCGCCGCGTGGGAGGTCATGCCGCCCCGTGCGGTCAGGATGCCCTGGGCGGCATGCATGCCATGGATGTCTTCGGGGGATGTCTCGATCCGCACCAGGATGACTTTTTTGCCGATCTTGGCTTCGGATTCGGCCTCATCGGCTGTGAAGATGACCTCGCCGGAAACCGCGCCGGGTGAGGCAGGCAGGCCCTTGGCGATGATGTTCTTGGCCGCCTTGGGATCCAGGGATGGGTGCAGGAGCTGATCAAGCTGGCTGGGGGCAACGCGCAGGACCGCGGTTTTTTCGTCGATCAGTCCCTCCCGGACCATATCGACGGCCGTCTTGATGGCCGCAGGCGCGGTACGCTTGCCGTTGCGGGTCTGCAGCATATAGAGGATGCCCTTTTCGATAGTGAACTCGATATCCTGCATATCCTTGTAATGCCTTTCGAGGATGTCGCGGATCAGGGCCAGTTGTCCGTAGCACTCCGGCATGACCTCTTCCATGGAGGGGAGTTTGCCGTCCTTGTCCTTGACCCGGTTGATCGGCTGGGGGGTGCGGATACCGGCCACCACGTCCTCGCCCTGGGCATTGACCAGGAATTCGCCATAGAAGTAATTTTCCCCGGTGGAAGGGTCGCGGGTGAAGGCCACGCCGGTGGCGCAGTCGTTGCCCATGTTGCCGAAGACCATCGACTGCACGTTGACGGCGGTGCCCCACTCGGCGGGGATGTTGTTGAGTCTGCGGTAGGTGATGGCGCGCTGGTTCATCCATGAACCGAAGACGGCTCCAATTGCGCCCCATAATTGTTCCTGGGGGTCTTCGGGAAACGGCTTGCCCAGTTCCTGTTTTATTTTCGCCTTGAAAGCGGCGACCAGCTCTTTCCAGTCCGTGGCGGTCAGGTCGGTATCCAGGTGGACGCCCTTCTGCTCCTTCTTCTGCTCCAGCAGGTGGTCGAGTACCTCTTTTTCCATGCCCATGACCACGTCGGAATACATCTGCACGAAACGACGGTAGGCATCATAGGCGAAACGCTCGTCGCCGCTCTGGGCGATGATCCCCTGGACGGTGGTGTCGTTGAGGCCCAGATTGAGAACCGTATCCATCATGCCCGGCATGGAGGCCCGGGCGCCGGAACGGACGGAAACCAGCAGCGGATTGAGGGGGTCGCCGAACTTCTTGCCCATCAGTTCTTCGACTTTGTTGAGATTGGCGGCTACTTCAGCGATAAGGGATTCGGGGTACTTCTGATCGTTTTTGTAGAACTCGGTGCAGACCTCAGTTGTAATGGTAAAGCCTGGTGGAACCGGCAAACCGATGCTGGACATCTCGGCCAGATTGGCCCCCTTGCCGCCCAGCAGGTTTTTCATGTCGGCCCGACCCTCCGCCTGGCCATTTCCAAAGAAATACACGAACTTCTGCGCCATTGTACTGCCTCCTCTGTCGTAGATAACGTTTGAGCGGTTTACACTCGCTAAAAACGTTTATTCATAATAAAAATAACAGTTTACAGAGGTAGACTATAGCGCAGTTTTCAAAAATGACAACCATAATATGGGATATTTCTCTATTTCGTATCCCAATTGCTTATGTCAGCATTCTTGCCTTCACCACCTTTGGCGCCGTCGGCTCCGTATGAGAAGAGGTCGTAATCGCCGTGCTCCCCCGGTGAAATATACAGGTAATCGTTACCCCAGGGGTCTTTGGGCATCTTTTTGCTCTCCAGGTAGCCGCCATCCTTGTAGTTGTTAGGAATAACGCCGACGGTCGGCTTGGTCACCAGGGCGCCCAGTCCCTGTTCAGTGCTGGGATAGGAACCATTGTCCAGTTTGTACAGCTTGAGTGCCGTCTCGATGTTCTTGATCTGTACCCGTGCATCGGCCACCTTGGCGTCGTCGGTGCGGCCCATCAGCTTGGGGCCGACGATCGCAGCCAGCATGGCCAGGATGACGATGACCACCATGATCTCGATGAGGGTAAATCCACCCCTGTTGCTGAGTTGTTTCATTGAAGGCTATCCTCCGTTCAGTGTAATTTACAGGCTGAAATGGTACATGAAGAGACCGGCAGCGACAAGGGTTTTGATTCTGTCCCGAACTGTCCCAAAAGAAACAACC
The DNA here is from genome assembly GCA_021779135.1 of Deltaproteobacteria bacterium. GTDB lineage: Bacteria > Desulfobacterota > Desulfuromonadia > Geobacterales > Pseudopelobacteraceae > CAIPTY01. Next base: position 14,765 of record JAJYBH010000078.1, read on the forward strand.
CGTGCCTCAAATGAGGTGCCGTAGGGGCCGTTATTTTAGAATAAAATAATATAATCAAGTGATATCGTGGTGTTATATGCGGTTGCGTCTTTGGCACAAGATGTGTATTATCACCAGCATTAGTCATGCAGTGAATTATCAGCCTGCCCCTCCGGCAGAAAAACAACAAACAAGGAGAAGAAGAAATGAAAAAGTCCGTTATCGTTCTGTTAGCCCTAGCAGCTTTTGCCGGAACCGCTTTTGCTGCCGATGTGATCGAACTGCCCGCTTCCATGGGCAAGGTGTCTTTCCCGCACAAGATGCATCAGGAAGCATTGAAAGACTGCAGCAAGTGCCATGCGAAAGGTCCCGGCAAGATTGCGGAACTCAACAAGGAGTGGGCTCACAAGACCTGCAAGGGTTGCCACGCTGAAATGAAAAAAGGACCGACCTCCTGCAAGGATTGCCACAAGAAGTAACGGAAACGACAGATTGCAAGAAGGGGTAGTGCGAAAGCGCTACCCCTTTTTTGTATCGTCAGACACGCTGTATCTGCCGTTTGACTGAAAAAGAAACCCCTCCCGCTCCATGTCCGCAAGATTCCTCTCCACGGCACGATGATCAGCATCAAGCTGCTCGGCCAGTTCGGCGGCTGATATCTCCCGGGCAACAAGCACCGCCCGTAGCAGGCTGCTTCTCAGCTGGCGGTTCGATCCCTCGAAACGCGATTGGCGCACATGATGACTGCTTCGCCGCCCTGGGTTCGGGTTGAGTTGTTTGAGCCACACGCCGAAATCCATCAGTGCGTAGTACCATTCGCGCGGATTATGTCGGTCAAGGGTTGCGGCAATCAGCGGCATGACCTCGCGGTCGCTGACCTTGTCGCGACCGTGAAAGAAGAAATGGATCATGACCGCCCGAATGTTGGTCTCGATGAGCGCTTCGGCTATTCCAAAGGCAAAGGC
>JAJYBH010000205.1 GCA_021779135.1 Deltaproteobacteria bacterium
GATCATTTTTAAACTGCTTCGGTAACCATTAAACCTGAGGCAACGATCAATTGCTTCGGTAACCTTTTATCTTGAGTCAATGCGCGGCAATGGCAAACCGGAAAGAATACCCAGGCGGCCTTGTCGGCAGAATTTACACATTCCCCATCCATTTGAACTTTCAAGAGAAAGGGGGCATTTTAGCCCCCTTATATAACACCTACTTGATTCAGGCACGAAATCTGGCCTGAGAAAGCAAGGATCAGACAAACAGCTTCTTTTTGCCGTTGTAAGCGAGTCCCATGAGCCCGATTCCGAGGAGCAGCATGCTGCCAGGCTCGGGTAAGTGTACGTCTCCGTAAGTGTTGGTAAAATCGCTCAAATTTCCGCCGGTTCCGACCGTTATGTTGTCTGTGACGTCGAGAAGCGTAGTTGGGTCGAAAAAGACGAATCCAGCAGGCACGCCGTCGTTGCTCGTCAGATTGACTGAAGGGTTTACGTTTGGCACTAGTTTGTTCACGACAACTGTGGCCGGATTGGTCGCCTGTGATCCCACGGTGGAGTCGAGCTTCGCGCTAGTGAACCGTTCATCAGACCCCGCAGCTTTACTAGCAGTGTAGTTAAGAACATAGGATCCCGGAACGAATTCGCCAGCCACTCCAGGGGTAAGCGTGGGGGCGGTGATTGTAACGCTATTTAATCCACCAGCGGTTTCACCAATGCTCACGAGGTAGCTGGAATCTATATTAGTAGTACCTGGAGTGTATATAGTATCCCCATCAGCATCAGTACAACTAGTAGTCCATGTACCAATAGTCATGCCAACTCCACAAGCGGCTGCTTGAGCCTGGCCCGCCCCCAGGAATGCACCGGCGGCAAAAAGGCTTGCTATCATTTTCATTCTCATGATCAATCTCCTTAAGTTGAAATTTGGCCGCGTCCGGAATGACGCGGTTGCCATTTCAAAAGCAAGAAGCTTGCCAGCATAATAATATTATTCATATCAGTAAGTTATCACAATATTTCAAAATAAATCTGGTCCAATGTGTTTCACGGGTGAGACGCTTTTCCTTTGTTAACCGTGGTATGCAATCAATTACGGCGTATAATCATTGTTAAGTTATTGATAAAAATAAATAATTATAATATTTATCAGCATGTAAAATTTCTCGACGTGAATGCTCGGTTGCAACAGGATTGCTCAAGCGGTATGCGATTAATTGCGGCAATTAATCATTTTTAAGTTATTGATAAAAATTAATAATTATAATATTTGTCAGCATGTAAAATCCTACGACGAAATGCTCGGCTGCATCAGGATTGCTCAAGCAGTTATATTGCCGACCCTGACGAGCATCAGTGGGAGTGGTGTCATCCCCGAGCCCGGCAGCATGTTGCTTCTTGGCATAGGCATGTCGGCGCTGGCTCTGGGCCGTCAGAAGATGATGCGCGGCGCCTGATCTTTTTAAGGGAACCTCTGAAAATTGTCATTCCCGCGAAAGCGGGAATCCGGCTTCTTTTTCAACTGGGCTCCCGCTTTTGCGGGAGCGACGAAAATGAATTTTCAGAGATCCCCCTCGAGACTGACGAATGGGCGGGAAACCGCCCTTTTTCACGCCGGCTAACAGTTCAGGATTTCGTTCAGAAGCCGCTTCCTGTCTATCTTGCCGTTCGGGTTGCGCGGCAGGCTGCCCGGATAGCGCCTTATTTCATTAGGCACCATGTAAGCCGGCAGGCGCTGTTTGCATTCGGCCATGAGGGCATCCGCATCCAGAGACAACCCTTCTCTCGCCGCGACAATCACGACGATCGCCTGCCCCAGCACTTGATGAGGCACGCCGATCGCCGCCACTTCCCCGGCCATCCCGGTGGCATAGATCACTTCCTCAACCTCGGTGGGGCTCACCCTGTAGCCAGAAGTCTTGATCATCTCGTCTCTGCGGCTGATGAAGTAAAGGTATCCCTCCTCGTCCATCCGCACCGTATCGCCCGACCATACCGCCATCTCGGTCATGGTAAGCCCGCTTTCCCTGTTGGGCGCGGGCTTGAAGCGCTCGGCGGTCTTTTCAGAATCGTTCCAGTATCCCAGAGAAACCAGCGCACCGCGATGCACGAGCTCTCCGGGCTCGCCGGGTGCACAGGGAGAACCGTCTTCCCTCACCACCATGATCTCCGCATTGGGAATCGCCCGGCCTATCGAGTCGGGACGCCGATCGACTTCTTCGGGCGGCAGATAGGTCGAACGAAATGCCTCGGTCAGCCCGTACATCAGATAGGGGCTCGCGTTGGGGAAACGGGCGCGCAGATCTTTCAGCGTACTCAGGGGCATCGCGCCGCCCGAGTTGGTGAAATAGCGCAGTTGCATATCAACAGGCCATTCGAGCTGTGCTAACTGTATCCAAAGCGGCGGCACTGCTGCAAGACCTGTGATGCGCTCCTTTTCCACAGCCTTCACGATATCCCTGGGCAGAAGGTAATTCATCAGCACGGTCGTGGCCCCGACATGAAACGCGGTCGTCAGCTGGCTGAACCCGTAATCGAAACTCAGAGGCAGTACCGAGAGGATTCGGTCCTCATGCGTGTTTTCCAGATACTGCGCAACGCTTTTGGCTCCCGTCACCATGTTCAGATGCGAGAGCACCACCCCCTTGGGCTTGCCTGTGCTGCCAGAGGTGTAGAGTATCGCCGCCATGTCGGAATTGATCACGCGATGTCTCTTTCCGTCATCGCGCATCGCGCCATCCCATCTAAGCACATCGAGCCCCGCAACCTCGGGGAGCTCATTGCCCACGACGAGAACGGTGTGCAGGTCGCGGCAGTCCTGCAAGGATTCGGAAAGCAGCTTCAGCCGGTCTGCGGAAGTGACCAGGATGCGCACGCTGCAATCCTTGAGTATATATGCCACCTGCTCGGATTTCAGGATGGGGTTCACCGGAACGAATACCCCACCCGCGGCTGACGCGCCGAACATCGCGGTGACGGTTTCGATGCGCTTTTCGAGATAGACCGCGACCCGCTCGGATTTTGCAAGCCCAAGACCCAGCAACATGCCGGCGACACCGAAAACTTCGGCAGCAAGCTCTCGATAACTCAAACGCGATTTCTGATAGACCAGCGCCTCCCTGTCCGGGACTTTCTGCGCAGTTTCGAATATCAGTTCATGCAACAGCTCTGCCATGAAGCTTCGGCCTCCAGGTTGAGTAATACGCGGGCCTTACCTTCTCCCACTGAGGTTCCCCCGGTTTTTAGTCTTCCAAGGGCTGGTGTTCATGCTACCAGTTTCTCCTTCTGCTGAGCAACAAACCAGTCATCCAGAAATTGAATCGGTGACTTGTAGCCCAGTGTTGAGTGTTGCCGTTTCCGGTTATACAGCACCTCAATATAATCAAAGCTCATGGTCTTCATTTCTTCCCGCGTTTCATAGCGCAGTCCATGTACCCGCTCGTTCTTGAAACTGTTAAACCAGCTTTCTGTGGGCGCATTGTCCGGTAATCCCCCCGTTTTTTGATTATCCGCCGGAAATCAGGAAGGTGATTTACACCACCAATGCAATTGAATCGGTGAACATGAGTCTGCGCAAGATTACCAAGAACCGTGGCTCATTCCCCAGCGATGAGGCTTTGCTGAAACTGTTTTACCTGGCGATCAACAACATCAGCAAAAAATGGACGATGCCGATTCGAGATTGGAAAGCTGCGCTAAACAGGTTTAATATCCAGTTTGAGGATCGGATGCCGCAGCGCTAAGAAAACCCGTTTACACAAAATCCAGGACACCCTC
>JAJYBH010000206.1 GCA_021779135.1 Deltaproteobacteria bacterium
GTGCGTAAAAATCCGTTTGGTGCGGTTACCCCTGTTAGGGAATAGATGTCAGCTCCTCAACTTCGGCATGATCGATGTAGACTTATATCCACGCTTGTCATGAAGGACAGTTGAAGAACCTAACTTTCGGTAGAAAGGAATCACAATGAAAAAAATACGGATATTTTTGGTTATTGCCATGGTCGCTTCGGCCAGTCTCATGGTGCCTGGGTGTCGTATGTGGCAGCCTCCCGCACCTCCAGGGTTGCCGGCACCACCGCCAATTCTGGTTCCCGGTTGATAATGGATGTCATCCGGAATTATCAGCCGGATCACAGGGGCAACGCATGAATAGAATCAATGCCGGTGCAGAGTTGACCGGCCGGGCATTGGCACAGACGGCGGTGACGTTGGCAGCAAATGCCGTTACCGCTCCGTAAACAAACAGTTTAAAAATTTCTCCTCCCGTCAGGGGAGGAGAGGGTAAAATCCCCCGCAGCGCGCCTTGATCAGGACGTGGTGCGGGGGATTTTTTCATTTATGGCTTCTTATATCTGGTTACTGGCGGACGATGCCGTATTTCCTCATCCGGGCACGCAGGGTACTGGCGTTGAGGCCAAGGAGAACAGCTGCCCCGTTCTTCCCCTCGATGCGCCAGCCGACCTTCTGGAGTACCTGCAGGACGTGGTCATGTTCCAACTCAACCAGCGCCTTGACTTCCTGGCCGGCCACTTCCTCTGGCTTGCGGAACGTATCGAAGCGGTCCAGGACCTGTAGAGCATTTCCTTTGCTGATGATAACCGCACGCTCGATGATGCTTTCCAATTCCCGCACGTTTCCGGGCCAGTGGTATTCTTCAAGCGAATTCAGGGTGTCCTTTGACACGGTTTCGATCCGCTTGCCGATCTTCGTATTGAATTTGGCGACGAAGTGATTGACGAGCAGCGGGATATCTTCCTTGCGTTGTCTCAGTGGCGGCATTGTTATGGGGAAGACGTTGAGCCGGTAAAACAGGTCTTCCCGGAACTTGCCGTCCTTGACCTCTTCTGAAAGGTTCCGGTTGGTGGCTGCGATGATCCTGACGTCAACCTTGATGGTTCGGGGACTGCCCAATCGTTCGAACTCACCGTCCTGGATGACCCGCAGCAGCTTGCATTGAAGCTCAAGAGGCAATTCTCCGATTTCGTCCAGGAATATGGTGCCGCCGTCGGCCAGTTCGAAACGCCCGATCTGCCGGGCGTCAGATCCGGTGAAGGGACCCCGTTCCCGTCCGAACAGTTCGCTTTCGATCAGAGTGGCAGGTAGTGTCGTGCAGTTGACCGTTATCAATGGTCGATTCTTGCGGGAACTGCTGCTGTGGATGGCGCGCGCCACCACACCCTTGCCTGTGCCGGTTTCTCCCAGAAGAAGTACCGTTGCATTCATGGGGGCTACCTGCTCGACCTGGGAAAATACCTGCGAGAGGGCATTGCTTTGGCCGACGATCTCCCCGTAGTTGTACTTCTGGTCAACTTCCTGCTGCAAATAGATATTCTCGGCCTGGAGACGGTCTTTCAGTCCCTTTATTTCCGCATAGGTGCTCTGGAGAGATTCTTCTGCCTTTTTTCGTTCCGCGACTTCCTGGGTGAGCTGAGCATTCGTTTTGAGGAGTTCGCCGGTCCTTTCCCGGACAGTCTGTTCCAGTTCCTTGTTATAAGTCTCAAGTTTTTTGTAGAGCAGCCGCACTTCCAGATTGTTGCGGATGCGCAGCTTTACTTCGGCCATGTCAAACGGCTTGGATACGAAATCTCGTGCGCCGGCTTGCAGGGCGCGCATCTTGTGACCCGGTTGGGCGGTGATCACCAGAACCGGCAGATAACCGTGCAGATCGCTCGACTGGAGTGCCTCCATCACCTGGAAACCATCCATACCGGGCATCTGCAGGTCGAGCAGGATCAGGTCGTAATTGTTCTTGCTATGCAGGGCACAGACCTCCTCCGGATTCGTCGTTGAGGCGATGGCGGTGTAGCCGCTTTCACGCAGCATCTGCTCAAGCAGGTCGACATTTGTTTCCAGGTCATCAACGATCAGGATTGTGGCGTTCAGTATCTCGGACTCGGTAATCATCATAGCTGATCCTTTGCAAATTTAAGTGTCGTGTCCAGCGTAGCCATGAATTCATTGACCATGATCGGTTTGGTGAGATAACGGTAAAATCCGGCCTTCAGGCCTTTCTCGATGTCACCGGGCATTGCATTGGCACTGAGCGCAACGACCGGGATGTGTCTGGTTACGGGGTCTTCCGCCAGGATCTTCAGGGCGTCGAGACCGCTGATTCCGGGCAGGTTTATGTCCATCAGGATGACATCCGGCACGGAGGCATGCGCAATCTCGATGCCGCGTATGGCGTCCCGGGCACTCAAAAAACGGATATCGGGCCGGCGCGCAATGAGATCCTCGACCAGCATCATGTTGGCCGGGTTATCCTCTACGTAGAGCAGGGTGTACACCTGCGCGCCGCTCTTATTCAGCGCATCGGAGACAGATTTTGATTCAGATGTGCGCGTGGCATCCTGCGGACCAATTGACTGTTTCAGTTCGACCCAGAACACACTGCCTTCCCCGACCGTGCTTTCCATGCCGATGGTGCCGTGCATCAATTCGATCAAACGCTTGCATACCACCAGGCCGATGCCGGTGCCTTGCTCGGTATGCGCTTCCTGTCCAAGACGATTGAATGGCTGGAACAGCTGCGCAAGCTGTTCCGGAGCAAGGCCGTTGCCGGAGTCCCGGACGATGATGCGAATCGCATCCGGGGGGCTCTGGGTACACGTTACGGTCACCGTCCCACCAGACCTGTTGTATTTGATCGCGTTGGAAAGCAGGTTGATGATGACCTGCTTCACCCGGGTCCGGTCGGCATTGACGGTGTAGGGCATCTCGAAAGGGGTGAAGGCCACGCTGATGCCGTGCTTTTGCGCCTGCGCCTCTGACAGGGCCTCGCATTCCTGCATGACTTCGGCCAGTGATACCGGTTCAAGCGACAGCGACAGCTTTCCGGATTCGATCAGCGCCAGGTCGAGGATTTCATTGATCAACTCCAGCAAGTACCACCCGGCCTTGAGAATCTGGTCGATGCTGCGTTTCTGGGTGGGAGTCGGCTGCGGAACGCCGGATTCCAGGAGCTGTGCAAAACCGAGTATCGCACCGAGCGGTGTGCGCAGCTCGTGGCTCATGCTGGAGAGGAAATCCGATTTCGCCTGGTTAGCTTTTTCCGCCGCAAATTTGGCACTCTCCAGCTCGGCGTTCTTATCCAGCAGCACCTGATCGAGCCGAGCCCGTTCGGCATCGACCTGCTTGCGGGCCGTGTTGTCGGTGCCGATCAGCAGGTAGCCGATGATGGCGTCCTGATCGTCGCGCAGGGCGGTGACCGATACGACCGCCGGGATACGTCCGCCGTCCTTGCGGATATAGGTAAGTTCGTAGATGTCCTCGATCTCGCGGCGGGACTTGAAGACCAGCGCATCAAATCCCGGTGTGATCGGGGTTTCGAGCTCGATGCTGAGCTCCTTGGCGCGCGCAATAACTTCCTGCGGATCGGAAATATCGGCCGGCGTGATCTTGTTCAACACCTCGGCGGCGGTGTATCCGAGCATCCGTTCCGCGCCGACGTTGAAGATCTGGATGACACCCTCGGCGTCGGTGGCGATGCTGGAGAAGTTGGCGCTGTTGAAAATAGCTCTCTGCAGGGCACCCGCCTTGAGCCGTTCTTCTTCAGCTTTCTTGCGGTCGGTAATA
>JAJYBH010000079.1 GCA_021779135.1 Deltaproteobacteria bacterium
GTTCCAATCGGACGCGGCCAGCGCGAGCTGATCATCGGCGACCGCCAGACCGGCAAGACCGCCGTTGCTATCGATACGATCATCAACCAGAAGGGTGGCGATGTGGTATGTATCTATGTTGCCATCGGCCAGAAGCGTTCCACCGTTGCTCAGGTCGTTTCCAAGCTGACCGAGCACGGCGCCATGGACTACACCATCGTCGTTGCCGCTACGGCTTCCGAGTCGGCACCACTGCAGTTCATCGCACCCTACACCGGCGTTACCATGGGTGAGTTCTTCCGCGACACCGGCAAGCATGCCCTGATCATCTATGATGACCTTTCCAAGCAGGCTGTTGCCTATCGTCAGCTTTCACTGCTGCTCCGTCGTCCGCCAGGACGTGAAGCCTATCCGGGCGACGTATTCTATCTGCACAGCCGTCTGCTGGAACGTGCCTGTAAACTGTCCGATGCCCGTGGCGCCGGTTCCTTGACCGCACTGCCGATCATCGAGACCCAGGCCGGTGACGTGTCCGCCTATATTCCGACCAACGTCATCTCGATTACCGACGGTCAGATCTACCTGGAGTCCGACCTGTTCTTCTCCGGCGTCCGTCCGGCCATCAACGTCGGCCTCTCGGTTTCCCGCGTCGGTGGTTCCGCTCAGACCAAATCCATGAAACAGGTGGCCGGTACCCTGCGGCTCGACCTGGCCCAGTACCGTGAGATGGCCGCCTTCGCCCAGTTCGGTTCCGACCTGGACAAGGCTACCCAGATGCAGTTGGAGCGTGGTGTGCGCCTGGTAGAGATCCTCAAGCAACCGCAGTACCGACCGATCCCCAACGAAAAGCAGGTTCTGGTCATCTTTGCCGCCAACAACGGCTTTCTGGATGACTACCCGGTTTCTGCTCTCAGGAAGTACGAAACCGAGCTATATGCGTTCTTCGATAATCGCCAGGCTGAGCTGGTTGCCGAACTGCGCGACAAAAAGGCCATTGACGACGATCTGAAGGGCAGGATTGTTGCTGCGATGGGCCAGTTCAAGAAGGAATTCACCGCGTAAACAAGGACGGTTTGAGACATGGCAAGCCTTAAAAGCATTAAAAAACGGATAGTATCCGTAAAAAATACGCGTCAGATCACCAAGGCCATGAAAATGGTCTCGGCCGCCAAGTTGCGCCGCGCCCAGGAAAATGTGGTTGCTGCCAGGCCGTACGCAAAAAAGCTTGGTGAGGTACTGCAATCCCTGGCCGGCAATCAGGAAGGTGACCTGCATCCTCTCCTTGAAAAGCGTGAAGCCAAGAAACTTCTTCTGGTAGTGGTTACTTCCGACCGTGGTCTGTGTGGTGGCTTCAACTCAAACCTCTGCAAGGCCGGCGACCGCTACATCAAGGAAAAACAGGCCTCATACGAGCAGATCAGCGTCATGACGATCGGTCGTAAAGGCAACGAGTTCTTTAAGAGCCGTTACACGATCCACAAAAACTATTCCAATATCCTGGCCAAGCCCAATTACCAGACAGCAGCGATGATCGCTCAGGAGATCATCGACGGGTTTGTGGCAGGCGAATATGACCAGGTGGAGCTGCTCTACAACTCCTTCCGAACCGTCATGTCGCAGGATATCACCTTCCAGCAGCTGCTGCCGGTGCTCGCCGAGACTGCCGCTGCAGTCGAAGAAACGCCGGTTGAGTACATCTATGAGCCGTCGGTCGCCGAACTTCTGGCCGAGATCCTGCCCAAGAACATCGAGGTGCAGATCTTCAAGTCCATGCTGGAGTCGGTGGCCGGTGAACACGGTGCCCGTATGACCGCCATGGACAGTGCTTCAAAGAATGCGTCCGAGATGATCGGCAAACTGACGCTGCAGTACAACCGCGCACGTCAGGCTGCCATTACCACGGAACTGATGGAAATCATCTCCGGATCAGAATCAATCAAGGGTTAATCTACTCGAAACACTATATGAGGCCTTACGGCCGCAGGAGGACACCGTTCCATGAGTCAGAACACAGGTAAAATTTCGCAGGTCATCGGCGCCGTTATCGACGTTGAATTCGAGCCCGGCAAACTGCCGGAGATCTACCATGCACTGCGCGTAACCAATCCGGCCATTGATGACCGCGAGAACAACCTGGTACTGGAAGTTGCCCAGCACCTGGGTGAGAACTCCGTCCGTACCATCGCCATGGACTCCACCGATGGTCTCAAACGCGGTCAGGTAGTAATCGACACCGGCAAACAGATCTGCGCACCTGTCGGCGCCAAGACCCTCGGCCGCATCATGAACGTTATCGGCGAGCCGGTCGACGAAATGGGCCCCATCGGAAACGAAAAGGAGTATGCCATCCACCGCGAGGCACCTTCCTTCGAAAACCAGTCCACCAAGGTCGAGGCATTCACGACCGGTATCAAGGTCGTTGACCTGCTGGCTCCCTACGCCCGCGGCGGCAAGATCGGCCTGTTCGGCGGCGCCGGAGTCGGCAAGACAGTTCTGATTATGGAACTGATCAACAACATCGCCAAACAGCACGGCGGCTACTCGGTTTTCGCAGGTGTCGGCGAGCGTACCCGTGAAGGGAACGACCTCTGGATGGAGATGAAGGAGTCCGGCGTTCTCGATAAGGCCGCCCTGGTCTACGGCCAGATGAACGAGCCTCCCGGCGCCCGTGCCCGCGTTGCCCTGACCGCTCTCTCGGTCGCCGAGTATTTCCGCGACGAAGAGGGTCAGGACGTTCTGCTCTTTATCGACAACATCTTCCGTTTTACCCAGGCGGGTTCCGAGGTTTCGGCGCTTCTCGGCCGTATCCCTTCCGCCGTCGGTTACCAGCCGACGCTGGCCACCGAAATGGGTGAATTGCAGGAGCGCATCACATCCACCAAAAAAGGTTCCATCACCTCGGTTCAGGCCATCTACGTTCCGGCCGACGACTTGACCGACCCGGCACCGGCTACCGCATTTGCCCACTTGGATGCCACCACGGTTCTTTCCCGCCAGATCGCCGAGCTCGGCATCTACCCGGCCGTTGACCCGCTGGACTCAACCTCGCGTATTCTCGATCCGCAGGTTATCGGCGAAGAACACTACGCCGTTGCCCGTTCCGTTCAGTACGTTCTGCAGAAGTACAAGGATCTTCAGGATATCATCGCCATTCTTGGTATGGACGAACTTTCCGAGGAAGACAAACTGGTGGTGGCCCGCGCCCGCAAGATCCAGCGTTTCCTGTCCCAGCCGTTCCATGTGGCCGAGGCCTTCACCGGTTCACCCGGCAAATATGTCGAGCTCAAGGACACCATCAAAGGCTTCCAGGAGATCGTGGCCGGCAAGCACGACAGTATGCCGGAGCAGGCCTTCTACATGGTCGGTTCGATCGAAGAGGCTATCGAAAAAGCCGCCAAGCTGGCTGCAGTATAATTAACCTTACGGGAGCATATCCCTTTCAAGGAATGATATATGGCTGAAAAGATGAAGCTTGAAATAGTAACCCCCTATAGCAAAGTTCTTGATATGGAAGTGGATGAAGTTACCGCAACCGGTAAAATCGGTGAATTCGGTGTCCTTCCCGGTCACGCTCCCTTCCTGACCTCACTTCGAATCGGGGAACTTACCTATAAAAATAACGGCATCACTGATCATATGGCACTCAACTGGGGGTATTTCGAAATCCAGGATGACAAGATTATTGTTCTGGTCGAAACGGCTGAAGCATCCGACGCGATCGATGTAGAGCGTGCCAAGGCAGCTCTTGGCAGGGCAGAAGAAGCTCTCAAAAAGCTGACTCCGGAGGACAAACAGCACAAGATTTACGAAGCCGCGCTTGAGCGTGCACTGATCCGTGTGCAGGTGGCTGGGAAAGCGGCCAGAAAATAGCTGTTTCAAATCATTATCTAACCGAGAGCGGCAGCAATGCCGCTCTTTTTGTTTGTAAACCGCAATAATTTCGGGCACGATTTACACGTTGATCGGAGGCGACCGTATGACAACAACTACATGGACTATACCCGATCTTTTGCAGTTGTCAGGAGGCTATTGGAGCACCTGCGCGCTGCATGCAGGCGTGAAGCTGGATGTCTTTTCCGCACTGGACGGCTCGCCCATGACGGCCGCGGAATTCGCGCTGCTTCGAAACTGTGATCTGCGAGGCACTGCCATGCTGCTGGACGCTCTGGTTTCCCTCGCCTTGCTGGAGAAACGGGACAGCTTCTATGTCTCGACACCCTTCTCGTCACGTTGCCTGTCCCGCACGTCACCAGAGTACATGGGCTACATAATAATGCACCATCACCACCTGATGGCCGGCTGGATCCGTCTGTTCGAAGCCGTGAAGGATGGTGGGCCGGTTCGTGAACGAGTCGCTCTTGGAGCCGAAGAGACCATCAGGGAGAGTTTCCTGATGGGAATGTTCAATCTGGCCAGCCAGCTGGCTCCCCGTATTTCGCAGGCGATCGACCTGTCCGGATGTAATCATCTGCTGGATCTCGGAGGCGGTCCCGGCACCTACGCAATCCACTTCTGTCGTGCAAATCCGGGGCTGTCTGCCGTTGTCTATGATCTTCCCGCAACGCAAATATTCGCCGAGGGCACAATCGACCGCTTCGATCTTTCACGACGAATTTCCTTTAGAGCCGGTGATTATCGAGTTGACCCTGTTCCGGCAGGATTCGATGTAGCCTGGCTTTCCCATATCCTCCATGCTGAAGGTCCCGCAGCTTGTGCAGCGCTTCTACGCAAGGCGGTCGCGGCACTCGACCCTGGTGGCATGCTTTTGGTGCAGGAATTTATCCTGGATGATGCCAAGGACGGACCGCCCTTTCCGGCGCTCTTTTCTCTCAATATGCTCTTGGGTACCGAGTCAGGACAGTCATATTCCCAGGGTGAGCTGACCGCAATGATGACGGGAGCTGGGCTGTCAGAGGTTCATCGGCTCGCGCTGGACCTGCCCAACGGTGCCGGGGTGATGAGCGGTCGGAAGCTGTAGGTGACGGCCAAGCGTTTCAACCAGTTTTCAGAAGAGTTAAAGCGCATCTTCGGCTGCCGGGTGCAGCGTATCTCGGTGGATGCTGGTTTTTGCTGCCCCAACCGCGACGGATCGCTGGACACAAAAGGGTGTATCTTTTGTGGCGGCAGCGGGTCAGGGGCCTACAGCATCAGGCGAGATCTCTCCGTCGCCGCTCAGATCGAAGACGGCAAGGAGGTCATGCGCCGCAAATACCGGGCTTCAAATTTCATCGCCTATTTCCAGGCGTACTCCAATACCTACGCCCGGGTTGATCGCCTCAGGTCGCTCTATACGGAGGCCCTGGCAGTGCCCGGCATCGTCGGGCTGATTGTCGCCACCCGTCCAGATTGCCTTTCCAAGGACGTCCTCGAATACCTGCAGGAACTCTCTCGCCAAACCTATCTCTGGCTGGAGCTGGGAATGCAAACCATGCATGACAGAAGCCTGGTGCTCATCAACCGGCGCCATGATCACCTTTGTACCATCGATGCGGTCAGGCGAGCCAAGTCGCGGGGGGTGCGGGTCTGCGCCCATATCATTCTCGGCTTGCCGGGCGAAACGCGACAGGAGATGCTCTCCATGGCAGGTGAACTGAACCGTCTTGGGGTGGATGGTGTCAAAGTGCACCTGCTGCATGTGATGAAGGGGACAACGCTGGCGGAAATGTACGAGCGGGGCGAGGTGCGGGTTCTGGAGCGTGATGAGTATGCGGGGCTGGTCTGTGACTTTCTGGAGCTGCTGGACCCGTGCATCCTGATCCATCGCCTGACCGGTGATGGTGGTCAGAATAACCTGGTGGCTCCGTTATGGTCCTTGAAGAAATTTGAGGTGCTCAATCTGATCGATGCCGAACTGGAGCGACGCGGCACGCGACAAGGGATCAGATTTTCCCCAGAAAGATCAGCACCAGAAACATGAAGTAAAAAGCACCTCCCACCAGCAGTGTCCCCGGCGTCAGATGCTTCTTCCAGAGGATCTGCAGGTAGGCCAGGCCGACCGAAGCAAAGGTAAGTGCGACGGTGAGGTATGCGGCTGTATTGAGCTGCCAATCGGTCATCAGGATGCCTATGGCGGTGATCATCGACCCCTGGAAGACCATGGCGCCGGTGACGTTGCCGATAGCCAGAGTATCCTTGCCCTTGTTGATCCAGATCACGCTGTTGAACTTCTCCGGCAGTTCGGTTGCTATCGGCGCGATGATCATGGCCAGGATGAAGGGCGAGATCCCCATCAGGACTGAAATGATCTGCACCTTTTCCACGAAGATATACGATCCCCATACGATCAGCAGCAGAGAGCTGATAACCTGGAAGGCGATGATGGAGATGTGCGGATCATGGGATTTGGGCGCGAAATAACAGGGGTCCAGGTCTGATTCCTCAACAACGCGGCAGGTGTCGTTTTCGCAGCGGAGCGTTTTGAGTACGTAGACGCCGTAGGAGAATACCAGGAGCAGCGCCATAAAGGTCTTGATCACCGGGTGGCTTCCCATGAAGGTCGTGGCAATTGCCAGGCCGTACAGTACCAGGAAGTATTCCATGTCGCGCCGCATGACGACGGTATCCACCCGCATGACCGGGTAGTCATTACGTTTCTTTCGATTCCAGATCACCGCCAGACCACTGATAAAAAATGCCAGGGTCCCCAGCATGAAGGGGGCGCCAATAATGGCGCCCACGCCTATCATATGTCCGGCCTCTTTTGTACCGAAGAGGATGGCAATGATCGGGACCAGTGTCTCGGGAAGCGCGGTGCCGACGGCGGCAAAGATACTCCCCACCGCCCCGTCCGATAGATTCATCTTCTTGCCGAACCACTCCAGCCCGTTGGTAAAGACCGTTGCCCCCAAAAGAATGATCCCCAGGGCGACAACTAAAAGTATCCAGTTGATCATGGCTACATCTCCACCCGTGTAACTACACCTTGCAGTTTGGCTGCCGGCAGTTTGTTGAACTGCACGAAGTTAGGAGTCAGCTTTTTCAGGGTAGAAAATACTTTCCAGATCGGATTGCCGGTGGAGATGTCCTCAATGCCGTAAAAGATAACCTTTTCGATGATGCCGTTGTCCTTCAGAAGTTGTTCTATATCAAACATCTCCATGTAGCCTGAACTTATTTCAAAGGCATCCAGCCCGGTTCCGAGTCCGGGCGTGAGTTTGCATTCCAGCCCAAAGGGTTCGTCGGTTCGTATGATGGAGATCAGTACATTGCGCTGATAGATGATATTGCTGCGGATGGTGCAGTGCACCAAATAGGGGGGGATGGTGATCCATTCCTTGACAAAAAATAAGCCGGTTCCAGAGATTTGCCCCTTCTTATATATCTGTTCATAGGCGATGAGATAGGTATCCATGTCGAGAGGGCGGAGTGCCTTGTACAAAGCCCGCTGCCCCTCGGTCCAAATGAGGATAGTCGCGAAGGGGAAGGCCGCCAGAATAATGGACCAGTAGCCACCATGCGGAATTTTATTCATGCAGGATATAAAGAATATCAGGTCCACAAGTGTAATCCCTACGGCTAAAGGTACTTTCCACTTCTTGGTCGTACGCGAAAAAATCATGATCATCATGATGCCGGTGATGGTCATGGTTCCGGTTACGGCCAAACCGTAGGCTGCTGCCAGGTTTTCCGATTTTTGGAAGATAAGCATGATGAAGAGAACCGCTAACATCAGCATCCAGTTGATTGCACCTATATAGATTTGGGACTTGAGGTGCGTCGAAGTGTAGTCAACGCGAAGAAGTGGCATGATGCGGGTGGTTATCCCCTGGTAGATGACCGAGAACACCCCGCTGATCATGGCCTGAGAGGCAATGATAGTGGCAAAGACGGTCAGAATCAGGAACGGGATATAGAGGATGGGTGCCTGGTGCTGGATCATGCCGAAGAGGAAGTTTTTCGCATCGGAATGGTTGAGCAGGAACACCCCCTGACCAAAATAGTTGATAATCAAGGCGGTAAACGCAAAATACCATGCCCGCATGATAGGTTTTCGCCCCAGATGTCCCATATCCGCATAAAGGGCCTCTCCGCCGGTGGCACACAATATTACCTCGGAAAGGACGAAGAAGCCTTCCAGGCCGTGATGCAGCATGAATTTGATGGCGTAATGGGGGCTGACCGCCAAGACTATGGAAGGCATGGTCGCGATGGACGTAAGTCCGGAAAGGGTCAGTGCGGTAAACCAAACTACCATGATTGGGCCAAAAGCGCCTGCGACCTTGTCAGTTCCCTTGTATTGAGCAACGAACAAGCCGACGGCAATGATAGCGGCTATCAGAATCAGAGTGCTCTGCTTAGTAGCCTCAAGCCCGGGAATGAGGGTCATCCCCTCCACAGCCGAGAGAATCGAGATGGCCGGGGTGATAACCCCATCGCCCAAGAGGAGGCACACCCCCACATAGGAGAGAAAGACAACAAAAGCCAGTTGTCTGCCTGGCTTCAACATTCTCGCCAGGATTTCCTTGAGCACAATGGTGCCGCCTTCCCCCTTGCGCCCCAGGCTCATTGCCAGCCATGCATACTCGGCTGTTACCAGGATGGTCATGGTCCAGAAAACCAGGGAGAGTATGCCAAAGACATTATCAACGGTCGGTTTGGTTAGTGCGAAAATGACAGTCAGGGTGTAGATCGGACTGGTCCCTATGTCGCCGAACACCAGGCCAAGTGCCTTGACGATACCCCCCCAGTAGGATCCTGCTTCGTGTTGTTTCATGATGAGTGTCTCCTGCACGGGTGGGTGCGGGGCTGACGGGGAAATATAGAAAAACCGCCGGCATGAACCGGCGGCTCAATGTCCGCTGTCGCGCCCTTCCATATGCCTACGAGGTTAGCTGACGGGCTCGGGATTGGAAGTTCCCTATCCGGCATCTGTGCCGGAATACGCCCCTGTTGACCGGTTCCCCCGCATCCGTCCGGCTGGACGGATCTCGGCTGCTTTTCCTGTCTTTATACGCCTTCTGCCGTTAGTGTCAAGCGGTAGGCGCAGTTCTGGATAAAGATTTACTGTTTACACTATCGGGAAAACTGGTACACTCCGTGTTCATTGTAATTTGTGGGAGAATCGCGGGATATGTCTGAAAAAATCGTAGCACTGAAAGTCGATGTGGATACCTATGCCGGAACCCGTGATGGCGTGCCGAACCTGCTGGCCGATATGGCCCGCTTTGATGTCAAGGCCACCTTTTACTTCTCCATGGGGCCGGATAACTCCGGAAAGGCCATCCGTCGCATCTTCACCCGCCCCGGATTCCTGAAGAAGATGCTGCGCACCAAGGCGCCGGCGGCCTACGGCTTCAAAACCATGCTGTACGGCACCCTGCTGCCGGCGCCGATGATCGCCGAATCTCTCCCCCAGGTACTGCGGGGGACCGAACAACAGGGCCATGAGGTTGGCATCCACTGCTGGGACCATGTCAAGTGGCACGACTACCTCCCCTGGTTCCCCAAACATCTGACCGCCATGGAGCTGGGGAGGGCCAGTGCCCTGTTCGAAGAGATCCTCGGCCACCGGGCGACAACCACTGCCGCTCCCGGCTGGACGGTTTCACCCGACTCTCTGGAGGTGCAGGATGCCCTGGGGCTCTCCTATTCCAGCGACGGGCGCGGCAGCGCACCTTTCTACCCGGTCATGCATGGCCGCCGTTTCCGTACCCTGCAGATACCGACCACCCTGCCAACCGCGGATGAGATCCTGGGGACGAACGGCATTACCCCCGACAACATCCATGACTATTACTGCAAAAACATCAAAGAAGGGCTGAATGTCCTGACTATCCACGCCGAACTGGAGGGCGGAGCCATCCGGCAGTCGTTCGTACATATGCTGGAACGCTTTCAACAGGATGGTGTTCGCTGCATCACCCTGGGAGAGGCGGTGCAGGACATCTCCGGTGCGCCGGCCTGTAACATTACCATGGGAGAAATTCCCGGGCGGGCCGGCAAGGTGGCCATTCAGGGAGATGTGGTCCGATGATCTTCCGTTATTTCAAGGTGCGGCACCAGGACATGGTCTTTCTCAAGTTTATCCTCGAGGCCTATGAGGGGATGAATGTCATGAGCACGGTAGACAACGTGGCCGGTATTATCAGGATCGCCATTATGGGAGGGTTTGAGACCGATATGGATGCCTTGCTGGCGGAGCTGGGACAACAGGTTTCCATGGAAGCGGTGTTGTGGGATGAAGCCCCATCCTTCTGACGGCTCGTGAGGTTGTGCTGAGTGCCGAAATGCGGGTTCCCCGGGCCAGGAGAACCTTCCGTAATAAATTCTGCCTGCCGTACTGTAGTCACATCACTGATACCTTTAATCCCTGCCGTGCTCCGGATACATACACAAATGTGATTTCAACCGGTATCTCCCCCCACGGGCTGGTGCGGTAATCCCTCTGGAACGTGAAACGGAAGGCCTTTACCCGGCAGTCGGACGGAAGGTCCAGGCCGGCAGCCAGCTCACGCCCCCCCGGCCAGCCGCACGCCAGCCGGCGTTCCGCGATAAACTGCGGCAGTTTTCCCTGGCGGGGCATCTCGTTGCGGCAGAAATCGAAGAAGAGCGCGTCGGCAAGCTTCCCAAGGTCATCATCTGTGCAGCAGGGGGAAGCCAGACGATACATCAGCTCATACAGCCGCAGGGACGATAACCCGGATAAGGCCTGGTCAGCGACGCTGGCAGCCATGCGATCCAGCAGTGCGGACAGGGTCATGTTTCGGGTCAGAAATTCCAGCACGGTTACAAAGCCGCCCTGGTTGTAAAACAGGTCCAGCAGTCTCCCGATTCTCTCGATGCGGCCGATGTCATTGTAGGAAAGCCAGGGGTTTCGCAGGATGGTGTAAGGCGGGGCTTCGGAAAAATAATAGTCCTCACGGGCGGCGATTTCACGCATGGGCGAACCCTTGAGCACCTTGAGAGGTTCAACCTGGATCTGGTGGGGATTGAGATCGGCCACGGCTTGCAGCGAGGCCAGAAAAGCGGCGTAGTCCTCTCCCGGCAGGCCGGCCACCAGATCCAGATGCAGTTCGATCCTGGTTTCGGTGCGCAGACGGCGGATACAGTAAAAAATTCTGCCCAGATCGGCTGTGCGGTTGACCCGTTGCAGCGTATCGGCGGAAGCTGACTGGACCCCGATTTCAAAACGGAAGGTACCGGCAGGCACCTGTTTCAGGATATCGAAAGAGGCGTCGCTCAACAGGTCGGCGGCGATCTCAAAATGAAAGTGGCTGCCCTGGTTGTGCTGCAGTATGAATCGCCAGATGTCGCCGGCCCGGCGCTCATCAAAGTTGAATGTGCGGTCTACCAGCTTGACCTTTGGCACCCGCTTCTGCATCAGTACCAGCAGGTCGCGTCGGATGCGCTCCATGGAATAGGAGCGCACCTGCCCTTCTACGGACGAAAGGCAGAAGGCGCACGAAAAGGGACACCCGCGGGAGGTCTCGAAGTAGGTCAGCGGTTTGCCCAGGTCTACCAGGCCGGCTTCGAACGGGGAGGGGATGCTGTCCAGTTGCAAGTACCCTTTGCTGAGGGAGCCGGCTGAAATATCAGCGCCATCACGGTAAAACAGGCTGTTGATCATGTCGAGATCGGAGCCTGAGAATGATTGTGTGTCCTGCTTGGCCAGAGTCTCCGCCAGTCGGCGGAATACGTGCTCACCCTCGCCCTTGATGACGAAATCAACCGCCGGATGGTTGTGCATCAGCTCGAAGATCCCAAAGGACACCTCAGGCCCACCCAGCACAATTCGCGTTTCAGGGGTGATTTTCTTGATGTCCGAGACTATTTCGAGAGTCTTTTTGATATTCCAGATATAGCAGGAAAATGCCACCACGTCTGCCTGCTCTGACATTATCAGGCGCAGTAGATGATCACGCGGTTCGTTGACGGTGTACTCGCGGATGGCGACCGCGACCCCCGGCAGGTCTTGGCAGCAGGCAGCCAGGCAGGGCAGTGCCAGGGAGGCGTGGGAGTATTTGGCATGCAGGGTTGTCAGCAGGATCTTCATGTCAGAAAGGCACCACATAGCGGCCATCACGGGTCTGTATCGCGGTCTTCAGCGGGCTCGACAGGATGTTCAGGTGCTCTACGATCCTTGTTGCCTGCAGTGCCGAGGCGGGACGCGGCTGGAATCCCACCCGGCTGTTGAGGATATCCAGCGGTAGCAGTTCGGCCTCCCGCGTTCCAGTATCGAAGCGCAGGCGGACGATGACTCCGTCTTCAGCGGATCTACCCTTGCTGGCAAAGATGAAGTTCCCCAGGCTGTAAAAGACGATCCCGTTCTTGTAGCGCTCTATTCCGCGCAGTACGTGGGGATGGTGGCCGATGATCACGTCAGCGCCGGCATCAATGGCCTTGTGGGCAACCATGCGCTGTTTTGGCTGGATTTCGCTGCTGCCTTCCGTGCCCCAGTGGAAGCTGACAATGACGTAATCCGCCTCACGCCGTGCCTGGCGGATGTCCGCCACGAAGAACTTCTCAAAACCGGGTGCTGTACCGGAACGGTTTCGGCCGGCAAAGAATCCTTCCGGTCGGGTCAGTGAATAGGCCAGAAAAGCAATCTTTTTGTCTTTAATGTTGTAAATTGCCATGTTACGGGCCTCGGCAAGATTCTGGCCGGCGCCGATCCAGGCAATACCGGCATTTTTCAGATTATCCATGGTCTCCGCAAGCGCCTGTCCCCCGTAGTCCATGGTGTGGTTGTTGGCCAGTGTCACCAGATGTATGCCGGATCTTTTGAGCGCCGCGGCCAGTTCCGGTTCGGCCCGGAAATGAAACTGTTTGTCGGTAAACTCGCTGCCGCCGAGTGCTATCGGTGATTCCAGATTGGCAAAGGTGATGTCGCCTGTTGACAGGTTCGCGGTAACCCTCTGGAAAGGGAGATCATATCCGCCTTTACGGATGGTTGTCGCCCATTTGCCGGCCAGCATGACATCACCTACGGCGTTTATAATGACCTCTTCGGCCCGCGAGGTCAGCGGCAGGCAGATGAGGATGGCGGTGAGCAGGCATATGGCTGCAGTCAGGTTCATAACGGCTCTTTTGGATTGACGTGGGGTAGCTCAGGTGCTAATAAATACACGCTTACCTACAATAAATAAAGGTGTTTAAGATGCTCGATATGAAATTCATCCGCGAGAACCTCGAAGAGGCCGAGCGCCGTCTGCGTACCCGTGGCGGTGCTCCCTACTTGGACAATTTCCGTGAGTTGGACAGCAAACGTTTGACCCTGCTCCGTGAGAGTGAAGCGCTCAAGGCGCTGCGCAATACCGTATCCGAAGAGATTTCCCGAATCAGGGACAAGAGCCAGGCCCAGGAGAAGATCCTGGAAATGCGGGAGGTGTCCCAGAGGATCAAGGGGATGGATGAAGAGCTCAAACAGGTGGATGAAGAGCTGGGCGGCTTTCTGCTGACCGTGCCGAATTTGCCAGATCCCTCCACTCCGCTGGGTGCTTCCGAAACGGATAATGTCCTGCTCAGAACCTGGAGTGAGCCGGGTAGCTACAGCTTCACGCCCAGGCCGCACTGGGAGATCGGCGAGGATCTGGGTATTCTTGATTTCGAGTGCGGCGCCAAACTGACCGGTGCGCGCTTCACCCTCTACCGTGGCGCCGGGGCGCGACTGGAGCGGGCGCTGATCAATTTCATGCTCGACCTGCACACGGACAGGCATGGCTATCAGGAGGTGTTGCCCCCCTTCATGGTCAATCGTGAATCGATGCAAGGCACCGGACAGCTTCCCAAGTTCGAGGAGGATCTCTTCAGGCTGGTTGATCCCGAATTCTTCCTGATTCCGACTGCTGAGGTGCCAGTGACCAATATCCATCGCGGCGAGATTCTCAAAAAGAGCGATCTGCCCATCTGCTACGCGGCCTACACCCCCTGTTTCCGGCGAGAGGCCGGTTCCTACGGTAAGGACACCCGCGGACTGATCCGCCAGCATCAGTTCAACAAGGTGGAGTTGGTCAAATTTACCCATCCCTCCGAGTCGGCCGCCGAGCTGGAAAAATTGACCGGCAATGCGGAAACGGTTTTACAGATGTTGGGGTTGCCCTATCGTGTGATGGCGCTTTGCAGCGGCGACATCGGCTTCTCCGCATCCAAGACCTATGATATTGAGGTCTGGCTGCCGGGGCAGAGTTGCTATCGCGAGATATCATCCTGCAGCACCTTTGGCGATTTTCAGGCGCGGCGGGCCAGTATCCGCTTCCGTGAAGAAGAAAAGTCCAAACCGGAATTTGTCCACACCATCAACGGTTCCGGCCTGGCCGTGGGGCGTACGCTGGTGGCAATCCTGGAAAACGGTCAACAGGAGGATGGTTCGGTCGTTATTCCCGCTGCACTTCGCCCCTACATGGGCGGCTTGGAGAGGATAATCAAGAAGTAAGTTGGTCATAACCTTTGAAATTTTGCAACGGGTATGCTATAGAAATTATCCGATTTGGAAGGGTGGCCGAGTGGTTTAAGGCAGCGGTCTTGAAAACCGCCGAGGGTAACACCTCCGTGAGTTCGAATCTCACCTCTTCCGCCATAATAAAAATAGGCACTTGCGTTGATTCGTGGGTGCCTTTTTCATTGTCAGCTATTACATGATATTGTTATTGATAATCATGGGAGCTGACTTATAATGCAGACAGTCAGAGTGTAGGAATACCAACTTCAGTTTATGTTGTAAAATTATAGCCATGGATCGCTGGTTACTGAAGTTAATTCACAGCGTAACGGAAAAAATAGTGATGAGTAATATAATTAAACCCATTGATACACTACGTAATGTTGAGCAGCTAATAATTAATCAGGCTGTTGATATACCAGTTTTTCATGAAGTGGCGTTACGTTTGCTACAGATGATGAATGAGCACACGTATAGAATTGAAGAAGTAATTATTCTAGTGAATAAGGATACAGCGTTAGCCGCAGAAATGCTTAGGCATGCAAACACCACCTATAATTCGGGCAAAACGCCTATTACTACAATTAAGAATGCAATTGTCAGGCTTGGCTCACAACAGATTGTAAATCTTGCATTTACAGCAAGCATGGCAAATAGCAGATCTAAAAATCCAATTATAAACAGCTATCTGAAAGATATATGGTGTCATTCTCATGCAGTAGCTACTATCAGCGCATTTTTAGCAATTCAGGCTACACATGACAAAGATATAATTGACTTAGATGCAGATGAGGCATACTTAGCAGGGCTATTTCACGATATTGGTAAATTATACTTATTGAAGTTAATGGATATATTAGTAAATAAGAATTTGATGCAGGCTGATAGAACTTCAATAGATCTGGTTCTTGAGGAACTAAATATACAACAAGGCATAAGGGTGTTGAAGCATTATAATATACCAGATTTATACATTGATTCAGTTGAGCGGCTTGTTGACGATAATTGGAAATGCGGAAAAAACGATTATTTAGTAGCTGCTGTTAGATCATCTCATAAAATACAGCAATATATCGAGCAAGGAATTGATCTGTTCGAGACTAGTGCTGATTATAATCAAATCGAGGATGAACTTTTATTCTTAGATATAGAAGATGTAATGTCTGTATGTAATTCGATAAGGGTAATATTTTGATGTGAGAGGAGCCAATAAGTCTTA
>JAJYBH010000207.1 GCA_021779135.1 Deltaproteobacteria bacterium
AGTTTGAGAACGTACATCTCGCCGTAAGGAGCTACAAATAATGAGCGATCACAAGACCATGACACTGACACTGATCGTGTGGCGCCAGAAGGGGCCCAGCGATCCCGGTAAATTTGAAACCTATACCGCTAAAGGCATCACCGAGCACCATTCCTTTCTGGAGATGCTCGATTGCGTCAACGAGGACCTGATCTACGCCGGCAAGGAACCGATCGTGTTCGACCACGATTGCCGTGAGGGCATCTGCGGCATGTGTTCGCAGGTTATCAACGGTGCCGCCCACGGCGGCCAGGACCGTACAACGGTCTGCCAGCTCCATATGAGAAAGTTCAAGGATGGCGACACCATCTATATCGAACCCTGGAGGGCCCGTGCCTTCCCGATCATCAAGGACCTGATCGTCGACCGTTCGGCCCTTGACAAAATCGTACAGGCTGGTGCCTATGTATCCTGTCACACCGGCGGTGTTGCAGATGGCAACGCCATACTGATCCCCAAACCTGCTGCAGATGAGGCCATGGACGCTGCCGAATGCATCGGCTGCGGGGCCTGTGTGGCTGGATGCCCCAACGGCGCCGCCATGCTGTTTACCGGCGCCAAGATCTCGCAATATGCGGTTCTTCCGCAGGGCAGGGCTGAAGCCGCCACCCGTGTCAAGAGCCTGGTGGATGCAATGGCCGAATGTGGATTCGGAAACTGCACCAATCACTATGAATGTCAGGTGGCATGCCCCAAGGGTATCGATGTCAAATTCATCGCCCGCATGAACCGTGAGTTTATCAAGGCCCAGTTCGCATAGTTCAATCTAATGATATGTGGTTTAATTCCGGCGGCCTTAGGGCCGCCTTTTTTTTTCAGCCAGTCCTTCGCCAAGGTTGAACATTTCTTTATACAGGCTTCAGGTCCATGGATTTCAATCTCGTAAATCTATCCATAACGGTCAGAACCGACGATGCCAGCCGGCTCTGTCTATGCTTGCCTCTTCTGGGTAATGAATTTGCTGCTGCCTGCCGCAGTCACTGTTGTCTCAACCCAGAGAAGGCCTGTGGCACATGCCCCGGACAGGGTGCCTGCAACTGGAATCTCGTGTTCGGTCAAAAGCTGACTTCGGACCCCTCAGCCCTCAAGCGCTATCAAAAACCGCCGCTCCCCTTTATGTTCTCCTTCCCCACGTTGCACGACCTGGCTGCCGGAATTACGGACTTTGAATGCGGTCTGGTGGTGATCGGTCAGGCTATCTCTTGCCTTGATATGCTCCTGGAGGGTTTCGGCGAGGTTCTGATACCTTTTGCTGCAAAGGTTCTAGAGATCACAACGCGAGACTATCAGGGGGGTGTTCATCCACTGGGTGATGGAAGTGGCATCAAGTTCCCTGAAAGCCTTGTGGTTTTATCAAGTCACGATTTGCTCGACAGCCGGATATGGCCGTCTTCACACCTGCATATCCGCCTATTGACCCCGCTTCGTCTGTTTGCAGATGGGCATTTGTGCGCTAACTTTCATTTCAGCCGTTTTGCCAAGTCCTTGCTGCGGCGCATATCCTCATTGGCGTATTATTACGGAGCGTATGAATTTTCGTGTGATTACAAAGAACTTTCACGACAGGCTGATGAGGTCTTATGCACTGACAATCACTTCAGACTTACCACAGAGAAGAACAGAAGGATGTCCGGCCTGGTGGGAGAGGGTAGTTTTCAGGGAGACTTCATTGGACTGATGCCGTTTCTTGGTGCCGGATTGTATGTACATACCGGCAAGGGAGCCTCCTTTGGCATGGGTGCGTACGAATTCCTGGAATGATACAAAAGGATGCCTGTGGTTTTATAAACTTTACCAACGTGATGCTTCTCATCACAGGGGAATTTGGGGTGGTAGTTTTTAGCTTGGATAAACGGACGGATAGTTTTTGAGGTTGTTTTTTTACACAGCTTACATTAATATTACTTTTCTTAATTTATTAACGGTTTGGAGTTCTTTATATGGCCCGTCCCGCAAATATTCTTATCGTTGACGATTCATTTACCAGTAGAACCAAACTTACCGAAATTCTAGAGGCTCAAGGCTATCTTGTGGCGACCGCCACTACCGCGGAAGAGGCTATCCCGGTTTTCTCCAGTCAGGATTTCAATCTTGTCATAACCGAACTCATGCTTCCGGGGATGAGTGGCTTGAATATGATGAAGATCATCAAGGAGAGCCACCCTGAATGTGATGTGGTGATAGTCAGTTCAAATGCATCCAGCTTTAATACGCTCAAGTCACTTCGTCAGGGTGCCTACGATTACATTGTCAAGCCAATTGATGATGAAAGCGTATTGTACAACGTGATTGAACGGGCATTGGAAAAGCAGGAACAGGCCAGAAAAAAACAGCTTCTGGTTACTGAACTGTCCGCGAAAAACAAGGGACTCAACGACTCCCTTTCCATGATGAAAACGGTCAATCAGATCTGCATACTACTTACCTCAACTTTTGATATCGCCGTAATTTTACAGAAATTGACCGAGACCGCCGCGGAGCATCTCCACGCAACTCGTGGGTACCTGCTCCTGCTTGACAAAACCGGGACGAATCTGAATGTGAAGGTTTGTACCGGGATCGATCCAATCAGTTCGTCAAACTTCAGACTTTCTGCCGGTAAGGGAATCTCCGGGCAGGCGGTGGCAAGCGGCAAACCGGTCGTTGTGGAGAATACGTCTGACAAGCACTTCTCTTCTCGCATCCATGAAGAAGACCCTGATGGCGGGTTACTGGCTGCTCCCAGTATTCTTTCGGTACCGCTGCAAGTCAATGGCCGCATTGCCGGCGCCGTTACCATTTCAGGTGGATGTGACGGCAAACCATTCACGGAAGAGCATCTTGACTTTCTTGTGACACTCTCACGCTATGCTTCAATCGCCATCGAAAATGCGGGTGTAGTCTACCATTTGAAGAAAAAGCGATGATTGTATCGTGAAATAATCAGAGCTTCATTTCACACTAAAAAAACCCGTTTCTGCATGAGGTATCATACAGAAACGGGTTTTTTTTAGTTGTATCAAGTCAGCAGTTGAGACTGAAGCTAGAAGCGGACCCCCATGGCATCAGCCACGGTATGAATATCCTTGTCGCCGCGGCCGGAAAGGCAGACCACAATGGTCTTATCCTTCGACAGGGTGGGAGCGAGTTTCAGGACGTGGGCAACGGCGTGGGACGACTCAAGCGCCGGCATGATACCTTCCTCCTGCGTCAGGGTCTTAAAGCCTTCCAATGCTTCGTCGTCAGTTATCGAAACATATTCCGCCCGTCCGGTGTCTTTCATCCAGGAATGTTCCGGGCCGACGCCAGGATAATCGAGACCGGCCGAAATCGAATGGGCGTGAGTAATCTGCCCGTGCCGGTCCTGTAACAGATAGGTCAGATTGCCGTGCAGTATGCCGGGAGATCCGGCACAGAGCGGGGCGGCATGTCTGCCGGTTTCGATGCCGTATCCGGCCGCTTCGACGCCGATCATGCGGACACTCTTGTCCTTCAGGAAGGGGTAGAAGAGTCCGAGGGCGTTGCTGCCGCCACCCACACAGGCCACGAGATAGTCCGGCAGACGCTTTTCCAGCTTGCGGTGCTGTTTTTTTACCTCGATGCCGATGACCGTCTGAAAATCCCTCACCATCATGGGATAGGGGTGTGGCCCGGCCACGGTTCCGATAACATAAAACGTGTCCGCGATTGTGGTGACCCAGTTGCGCATGGCCTCGTTCATGGCAT
>JAJYBH010000080.1 GCA_021779135.1 Deltaproteobacteria bacterium
TTATGTCTCGTTCTTCTTCGATCTTGACAAAAAGAAGCTCTTGTTTGGAACCGAAGGCAAAGACAACGAGACCGTCAAGGATTTCGTCGCCGACCTCAAGAAACATGGCGGCAATCCGGAGCAGATATCCCTATGATAAAAGGACAGCCTGACCCTGATGGTCATAGTTTCATGTCTATTTATGCTTATGGAGGTTTCTCTGGTGAAGAAAAGGAAGGTGGCGGTGGGGATGAAGGCTTTTATGATGACGATGATGAGAAACCATCAAATGAAGGATTTTATCTTGATGAGAAAGGGCGGAAGAGAGATGCCGCCTTTTTTGCCGATGATTGACCATACCGGCAAGCCTGAATCTGTTATCAAAAACTGTCACCCCAACTATAACACCCCGCCAAACATTTCGAAGTAAATGACGCTTGACAGCCTTACCTTCTTTAAGTACTATAGTTCTTAAGAACTCATACTAAAGAAGGAGGATGTCATGACAACCATTGAAATCGACTTCGACGTATTCAAGGAACTGACCATTCGCCGCACTACGGAGACAGTCACATATAATGATGTCCTCCGGGAAATGCTCGGTTTAAATGCATTGAAAGCATCGCCAGTAATCACTGATAATTCTTCTTCTGCAGGATCGTGGACAACCAAAGGAGTTACTTTCCCTGCAGGCACAGAATTCCGCGCTAGTTACAAAGGGCAAACCGTAACCGGCAAGGTTGAGTCTGGCATGCTTTTAGTGAATGGCAAACGTTTCGATTCACCTTCATCTGCAGCCGGGTCAATAACAGGCACTATGGTCAATGGTTGGATATTTTGGGAATGCAGAATTCCAGGGAAAATGAACTGGCAACTAATCAAATCGCTCCGAAAATAACAACCTGCGTAATATATCTTTCACCCCTGCCAAGGCATCGCGATGCACGAAGCCTCGGCAGGGGGTACACCTACCAATTCTTATTTTGAAAGCTCTTTGAAGAGATCCAAACCGTTTTCCCCAATAAAAGCCGCCTTCTCAGCAGCGTTCAAGTTCGACAACTCCTTCTTCTGAACATCCCCCTTTGTATCATAGGAATCAGCCAATCCTGCTTTAATGCATGACGCTGAATGGATTTGTCTTTCGCTTTGTGAGGACACGGAAATACAAAACCTTTGTATTCAGTCTCTGCCGGTATTTCTCGTATCCGCTTGACCTGTGCAATAGTAATATCGATGATGCTTTTCGCAAGTGGTGTCAGAAATACTCTGTGAGCCTTGCCGTTTTTCGATCTTTCCGCAGGGATCAGCCACCAATCACCGTCGATCTCATTAGTGTGCAGACCAATAACTTCGCCGGGGCGCTGGGCTGTGACCAAAATCAACTTTAGTGCCTGCCTGATTTCACAGATCATCGAGGTTGCCGGATCTTCGAGCGCAGCCCAAACCGTTTTTACTTCATCAGCGGTCAGAGCGCGATCTCTCACATTAAGTGGTGCTGGCATATCAATTCCGGTACATGGCGAGATTTGAAGGATGTCTTTCTTTACAGACCAGTTGAACATTGCGCGTATAATTTTGAATGTATTATTGGCAATTCCCGGAGCACCACGATCAACAATCTTGTCGAGTAATGTGATGATATCCCTTTTGCGTATATCTTCAGCTTTGCGATGCTGCCATACGGGAAGAACTTCTTTTTCAAGAATACGTTTATCCTCTAACCAACTTTTCTTATTCACCTCTGCGTGTCGCTTGAGGTAATCCGCTACCAACTCTTTTATCGTTGAGGCGGCTTTGCGTTCAGCCTGAGCATTTAGAGCGACTTCCAGAGGATCGATACCGGCTTTGACAGCTTTGTATGCCGTGTAATATTTAATACGGGCACTCTCAAGTGATACCTCTGGATATTCACCAAGGACGATGAATCGCCTTGCGATGGTCACTGGTGAGTTGTAGCGGTAAAAGAATACTTTGGTGCCGTCGATTTTAACACGGACACCGAAACCATTCTTTTCTCCAATATCCTTGATTTTACCTTCTGGCCTCAGATTACGAATATAGCGATCAGTAAACATATTCCCTCGATTTTGGTGACCTTTCAGTGACCTTTTGGCCATGAGATAAGGTGAACCAGATTGGAATTAATTTAACTGATTATATCGCGCTATATATTGGAAATCACGGGATTTATTTGGATTTTGCGGGTTAATTTGAAAAGCATTGAAACGCTATGAAAGCTCTTCCGACGTGGACTTGGGAGCAGGGGGTCGCAAGTTCGAATCTTGTCTCCCCGACCATTTTTTACCCAATAAATTAGGCACTTACAGATTAGTCTGTAAGTGCCTTTTTTGTTGTACTTTGTCTGAGTGACCTAATTACCTGGCAAAATTTAACATCCTTCGTGTTTTCCCGCCATTCCCCGTACAACAACCCAACCGATGATGTTCTGAAAACAGGGCTTACTTTTGTGTACACTTCCTCTTACCACCCACCGTGACCGTCGGGGTACAAATCTTGAAACAAGAGATGGCCGACTCGATCCCCCCGCCCGTCCCGGCTTAGAGCCTCTCCACCGCCTGACGCGTCTTTTCCACTATCTCGGCCGGCTCCTCGTAGCGAAAGTGCAGCGGCGCCCCGAAGGTTACCGTAACCTTGCCTTGTTTCGGAAACCGTGCATCAGGAGGCAGCACCTGATCGGTTCCGCTGATTTTTATCGGCACCACCGGAATTCCCAGTTCCTTGACCATGATGCCCAGTCCCAATTGAAAGGGCTGCATTTTACCGTCTTTGGAATGCCCCCCCTCGGGAAAGATCAGGATATTGATGCCCGCATCGGCGAGTTTTCCCATGTATGCGAGTGAGCCGCTGAACCCTGATGTCTGTGGCAAGGGAAAGAGGTTAAAGAGGACGCTGGCGTACTCGTAGCTCAAGCGCCTCAGGATTCGATTGACTCCATGGTACTCTCCGAAAAAAAACTCCTCCCAGGCGGCAGTGGCGCTTTCATAGCGGAGCTTCGCCGGGAGCGCATTCATGATCGAAGGCTGGTCAAAGTAGCTTAGGTGATTGGACACGAAAAAGACCGGACCGGGCAGATTTTCCAGATTGTAGCCGCCCCGCGCCTCGATAGCGGCGAAGTTGCGGAGCACGGGATCGTGAAACAAGGCGTCCCAGACCATCCGGACCTCCCTGAAGAAACCGGCATTGGTCCAGAAGCGGAAATGGTCGCGCTGGACCAGTTTCTCACGTTTCGCAATGATCCGGCGCAGGTCCGAGACGCGCGTCTGCGGATCGATCTGGGAATCCTGGATATCGAGACGGTATTCCTGCTCCAGAAAACTGACCAGTTCCAGCCGGTCGATGGAGGTAAGGCCCAGGTCGGCCACGAGCAGGGATTCCTCTTTGATCTGGGCAACAGCCGTACCGGTCACCCTGGCAAGCAGGTTGAGCAGACTGTCGCGGCTGACAGTCGCATCGCTCCCTTCCGACATCTTTTTCAGCTCTTCCTTGACCGCGAATTTTTTGATCTTGAGGGTCGTGGTCTTGGGAAATTCGGGCTCGTTCCAGAGGGTGTAGCCGGTAATCCGGTGCAGCGTATCCAGCCGGCTATTTGCCTGGGCAATGATCTCTTCCGGGGCTATGTTGCTGCCGTCCGGGATCAGCACAGCGTGCACCTCTTCTCCGCCGCCCCGTTCAACTCCGATGACACAGGATTCCTTAACCCCGGCGGTCTTGTTCAGCACCGCTTCCAGCTCGTCGGGATAGACGTTGACCCCCGCACCGGTGACGATCAGTTCCTTCTCCCGCCCCTTGATGGTGAGCCAGCCGTCCGGGGCGATCTCCCCCAGGTCACCGGTCCGGAACCAGCCGTCATCCGTGAAGGCGTCGCGACTGGCCTGCTCATTCTCGTAGTAGCCGGGAAAGACGTTGTCTCCGCGTACCAGGACTTCCTTTTCCACGATCTTCAGTTCAACTCCCGGCAGAGGCGGCCCGACCGCTCCCGCCACCTGTTGTTCCATGGTGTTGACGCAGAGCACGGGCGAGGTTTCGGTAAGTCCATACCCCTCCAGGACGGTAAAGCCCATGCTGCTCCAGAAGCTGAAAACCTCCGGGTCCAGGGGGGCGCCACCCGAAACGAAGACGGTGAAATTGCTGCCGAACTTGTTCTGCACCGGAAAAAAGATGCCTCGTCGCGCCCCCTTCGGAAGCCGTGCCGCGAGCCGCATCAGCCCCCGGGACAGACCGGAGAGGTGTTTTTCCTCAAGCTCCCGCTCGATGGAGGTCTTGAGCAGTTGCATGAGACGCGGAACGGACATGATGACATAGATATCCTCCTGGCCCAGCGCCTCCATGATCGCGGAGGGTTTGAGGGTGCGCAGATAGACGATGGTCGCCCCACGGTGGAGCGGGGTGAAGAATCCGCCCATCTGTTCGAACATGTGGGATAACGGGAGCAGGGAAAGAAAGCTGAATCCGGGGGTGATGATCGGGACCTGCCGGTTGATCTGGGTCAGGTTGGCGATCAGGTTCCTGTGGGTCAGGATGACCCCTTTCGGATTGCCGGTCGTGCCGGAGGTGTAGATGAGCTGTGCGGTGTCGCCGGGTGTTGGAGAGGCAAGTTCGCCTATCGGCTGCGTGTCTTCAAGCAAGAACTGCAGCTCTTCCAGCAGCAGGGTATCCGATTTGTCCATCCGCTCCGGTTTGAAGCGGCTCTGCAGGACAAGCTTGGCTTTCGTGAGGCCGCGGATGGATTCCGCACGCGCCAGATCGGACATGAAGTCCACAGGGACAGCGATCGCGCCACGGATGATGATGCCCCAAAAGGCTACCGCCCACCAGGATGAATTCGGTCCCCAGATCAGGACCCGGTCACCGGCCGCCACACCGTTTTGCTCCAACAGCTTCGCCATCTTCAGGGCAAGATCGTGAAATTCGCGGTAGGAAATCTCCAGACGTCGTACGCCGGTCCGGTTCACAAAGGCGGTTTTGTCTCCCAAGGCTTCAAACGTGTTAAAAAGATCAGTCAGGGTCTGCATGGATGCTCCGTAGCGAATTGAACAGCGCCCTCCCTCAGCCCCCTTTATGACAGGAAAGCTGAGGGGGGATTTATCGTTAGACCTGCATCAATCGCGTCCCCGGCCCCGGCCTTCATCGCCCTGCCCTCGCCCGCGGCCACGATCGGGTTCCGCTGATTCACCCCTGTCACGCGGGCCTTGATTGCGTTCCTGAACCCGTGGTGCCTGCTGCTCGCGCTGCGGCTGCACCGCCCTGGGCTGCTGCATCTGATCGTTCTGCCGCGGGCCTCGCACCGGAGCAGCTTCCTGCCTTCCCCGCTGGGCCGGCGCATACTCTTGCCTGAAGTGCTCGCGGACCGCCCGTTCACGGGGCTGGTAACGGTAGCTCTGGTTACGCAGCGCAGGCTGCTGCTCTACGCGGGGATAACGGTCTCCGCTATACCTGCGCTGATAGGTCGGCAGGGGGGCGGGTGCCGGCGCAGCCCGGCGATCCCACCGGTTCCATCCTCTGTGCTGCTGCTCCCATCTGTGGCCCCAGTGTTGACCCCAGCGGGGCGGCGCATTCGGCTGCCACCCACGAAAATAGACGGGGGGCTGCCGGTAGTAGCGCACCGGGATACGCAGGATGTACAGGGGCACGAAATCCGGCTCCACCAGCGCCCAGGGGCCGTTGTACCAGGAACTGGCATACCAGTTGTCATCCTGGTAGACCCAGTACATGCCATCGTAAAAGAAGTAGTTGGCATCCAGCCGTGGCGCGTAATAGACCGGATAGCCCGGAACAGGGACGAGATCCGGAAAGATCGGCAGGTTGATCCCGATACTGACGTTGGGCAGCCCGATGCCGATGCTTACTCCGGCTGTAGCCGTTGTCACCAAACAGAGCAGCATGAACAGCGTCATCAATCCGTAGCGAATCTTTTTCATTTCGACCTCCTCTTGTGGGATAAAACCATTGCGGGGTAACTATCACGGCGTATCTAATCAGGGTATTACTCTGACTGTGTCAGTATATCATATAATATGCGCCGATAGTCGCGGTAGTCGCCATGCATCTCAAAAACCATTTATCACAGGCTTGAAACCGGGCAGCGTCGCATGCGCGTGAACAGCATCAAGCTTCAGGTCACTGCGGCAGAAGGGCTGATACCAATGGACCACGGCAACAAGGATGAAACATTGCAACTGATAATTACCAGCGTATACTTTTGCAAGGAGGTTCACCATGTCATACTATGTCAGCAAAACCGTATCTCTGGGCTTCGATGAAGCGGTCAAGAGGGCAACGGAAGAATTGAAAAAGGAAGGCTTCGGCATTTTGACGGAAATCGATGTCAGCGCCACCTTGAAAAAGAAGTTGGATATCGATTTCCGCAACTACAGGATCCTCGGCGCCTGCAACCCCTCCTATGCCTATAAGGCATTACTGGCAGAGCCAAGGATAGGCGTTATGCTGCCCTGCAACGTCATCGTCCGGGAGTTGGAAGACGGGAGCGTTGAAGTGGCTGCCGTGGATCCGCTTGCCTCAATGCAGGCGATACATAACGATGAGCTGCAGCCCATTGCCGGGGAAATACAGCTCAAGCTGAAGAAGGTCATTGAACATCTGTAGGGTGAGTCTGCTTCCGGCAGGTGGAACCATGAGTGACGAACAAAACACTAAAAAGGAGCAGCACACCGATCCGGTCTGTGACATGTCAGTGTCGAGCGACTCTGAATTCTCGTACCATCTTGCCGACAAGCGCTATTTTTTCTGCAGTGCACATTGCCTGAAGAGATTCAAGGAACACCCGGAACAGTATCAGGGCAAGAAAACGCCCCTCCCTCCTGAAACAGGCAGGCCAGCTATCTATACCTGCCCCATGCACCCGGAAATTCAGCAACCCGGCCCCGGATCATGCCCGAAATGCGGGATGGCGCTGGAAGCGGTTGCATCCGGCGGCGAGGAAAGAAATGAAGAGCTGGCCGACATGGGCCGTAGATTGTGGGTCTGCACCGCGCTGGCCCTGCCGGTGTTCTTTCTGGCCATGATTGCCGATATGATGCCGGGCTGGCTCCCCGGTTGGCTGTCGATGCAGACGGTGCAATGGATTGAATGCTCGCTGGCGACTCCGGTTGTCCTCTGGGGCGGCTGGCCGTTTTTTGTGCGCGGCTGGCGGTCCGTCCTGACCTGGAACCTCAACATGTTCACCCTGATAGGGCTGGGTGTCTCGGTTGCCTGGATCTACAGCATGGCGGCCCTGTTGCTGCCGGGACTCTTCCCGCCCGTCATGCGGATGAATGATGGACTGGTGGCGGTCTATTTCGAGGCCGCGGCCATGATCACCACCCTGGTCCTGCTGGGCCAGGTACTTGAATTGCGGGCCCGCTCGCGAACCAATGCCGCCATCCAGATGCTGCTAGGGCTTGCGCCGAATACGGCCCGCATCGTGCGGGAGAATGGAACGGAAGAAGACATCCCTCTGGAGCAGGTACAGCCCGGCGATACCTTGCGTATCCGTCCCGGCGACAAAGTCCCGGTGGACGGCACGGTCATCGAGGGTGAGGCCAACATCGACGAATCCATGGTCACCGGTGAATCCATCCCGGTTGCGAAATCAGCCGGGGACAAACTGATCGGCGCCACGGTCAATGGCACCGGCAGCCTGTTGATGCGGGCCGAAAAGGTCGGCGCCGATACCCTGCTGGCGCAGATCGTTGACATGGTGGCCAAGGCTCAGCGCACGCGTGCGCCGATTCAGAAACTGACCGATGTCGTGGCCGGCTATTTTGTCCCGGCCGTGGTAGTCTGCGCCGTGCTGACCTGCATCGCCTGGTGGCTGTGGGGACCGGAACCGCGCCTGGCGCATGCCGTCATCAATGCCGTTGCGGTTCTGATCATCGCCTGCCCCTGCGCGCTGGGTCTGGCGACCCCGATCGCCATCATGGTCGGAACAGGGCGCGGCGCCACGGCCGGTGTCCTGATCAGGAATGCCGAGGCGCTGGAGATCATGGAAAAGGTCGATACCCTGGTAGTGGACAAGACCGGCACACTGACCGAGGGCAAGCCGAAGCTGGTGGCCGTGCAGGCGGAGGCGGGCTTTTCCGGGGATGAACTGCTGCGTCTGGCCGCCAGCCTTGAACGGGCCAGCGAGCACCCCTTGGCGGAAGCCATCGTGCGCGGAGCGGAAGCGAAGGGGATTGCACTGGTTAAGGCCGAGAATTTCCAATCAATAACCGGAAAAGGGGTCAGCGGTGATGTTGATGGTCACACGGTGGCGGCCGGCAACGCGGCCCTGCTGGATAGCCTGGGGATCGGCACGGAAGGCCTGTCGCAACGGGCGGACAAACTGCGTGCTGAAGGGCAGACCGTCATGCTGATCGCCATCAATGGCACGGCCGCCGGACTGGTCGGCGTCGCCGATCCGATCAAGGAGTCGACAGCCGAGGCCATTCGCGATCTGCATGCCGAAGGCATCCGGATCGTGATGATTACCGGGGACAGTCAGATCACCGCCAATGCGGTAGCCGGCAGGCTGGGGATTGACCAGGTGCATGCCGGGGTAGTGCCGGAACAGAAAGCCGAACTGATCAAAAAGCTGCAGGCAGAAGGACATATCGTCGCCATGGCGGGTGACGGCATCAACGATGCCCCGGCCCTGGCTCAGGCCCACGTCGGTATTGCCATGGGCACCGGCGCCGATGTGGCCATGGAAAGCGCCGGCATCACGCTGGTCAAGGGCGATTTGCGGGGTATCGTCAAGGCCAGGCGTCTGAGCCGGGCCACCATGCGCAACATCAGACAGAACCTGTTCTTTGCCTTCTTTTACAACACGGCCGGGGTGCCGCTTGCAGCAGGCGTGCTGTATCCATTCTTCGGCATACTTTTGTCACCGATGATCGCCGCGGCAGCCATGAGCTTCAGCTCAGTTTCCGTGATCACAAATTCGCTGAGATTGAAGCGGGTGGATCTGTAAACAGCATACATAAGGAGGAACATGGTGAAATACAGCGATAAGTTCAGGGTCGAAGAGGGAAATACGGTCAGGCTGGACAAGATCGATGCCGGGTTCAAGAACAAATACGACCAGACATCGGCACAGGTTGAAATCGAAAGGTACACGAAGCGGCTCCGCGAACTGCAGTACCTGTTGTATGCCGAGGGCAAACGCTCGCTCCTCATTATCCTGCAGGCCATGGACGCCGGAGGCAAGGACGGCACCATCAATCACGTGTTCAGTAGCATGAATCCCCAGGGGGCACGGGTATACGGGTTCAAGGTCCCCTCGGCCGAGGAGGCGTCCCACGATTTCCTCTGGCGCATCCACCAGGCCGCTCCCCAGCGTGGCCAGGTAGCGATTTTCAACCGTTCCCACTACGAGGACGTACTGGTCAGCCGGGTGCATGACCTCGTCCCACGGAAGGTCTGGAAAAAACGATTCGAGCTGATCAACGATTTTGAAAAGAACCTCGTCGAAAGCGGCACCCATATTCTCAAATTCTACCTGCACATCAGCGCGGACGAGCAGCTCCGGCGCTTCAAGCAGCGGATCGACGATCCCGCGCGGCACTGGAAGATCAGCGAATCGGACTACAAGGAACGTGAACACTGGGACGACTACACCAAGGCTTTCGAGGACGCCCTGGGCAGATGCAGCACGAAGCACGCGCCGTGGTTCATCATCCCTGCCAATCACAAGTGGTTTCGCAATCTCGCGGTCTCGCAGATTGTCGTCGAGGCCCTTGAATCATTGAAGATGGAGTTTCCGGCATCGTCGGTGGATATCAAGGAGATCAGGGAGAAGTATCACAAGGCCGAGGAAGAGGAAGCCGCGAAGAACGGGAAGAACGGGAAGAAAACAGAGCGCAAGAACAGCAATAAGGCCGGGCTTGCATAGCCGCCCGGGAGTCTGCCGGACTTAGGAAATCGCAGCGAAAATTCGACCGGGCAAGGACAGATCTTGCCGATTATGCAGGTCAATAGTCGTTCTATCGACCAAGAAAACGGTGAAACCTGGACCGTACATACGGAGTTGCAGTAGATTTCTCCCTATGCAATACCCAGACAGAGAGCCGCATAGATGTGCGCAGCCGCCGAAACATCATCAAAGGGCACCCGTTCTTCAGGCGTATGAGCGGTTTCCAGGGAACCGGGGCCAAGGATGAGCGGCTTCACCCCTGCCGCGAAAAAGAGATTGCCGTCGGAATGAGAGCGGAAGGCATCCATCTGCAACGTCAGGCCAAGCCGCGGGTAGATCTCCTCCAGGGTCCGCGCCAGCGGGTTATCGGTGCCCAGGATGTAGCCGGAGGAGGCAAAGTCGAAGGCCACGTCCAGATCCAGCCCGGGAATGGTCTGGTCAAGGCCGGCGATGGCCAGGCGGATCTCATCCTGGAGGGCGCCCGGGTCGTGATCGGGCGGCAGATGCAGATCAATCCAGGCCTCACAACGATCCGGAACGACAAAGCCCGCCTGTGACGACCGCATCTCCCTGATCGAATAGACAATCTCGGACTTGCTCCGGTCGAACAGGGGGTCGTTCCCCAGCTGCAGCAGCACGCGCAGCATCGATTCGACGGCATTGTGCCCCAGTTCGGGGAGCGAGGAATGGCTGCGCAGGCCGCGCGTGACGAATCCCGCCTCCAGGTAGCCGTAATGGGCGAATCCGGCCGCCAGACCGGTCGGCTCGCCAATGACCACCCAGGGTGGGCGGCAGGATTGCAGGAAGATTGCGCTGCCGTCACCATTTTCTTCCTCCCCTACTACCAGCAGCAGCCCGATCGATGGCCGCTCCGCGGGCTCCAGGGACTCGGCCAGAGCCAGCCAGGCCTCGACCATGGCGGCACAGCCCCCCTTCATGTCGGCACTTCCCAACCCGCAGATGACGCCGTCTTCCTGCTGCGGTCCGGATTCATCCAGATCCCAGGCCGGAACGGTATCCACGTGACCGACCAGATACAGCGCAGGCTCTCCAGTCCCCATGGTGACCCGCAGGTTATAGCGATCCACGTCCACATCCTGCCGTTCCACACTGAAACCTGCCCGGGTGAGCAGCTCTTCCAGATAGAGCTGGATATCCTCTTCCTTGCCCGACGGTGAATAGATATCCAGCATTTCAAGGAACGTATTCCGCAGCCGGTCGGGATTGATGGCCCGCCAGACCTTTTCCAGTCGGGCGATCATAGTTTCTGTACCGTTTTTTTTCTTCCCTTGCGGGTCAGGTTGAGCGACATGTAGACGTGTTCCTGAACATCGTCAAAGCCCTGTTTCTGGAAAAAGCGAACCGCCGGCAGGTTGTCGGCGGAGGTATCGATGATCATCATCCGCACCCCCTGTTCCTTCATGCGGTGCTTGATCTCCTTGAACAGTCCGCTCCCCACGCCACCCTGCTGAATATTCCTGCGTACCCCCAGCCAGACCAGATAACCGTATTTCCAGGGCGAGTTGTGTTTCTTGACCGTTGTACCCAGGACGAAGCCGAGAATCTTTTCCTCTGCTTCCGCCACCAGGCAGAGCTCGCTGTCGGAATTGAAGAGGGTGGTTATCTCGTATTCGTCCCAGGTACGGTAGAGACTCTGTGAATACTCGACGGTAAAGACCTCCTCGCCGATATGGAAGACCTCGGGAAAATCGTCGATGGTCATTTCGCGGATACGGAACGAATCCTTGACTGATGACGCTGTTTCAGGCATGTGGGGAACTCCTTTGCAAGCGGGCGATCTATTCATATCATACAATACCCCCGCAGCGGGCGGGCGTCAAAATTTTTCCCGTGGATTCGGGCGGAGGCCAGACGGTGTGTTCAAATTCCGCTTTTCTTCAAATTGCCTGAATGTTACATCATGTATATCCGCGGGTTTTCTCCGGGGTGGACATTGTCTTGAAAAGGGTCCACTCTTGAGCGTCCGGGGCCAACAGAACCCTGTCAGGCCG
Source organism: Deltaproteobacteria bacterium (assembly GCA_021779135.1). Lineage (GTDB taxonomy): Bacteria > Desulfobacterota > Desulfuromonadia > Geobacterales > Pseudopelobacteraceae > CAIPTY01. The sequence goes on from JAJYBH010000080.1 coordinate 11,902, forward strand.
TCACGCGAGGCAGCGGGATTCCTTGTCCTGTCCACCATCCGCAACCGGCGCTACTACTCGAATGATCGGACCAAAAGAAAATCATGGAGGACACACCGCAATGAAACCACGTTCCCTTGTCCGGCTGTCGTTATTGATCCTTTCTTTTACCATATTCTGTGGATGCGGCACGCTGCGGAACGGGAGGGGCTGGGGAGAAGACGCCACGATAGCCCCCGGCTGGGACAGGGTCGGTAAAGCGGCCTACCATTCGATGGTATCACCATTCACCTGGGTGCCGATGGCGGGTGCGGCAATTGTCCAGATAGACAACTGGGATCATAAAATATCCAACTGGGCCTCCGACAAGACACCCATATTCGGTTCACGATCGAACGCGGACGACTGGAGCAATTACCTGCTGTACACTTCCGGGGCCCTCTATGGCGCTACCGCGTTGCTTACCCCGGCCAGGGAGCGGACAGGGGAATGGATTACCGGCAAGATGAAGGGAGTTATTGTCGGCGGTGCAGCAATCGGCCTGTCAGAAGGGATAGTTGGAATCCTCCAGCCGGCTCTGAACAGGGACCGGCCGGATGGAAGCGGACAAAGCTTTCCCTCTGGTCACGCTACGGCAGCAACAGCTTTTTCCACCCTGGCGGCTAAAAATATAGAGACCATGCCGCTCAGCAGGGGTGCAAAAATCGCAGCCAACAGCGGACTTGTTCTCCTCTCCGCCAGCACGGCCTGGGCACGGGTGGAGGCGAAGCGGCATTATCCCGGAGATATACTGGCGGGAATGGCTATCGGGCATTTTATCAGTGCCTTTGTAAATGATGCCTTTCTCGGATTCGATTCATCACAAGCAGTTGTCCCGGATGCCGAAATCTCCAGAAACGGATTTGTGTTGAGTTTAAAGGGGGATTTTTGACCCGCTGCAGCATTCCGGAACACGAGTACCGGCCTGCAGGCAGGCTGATTTTGTGTTATTCTCCCACTATGATACACTCTGAAAACCTTGCAGATGTAATGAGATCTTTGTGCCGAGGCTTTGCGTGATCAACACACGGGCAGTTCGAAAGGGTACAATCATCGCCATACTTCTCTGCCTGGCGCTTTGGCTCGCTCCAGCGGCGCCTCTCCATGCCGCCGACGCAGTGGAGATTGTCGTTAGCGGCATTGAGGACGATGCGCTGACTAATGTGCAGGAATCGCTCGTGCTCCCTGCCGGATTGGTGCGCGATGGAAAGGTGGACCGCCTCTGGCTGGAACGTTTCGCCAAACAGGCGGCAGAAAAAACCAGAACCGCCCTGGAACCATTCGGCTACTACCAGGCCCAAGTCACGGTTGCGGTCGAACCGGCCGGTGAAGGCTATCGCCTGCTGGTCAAGGTGGCACCGGGGGAACCGGTGCGCCTGACCGGGGTAACGGTGAATCTGGCCGGACCGGGCCGCGAGGAAAAACGCCTGCAGAGGCTGGTCGCCGCGTTCCCCCTGCATGAGGGGGACGTGCTGCTGCAACAAAAGTACGAAGAGGCCAAGGCGGGGATCATTTCTCGAGCCCGCGATCTCGGTTATCTGGATGCGGCGTATTCAGCGCACGAAATCCGCATCTCACCCTCCGCCACAACCGCCGCAATCAAACTGGTCCTGGAGACGGGTGAGCGGTTTTATTTCGGCGCTACACACATCCAGGGGGCGCCCGAGTATCCGGACAGTTTCCTGAGGCGGCATCTGACCTACAAACCCGGCGATATCTTTTCCTATCCCTCCCTCGGTGAGACACAACGCAATTTCACCAATTCCGAGCGCTTCTCGGATGTCATCATCACACCGGAAAAAGAGGACGCCGAAGACTTCAGGGTGCCGGTAGGCATACAACTGAAGGCCGGTCCGCGCATAAGCCTGCGCCCGGGAGTAGGTTACGGCACGGATACCGGGGCCCGTTTCACTATCCGTTACCGCGATCTGAACATGTTTCACCTGGGGCACGAACTGTATTCCAATCTATATATCGCCGAACGGCTCCAGGGTCTGGTGACCGGTTATATCCTGCCCAGCCCGAAGGATGTCAGAAGTTCCACAGTGCTGCAGCTGAACCTGCAGCAGGAAAAAACGACAACCTACACCAGCCGGATACTGGCCCTGGAACTGGATCGCAACCGGAGTTTCGGCCCGGGCAAGCTGGGCACCGCCTATATAAAGGCCCAGTACGAAGACTATACCGTGGGCTACCAGAATTCCACCGCACGGCTCCTGCTGCCGGGCCTGCGGTTTTCGGATGACCGCTATGACAACCCGGTCCGGCCCCGCCGCGGTTTCCGCTACGGACTCGAACTGCGCGGCACGCATCCGATACTCGGCTCGGACACGAGACTGGTACAGTTCCTGGCCGAAGGGAGCCATCTCCTGCGGCTCCCCTGGCGCCTCTCCCTGCATACGCGCGCCAAGGGCGCGGCAACCGTGCTGAACGACCCCATCAGCGACATCCCCCCCTCATTGCGTTTCTTTACCGGCGGTGACCAGAGTGTGCGCGGTTATTCCTACAAATCCCTCGGACCGCGAGATGCCTCGGGCCAGGTTATAGGAGGCAAGCAGCTCCTGACCGGCAGCATCGAGCTGGAGCGGGCGCTCTTCAAGGACTGGGGCGTTTCCCTTTTTTACGATGTCGGCAACGCCTTCAATTCATTCTCCTCTGTCCACCTCTTCCAGGGCGCGGGCGTCGGTCTGCACTACTATACCTCGGTCGGGGCCTTGAACCTGTCCGTGGCCTATCCGCTGGGGGTGGAAAACCCGTCATTCCATTACCACTTTACCGTGGGGTTTGAGCTGTGAAATTGATAAAAGTCTACGGCAAAACCGTCCTCACGCGGAGACGCAGAGAAAGACAAAAACAAACGACTCATGGTATTACCCCTAAGTCTTCAAGCTTTTTATCTTGGTTTTCTCGGCGTACTCTGCGGCTCTGCGTGAAATGTTTTTTTGGTGCCTAACATGAAACAACTGACAAAAAGAATCCTTGGCGCAGCGGTGGCGATTGCCATGACAGGCATGGTCATAGCAGCCGGTTTCTGGACCGTTGGCACATCGCAGGGCACCCGCTGGCTGCTGACCTCGGTTGTCCCTCTGAGCGGGGTCGGCTTCTCTGTCCAGAAGATCGAGGGGCGCATCATCGATCATCTGCTTCTCAGAGGGGTACGTCTGGCCCTGGCGCATCAAACAGTGGAGATCGCCAGCCTTGAGCTGCGCTGGAAGCCGCTGCCCCTGCTGGCCGGTACCGTCGCGGTCCGCGAGCTGCTCATCGACGGAGTGCGGATCCAGGACAATGCCCCTATCGACAACAAACCGCCTAATCTGGTCTGGCCGCGGGTATCCGAATTCGAGCAACTGTTTGATGGCAGGATCGCCCGCTTGCAGGTGACTGACCTCAACTATCGCCGCCTGCAGGAACAACCCATACACCTGACGTCCATCACCGCTTCCGCCACCTGGCAAGACGGCATCCTGTCCATCGCTGATCTCGCGGCAACCTCCCCTGCCGCAAACATGAACGGCAGTGTCTCGGCCGGCTTCA
>JAJYBH010000081.1 GCA_021779135.1 Deltaproteobacteria bacterium
AGAACGAACTGATCATCGTCGGCGTCAACAAATTCACCGTCCAGGAAGCACCTCCCACCGGCCTGCTGAAAGTCAAGGAAGAGGTCGAAATCTCGCAGAAGAAATCCCTGGCCGAGATGAAAGCCGGCCGTGACGATGCCGCGGTGAAAACAGCCCTGGCGCAACTGGAAACAGCCGCCAAGGGCACGGACAACCTCATGCCGCACATCCTGACCGCGGTCAAGGCCTACGCCACCCTAGGTGAGATCGCCGATGTCTTCCGGGGGGTCTTCGGCAAGCATACCGAGACGGTGGTGCTGTAAATATTTTCATAAGAGTTACAATCCTGTGACCCTATTGTAAGGCTATATGTGTATTAATGAGGGGGGTTCTGATGCTTACGAAAATCAACCATATCGGCATTGCCGTCAAATCTCTGGAAGATTCGCTCCCCTTCTACCGTGATAACCTCGGTATGGCTTTCGCCGGCATCGAAGAGGTTATTGAACAGAAGGTCCGTGTAGCCATGCTGCAGGTCGGCGAATCCAAGATCGAGCTGCTGGAGCCGACTTCAGAGGATAGTCCCGTGGCAAAGTTCATCGAGAAGAACGGCCCCGGTATTCATCATCTGGCCTACGAGGTGGAAGACCTTGAGGCCGCAATTGACCGGCTGTTGTCAGAGGGGACCCGGATGATCGACGAGAAGCCGCGGTCTGGTGCCCACGGGACACGAATAGCCTTTATTCATCCCAAGAGCAGCAATGGTGTGCTGACAGAGCTTTGCCAGCACGGCCACTAACACACCCGTTCCAGAGGATGAGCTATTAAATTCATCTTATTTCTGCAGTTACAGGGTCTTACGCCGCTGGCAGTTTTTTTTTTGCTTGACAATGGTTGCAATTATTGTATTTTACGAACAACGTTTTAGAATGAAACTGAAACAAACGAACCCCTCTAGTAGCTAACCGATTGATATTTAAGAATGTTCTGCTTTTGCGGAACATGACCGAACCGGGAGCGAAACCACTGTGAAACGTTTCAGAAAACATCAAATGAATAAGGTGTAGGACTGTACCTTTGGGCTGCCTGGTTGTTGAGGCCGCTCGAAGGTATTTGTGTTTCATGCGTCAGAATTTCTTTATCACGCTTTAGAAAGAAATACGTAGACGCACGTATCACGAACGTGGCTTGATGTTACATCATGATTGCGGTCATCAGATGGTAGAAGTCAAATTTATCAGAAAGGTGGTGAGAGGTAATCCTGACAGAGTGATGGTGGTCAACTGTATGTTAGTAGAAAACACATTTAATAAAAATTGAGGGAGGCACACGATGAATTTTAAAAAAGCAGCAGCTATTGTAACTGCAGCAGGCGCCCTGGCCGCTATCTCCGTACCGGCGATGGCATTGGAGAACGAGTTTCACGGCATGTACCGCTTGAGAGGTATCATGTCGAACTTTCAAAATGCCGGTGCACCTGCATTCCCGGCCGATTCAGCCGATCCCAAAACCATGACTGTCTTTGAGCAACGGGCACGCCTGCAGTACACAGCCAAAGTCAGTGATGACCTGAAACTGATTACCCATTTTGAGATGGACTCCAGCTGGGGCGACAATGGCGGGGCAACCGGCGGGCGCGGTCTTGGTGGCGGCATGGGTGCTGACAGTGTCAACCTTGAAACAAAGAACGTGTACCTCGATTTCAACATCCCTTCGACCCCTGTTCACGCCAAGGTCGGTATTCAAGCGTGGTCGGATGCCTATAAAGGCATCTTTATCAACGACGATCTGGCAGGCGCATTCTTTGATGCAAATCTGGGCGGCCTGAAAACCACCGCAGGCTTTGCCCGTCTCCAGGATGGCCCATCCAATGCAAATCCGGTTGGCCAAAAGACCGGCGACCTGTATGTGCTGGACGCTAAATACAGCCTCACCAAGGACCTGACCCTGGGCGGATCTTATTACCTGTATCGCAACGATATGAACTATAAGACCTCAGATGTCCACATGGTTGGCCTCAATGCAGCCGCAAAAGTCGGCCCAGTTGCCATGGACGCTTTTGCTGCCATTCAGGCGGGTGAAGTTGGCACATCAGTTGCCAATAAGAAAGACCTCTTGGCCTTTGCAGCACAGGTTGCCGCTAAGGCAACAGTTGGCCCCGGCGCATTAAGGGCTTCCTTCCTGTATGCTTCCGGAGACAATAATAATGGTGCCGGTTCTAAAAATCACGCCTTCCAGAATCCCGCCGGTTATGTTGGCTCTTCGAGTAACTTCTATTCATCCAACCTGCTGTTGCTGATGAGATCCGTATATGCCATGGACTCGGACAAGGCTATCGTGATGACCACCAACAACGCCAACCAGGGCCTCATGCTGGGCACGCTGGGATTTGACGCAAATATCACCGACAAGCTGGGAGCTTCCGTAAATGCCGGTTTCGGCTTGAATGCTGAGCGCAATACAACAACGACTTCGAACAGCAAATACATGGGCACTGAGCTCAACGCATCCATCAACTACAAGCTTTTTGCAAACCTGACAGCTACACTTGATGGTGCGTATGTTATCCTTGGCGACCGCTTCAAAAATACAGCGACTGCGGGTGCTACTCCAAAAGACCCTTACATGACCGAAGTGATGCTGAATTACGCCTTCTAGGTTCAGCATAAGTTAGGTTAGAATAAGGGCGAGTTTTTGTCGTTCTCTGTTACCAACAATAACCGGGAGGAATTGTCATGAAAAAAATTGCTGTTTTGATGATTGCTGTTTTCAGCATGTCTGTTGCCGTACCTGTGTTTGCCGCCGAGATGACCAAAACACAAAAAAACGAGTGTCTGCTGGCTTCCAAGGGATGTGCCGGTCAGGCCGATACCATCCAGCAGAAGATTAAAAAGCTACAGGCAGAAGTTAAAAAAGGCACCAAAGTATATTCCCCCGATGAGATCAAGAAGCTAAATGCAAAGCTTAAAGAAGCCAACGACCTTCTTGATACTCTGTTGCAGCACTAAGTTAGTTCAAGCAGAAATTATATTAACGGCGGCATGGAGACATGCCGCCGTTTTTTAATGCGTAAAAGCGTTGAATTCCGTTGTAGCGCTTATATCTTTGCTGGTCTTTGTTCAGCGGCTTGTAGAAGGTTTGTTTTGACTTTGCGGGGCACATTTGCGATAATCCGCCGGCTTCTACCCAGTTTCGGAGGTACCATGAAAAGATGGATCATAGCGCTTGTTGCGCTCTTCAGTATACTGTGCGCCGTGCCGGCGTTTGCTGCACAGGTGCGGGTGTTCGTTGCGGATATGAACGCAATTGGTGTGCAGAACAAGGAGGAAATGAAGGCAACCCTGCAGATGTTGCTGTCTTCACGTCTGAACAGTGACAAGATTATCGCCGTTGGCAGTGCAGCGGAGGCCGACGTTATAGTTACGGGAACCTATGTTGTTATCGGTAAGGTGTTCAGTGTCGATGCGTTGGCAAAAACGGCTGCCGGCAAGACCATCACCCGTGCCTTTGTGCAGGGCGAAAGCCAGAACGAGCTGATCCCGGCCGTGGGCACGTTGGCAGACAAGCTATCCGCTGAACTGGCCAAGACCCTTGCTGCCGGCCTGCCCCCTGCAGATGCTGCAGCCACCCTGTCGCCGGCTCAGGGTTCGCTTTCCGCGCCAACCTCGGATTTCATCAAACATGAGCCGCAGGTTCGCAAGGCGCCAGTCCCCGAGTTCATCAAGCCGGTCGACTATGAGCGAAATAACAGTAGTGGATGGCAGAGCAGGCGCCTGAACGGGGCCGCCAACTTGATGGCGATTGGCAGAACCCTGCCTGATGGCAGCCGTGAAATCTTTCTGGCGGATGATCATAATCTGTCCTACTACCGCCAGGGTGGCGAGATGAAGCTGGTAGCCAAGACAGAATTCAATAATTCAGATAAAATCCTTTCGATTGATACGATTGATGGGAACGAAGGTAGTCTGGAGATCTATGTCACGATTATGCGAGATAACGAACTGAACTCACAGATCTGGCAGGTCAAGGGTGATAAGCTGCAGATGATCGCGGAGAAATTACCCTACTTCTTCCGTTGCGCCAGTCTGGCTGGAGGGCCAAAGAAACTTTACGCCCAGGCCATGGGGCGTGAAGAAGATTTCTACGGCGATGTCGCCGAGGCCACCCGCAATGGTACTGTCATTACCCTGAAGAACCCGCTCAAACTGCCCCGTTTCGGCACAATTTACAACTTCAATCAGTTTCGTGACCAGGACGGCAAGACATATACGCTAGTCATTAATCCTGACGGCTACCTGATTGTTTATGACCCTCAGTTGAAAGAACTCTGGCGCAGCAATGACAAGTTTGGCGGCTCGGAACTGTTTTTCCAGAAAGAAGATCTAGTCGATCAGCGGGTAACAGGTGACAAATATCGCTGGGTCTTCATGAACCAGCGCATCCAGGTGACCGCCAAAAACGAGATCCTGGTGGGCAAGAACGACGGTTTCTGGGTGTTGGGTAATGCCCGTTCCTACAAAAAAGGTACGGTTTACTGTTTCGTCTGGAGAGGGTCCAGTCTGGAGGAAAAGTGGCATACGCGCGAAACCCAGAACTACATGCCAGACTATTACTTTGATGAATCCCGCAACGAACTGCTGATGTTGCAGGTCGTCCAGCGCCGCGGTGTTACCACAAACGGGGCCTCATCCCTCTCGATAAAAAAAGTTGAATAGCTCAGGATCTCAAATAGACCCCATGTACAACAATGCCCTGGATATCTCCCTGCCTCGCGGGGTAAGCGACTTTCTGCCCGATGCCGCCGCCAAGATCGGCTACATCGAGGAGAGGATTCGTCGCGTATTTGAGCTGTGGGGCTTTCGGCGAGTCATCACCCCCAAGCTGGAGTATGAAGATGTCCTCTCGATTGGCCTGGGGGACGAACTGAAAGGCAGGACCTACCGTTTTGACGATCGTCAGAGCGGCCGCCTGCTGGCGTTCCCGCCTGACATCACTCCGCAGATCGCCCGCATCGTTGCCACCCGTCTGAAAGGGTGGCCGCTGCCGCACCGTATCAGCTACAGTGGCCGGGTGCTGCGCCAGACCGAGATCCAGGCCGGACGCAGCCGGGAAATCTTTCAGTCGGGTGTGGAATTGATCGGGCTCGAATCGCCTGAGGCGGATGCCGAAATGGTTGCCATGGCGGTTGAAGCGCTGCAGGGTCTGGGGTTCGACAACTTCAAGATCGATATGGGCCAGGTGGAGTTTTGCAGGGGCATCATGGCGGCTTCCGGTCTCCAGGGGCAGCCACTGCAGGAATTGCTGCAGGCGGTTGCCCGCAAGGATTCCTCGGCCGTGGCACGGATCCTTGCCGACAACAGCGTTCCGGATGCGTCCAGGAAGGAAATTTCTGCACTGCCGCGACTGTTCGGCGGTTGCGAGGTTTTGGCAGAAGCCCGAGAGGTGGTGGCGAACGACAGGTCACGCGCAGCACTGGACAATCTCTGCCAGGTGCTTGAAATCCTCCATATTCACGGGGTAAGTGACTACCTGACCATCGATCTGGGTGAGACACGCGGCCTGGACTACCACACCGGCATCACCTTCGAAGGCTTTGTAGCCGGTTTGGGAGAACCTGTCTGCAGTGGCGGTCGCTACGATAACCTGACCGCACGCTACGGATTTCCGGCGCCGGCGACGGGATTCACTTTCAATGTACTGAGTCTGCTCCAGGCGCTGCACCGCCGCCCGGAAGTGGAGGCCAGCACGGCGCGTGACTTCCTCCTGTTCAATATGTGTGATGATCGACGCGAGGTGCTGGAAGTGGCGCGCCTGCTCAGATCACAGGGCTACACCGCGGCCAGGGATATTATCCGGCGCGAGTTCGACAATTCGCTGGAATACGCCCGCCGCATGAATATCCGCTGCATGCTGGTCGTCGGTGATGACGCCGCCAGCAAAGGCTGCCTGGCCGTGCGCATACGGGATGGCCGCAAGATACATCTTGGCGGAGAACAGCTTCAACAGGACGGATTGATGAAATTCATTGAAGAAAGTCAGGGAGAAGATTAGCTATGGCAAACGTGGTTGTAGTAGGCGCACAGTGGGGCGATGAGGGCAAAGGCAAGGTTGTCGACATCTATACGGAGCATGCCGATGATATCGTACGCTACCAGGGTGGCAACAATGCCGGTCATACACTGGTGGTGGGCAGTGAAAAGATCGTGCTGCACCTGATCCCCTCGGGTGTCCTGCACGAGGGAAAGCGCTGCATCATCGGCAACGGCGTGGTGCTTGACCCGGAAGTCTTCATCAAGGAGATCACCAAGCTCAAGGAATCCGGCCGGATCAAGGACGACGCCAGCCTGCTGTTGTCCGAATCTCTGCATATCATCATGCCCTATCACAAACGGATAGACATCGCCCGTGAAGCCAACAGCGGCGACAAAAAGATCGGTACCACCGGACGCGGCATCGGCCCCTGCTATGAGGACAAGATCGGGCGGCGCGGCATCCGGTTGATGGACCTGCTCAACGAAGAGGTGTTTGCCCGCAAGCTCAAGGAGTTTCTGGTCGAGAAGAATTTCCTGCTGGAAAACCTGCTGGGCGAGAAACCCTGCAGCTTTGAAGAGATCCTGGCCGAATACCGGGGGTATGCCGAGGTTCTTAAAAAGTATATGGCTGACACTGCGCTGGTTCTTGACAAGGATCTCAAGGCCGGGAAAAAGGTGCTCTTCGAGGGCGCCCAGGGGACGCTGCTGGATGTTGACCACGGCACCTATCCCTATGTTACCTCATCATCGACCTGCGCCGGAGGTGCCTGTACCGGCTCTGGCGTTAGCCCGCGCGATATCCACGAGATCGTCGGCATCTCCAAGGCCTACGTAACCCGCGTTGGCAGCGGCCCGTTTCCGACGGAACTGCTGGATGCAACTGGCGAGCAGCTGCGCCAGACCGGCGGCGAGTTCGGAGCGACTACCGGCCGACCCCGGCGCTGCGGATGGTTCGATACGATGGTGATCCGTTATGCCGTACGGGTCAATGGCCTGACCGGGATCGCCCTGACCAAGCTGGATGTGCTCTCGGACTTTGACACGATCAAGGTCTGCACCGGCTACACCTTTCAGGGCAAGGCCCTGGAGACGTTGCCCGCCTCCCTGGAGATCTTCGAAAACTGCCAGCCGGTATACGAGGAACTGCCCGGATGGAGAAGCGATATCACCGGCGCAAAAAGCTTTGATGAGCTCCCGGAAAATGCCCGCTCCTACGTGCGACGCCTGGAGGAACTGGCCGGCTGTCCGATCGTGTTGGTCTCGGTCGGTCCGCGCCGTGACCAGACGATCATCCTGAGGAACCCGTTCGCGTAACGGAAGGTTCTCACACCGCTGACAACACAAAAGGGATGCCGCATCGGCATCCCTTTTGTATTGGTAGTCCTGTCCGCAGGCCTGCGCTACGGAAACAACCCCAGGCCTTCCAACCCCATTGTCTCCGGAAACCCGCAGACAAGGTTCATGTTCTGCACGGCCTGCCCCGAGGCACCCTTGACCAGGTTGTCGATGGCCGAGACAATGATGACCCGCCCGGTACGCTGATCCACCAGCGGAGCAATATCGCAGAAATTCGAACCCCGCACGAAGGCGGTGCTTGGCAGGCTGCCCTGCGGGAGAACCCGCACGAACGGTTCACCGCGGTAAAAATCCTGATACAGCTGGTTCAGCTTCTCGGTAGTCGTTGCCGTGCGTGGAGTGGCATAGATTGTCGAGAGGATGCCCCGATCCATTGGCACCAGATGCGGTGTGAAGGTTATGGTCAGTAGTTCCTTCGCCAAAAGCGACAACTCCTGTTCGATCTCCGGTATGTGCCGGTGAACACCGCCCGCCCCGTAAGCCCTGAATCCTTCGTTTACCTCGCAGTAGAGGCTGTCAACCTTGGCACCCCGTCCGGCCCCGGTCACACCCGAGGCGGAATCGGCGATGATATCCCCAGTGTTGATCAGCCCCTTTTTGAGGAGCGGAGCAAGGCCGAGGATGATGCTGGTCGGATAGCAGCCGGGGTTGGCCACCAGCCGGGCGCCTTTGATCCTGGCCCTGCGGAGCTCCGGCAGGCCGTAGATCGCCTTCTTCAGGTTGGCAGGGTTGAGGTGCGGTTCGTACCAGGCGCCATAGACCTCCGGATCGCTCAGGCGGTAGTCGGCTGAAAGATCGATGACGTGCTTGCCGAGTTTCAGAAAGGTCGGCACCACCTCCATGGCTGCCTTGTGGGGCAATGCGGTGAAGATCAGATCGGCTTTTTCGGCCACCCGCACCGGTTCCAGATTCTCAAGGATCAGGTCGCAACGTCCCCGCAGGGTTGGGAAGATGTCGGATATCCTCCGTCCGGCACTCTGCTCCGAGGTCAGGCAGGTCACCGCGACCTCCGGGTGACAGTAGAGGATGCGGATCAGTTCCAATCCGGTATAGCCGCTGGCTCCAACAATCGCAACGTTCAGCATGATTCCCCTCCGATACGATAAGCTTGTTACTGCTGGTACTCTAGAACAGGCACTTTGGGCTGTCAATCAGTTTGCCGCCGGTTTTGCCAGCGTATTCACCACTTGACCTCCGGCAACAGTTAAGGTTTACTTGTGCCACACCCATGGGCAAACTAAGCGGAAATATCCAGCTGGTATCGGAACAGGGCAGCGAGCTGACCAGTCTGCGCGGGATAAACGAGCTTGAGACAGGCGAGAAGGAGCGTATCTATGCCGCCATCATCCCGCCGCGATTGCTTGAACTCCTGAAGATATCCCCCGCAACGCTCTGCGGGCCCGACGGTCTGCGCCGGGCCACCATTATAGCCCCGCAAGGCCTGGGGCTGGCACGTATTGAGGTCAAACAGCATCCGGATGATCCCCGGCCGGCTTTTTTTCTGGATATCACCGATACCCACTACCGCCAGATGGATCTTTCCTTCTGCATCATCAGTGATCCGACTGCGCCGCATTTTGCCGTTGATCTCGACAGCAGCGGCAACAACAACTGCTTCACCACCCTCGGTCGCAATGTCCCCGAGGAGATCAGGGCCATGAAGGCCGGCCTGTTCCCGAATCAGGTCAGCCGCGGGTTGCGCATGTTCGGCGAGTTCTTCACCCTCTTCGAGCGCTTTGTGGATTCCCTGGCCATGGATATGATCGTGGCAGAGCCGTTGACCTATGACAATGCCATACGCTATGAAAAATACGGTTTTGATTATCTCAGCGGCAGGCGGCTGATGGAGAGGATAGACCGGGAATTCGCGCCGGATGGCCGGCTCACCGCAAGGCTTGACGGCTCGACTCCCTTCCGCATGCCGGGCATGGAAAGAAGCGTGCATGGACGAAGCTGGGCGATTCACGACGGGATCATGGATGAGCCGTGGGAGGGTGTCGGGATCTACAAGCTGATCGGGGTGGCCGCCGGTGTGAACACATTTACTGCAAGACCATAATCTGTTAGTGTGCAACCAGTTAACTGGGATTTAATGTAAATTGCGAAGGAGGATGTGGATATGTCTCGACTGATTAACCTTACGATTGGAAAGCTTCTCGACGCAATGGCGGAACGTTACCCGGACAACGAGGCGCTGGTCTATCCGGAACGCGGGCTGCGCTACAGCTATCGGGAGTTCAACGAGGTCTGCCGTCAGGTGGCCAAGGGATTGCTGAAGCTCGGCATCCGCAAGGGGGACAATATCTCCATCTGGGCCTACAACGTCCCGGAGTGGGTGGTCCTGCAGTTTGCAACGGCCAAGATCGGGGCCATTCTCGTTACCGTGAACACCAGCTACAAATCGGCCGAGCTGGAGTATATCCTCGATCAATCGGACTCAACGACCCTTTTCATGGTCAAGTCCTTCAAGGACACCGACTATGTGGCCACCCTCAACGCGGTTGTACCCGAGCTGGCATCGAGCACGCCCGGCCGCTTGAACAGTCCGAAGCTGCCGTTTCTGAAGACGGTGGTCTTCATCGGCGAGGATACGCCGGCCGGCATGCTGAACTTCAGCCGCATCATGGAGATGGGCGATCAGGTCAGCGATGCCGAGCTTGCCGCAGTTGAGGATACGCTGGATTGTCACGACACCATCAACATGCAGTACACCTCCGGTACGACCGGTTTCCCCAAAGGGGTCATGCTGACCCATTTCAACCTGACGAACAACGGCTTCAATATCGGCGAGTGCATGAAATTCACCGAAAAGGACCGGCTCTGCATCCCGGTGCCGTTCTTCCACTGCTTTGGCTGCGTCCTGGGAGTCATGGTCTGTGTCACCCATGGTTCAACCATGGTGCCGGTAGAGATCTTCGACCCCCTCAAGGTGCTGCAGACCATTGAAAAGGAACGTTGCACCGCGGTGCACGGTGTCCCGACCATGTTTATTGCCGAACTTGAGCACCCGGACTTCGGCACGTTCGACCTCACCAGCATGCGCACCGGGATCATGGCCGGCTCTGTCTGCCCGATCGAGGTCATGAAGCGGGCGGTGAAAGACATGCACGTCACGGAGATTACCAGTGTCTATGGGCAAACCGAGGCCTCGCCGGGCATCACCCAGACCCGCACCGAGGATTCGATCGAATTGCGGGTTGCCACGGTAGGGAGGGCACTTCCCGGAGCCGAGGTGAAGATTGTCGATATTGAATCCGGAGCTACCCTGCCACCCGGCAAACAGGGCGAGCTCTGTGCCCGGGGCTATATGGTGATGAAGGGCTATTACAAGATGCCGGATGAGACCGCCAAGGTGATCGATGCCGATGGCTGGCTGCACACCGGCGACCTGGCCATCATGGACGAGAATGGCTACTGCAAGATCACCGGCCGCATCAAGCAGATGATCATCCGCGGCGGTGAGAACATCTACCCGCGCGAGATCGAGGAGTTTCTTTATACCCATCCCCGGATATCCGATGTCCAGATTTACGGAGTACCGGACAGGAAATATGGGGAGCAGGTCATGGCAGCCGTTATTCTGAAGAAAGGCGCCCAGATGACGGAGGATGAGATACGTGATTTTTGCCGGGGCAAGATCGCAAACTACAAGATCCCGAAGTATGTCAAATTTGTGGACTCCTTCCCGATGACCGCCAGCGGCAAGATCCAGAAGTTCAAGATGCGGGATATGGCGATCAAGGAGTTGCAGTTGGAAGATGCGGGCGCGCCCGCTTAGCCGGGCAAAGGAAGAACCCCAAGGGGACGGCTGGCCGGTCGTCATCGATTGTTTGTAAAAATATAACATGAGGAAAACTTTGAAGTGTTTATCTGTCTTTTCATATCAGGAACCTGCCCGTAATATGTCTCAACGCTGAACGACAGATGCAGGCATAAAGACTGGAAGGGGTCCATGACCAAGTTTAGTTCTCAATTTCCCATAGGATTGATGTTGCTGTTGTTCGTGTTGTTGGCGCCTCCTTCGGCAGGAGCAACCGAGGAGTACGCCAAGCAGACCGGCCAGGCCTGCGCTGTCTGTCACCTTGACCCGGGCGGTGGAGGCGAACTGACTGCGGCAGGCAAGGCATTTGCCGACTCGCGTCATGCCCGGACTGAAAAACCTGAAACCGGGCTGCTCTTCAAAGGGTTCCGGCTGGTAATCGGCTATCTCCACTTTCTGACGGCGATGTTCTGGTTTGGCACGATCCTCTATGTGCACCTGATCCTCAAACCGGCCTATGCCGCCAGCGGACTCCCGCGCGGTGAGGTAAGGGTCGGTATCATATCCATGATTGTCATGGGGGTAACCGGTTCCATCCTGACCTCCTATCGGGTGAACTCTTTTGACATGCTCATTCACACCCGCTTTGGCATCCTGCTGCTCATCAAAATCGGTCTTTATCTGGTCATGGTCCTATCTGCCCTGTACGTCGTCACCGTGATCGGTCCGCGTCTCAAGGCAAAAAGAAAGGAACCGTCTTTGCCCGGCCCCGCAGGTGAATTTACCCCGGATGATCTGACTGCATATGACGGGAAAGAAGGAAGACCCGCCTATTTTGCATTCGAGGGACAGGTCTACGATGCGACTCAAAGTATTCTCTGGCGACAGGGTGTTCATGTCGGCAGACACAACGCCGGAAATGACCTGACGGAGGCCTTGAAACTTGCCCCCCACGGCCGTGAGAAGGTGACCGCTTTGGCCGTCGTGGGGAAACTCGCCGCTGCCGGCCCCCGAAAAGCTCCACTGCATGAGCGGGTATTCTTCTTCATGGCGCACATGAACCTTACGATTGTCTTCCTTATAATCCTGATTCTCTCTCTCTGGCGATGGTGGTAAGTGCTTGGTAAAAAAACCGGCGAAAAGAGTTGCGATGAAGAAACATTTGGAGGTGATCATATGAAAACTGTGATTATTGGCGGCATAGCCGGTGGCCTGTCGGCCGCCAGCCAGATCAAGCGCGAGGACCATAATGCGCAGGTAATTGTCCTGGAAAAATCAGGCGATGTGTCCTACGCCGCCTGTGGCATGCCCTACAACCTGTTTTACAAGGATAAACCGGTCGAGGACCTCTATGCGCTGAGCCTGGATGCGATCCGGAACGAGCGCGGTATCGATTACCGGCAACGCCATGAAGTGGTCGCCATTGATCCGGCGCGGAAGGAAGTGACGGTGATTGACCGGGAACTCTCCCGGGAATATCGCGAAAAATACGATTACCTCGTGTATGCCACCGGCAATCAACCGAACAGGCTGCCCCTTCCCGGATTTGATGATGCCGACGTACTCTATTTCAAGACACTGGACGACACGCGGCTCGTCAAAAATATCATCTACGAAAAATCCCCCGCCAATGTCATTCTCGTCGGCTCCGGTTATACCAATCTCGAGCTGGTTGATGTCCTCTACAACATGAAGATCACTCCGGTCATCCTTGAGAAAGCAGGCACAATCCTCCCCTCGTTTGCCGAGGAGATCCGGGCCAAGGTGCTGGAGAAGCTTGAGGAGAAGGGGATCCCGCTCCATACCAATGTGGAGATCATAGAGAAGAAAGGGTCGGTGGTCCGCACCGCAAGCGGAGATTTCGAGGCGGGCATGGTGATCGTCTCCATCGGCGTACGCCCGAATACGGCACTCTTCTCGGCTGCCGGCGGTGAGTTGGGGGTTGGCGGGGCGGTAAAGGTTGACCGCTACTTGCGGACGAACTTTCCGGATGTCTTCGCAGCCGGCGACTGTGCCGAGCACTATGTCCGTCAGCTCGGCCGCAATGGCTACATGCCGCTCGGACCGGTGGCCAACAAGCAGGGACGGCTGGTCGGCAGCAATATCGTCCATAACAATGCCATGAAAGAGTTTTACGGCATAGATCAGACGGCGGTATTCAAGTTCTTCGACCTGACCGTGGCCACGACCGGACTCAGTGAACGGCAGCTTCAGGAGCAGGGCGCAAACTATCTGAAGGTCCACGTGGACACGCCAACCAGGGGCGCCTTCCCCGGAGGCGGCACCATGCGGATCGTGCTCCTGTTCGAGAAGGGAACCGGCCTGCTGATTGGAGGCCAGATGATCGGACAGGACGTCGTGGCAAAACGGCTCGATGTCCTCGCCACGGCCATCTACAAACAGATGACCGTGTTCGAGATCGCCGAACTGGACCTGAGCTATTCGCCCCTCTATGCGCCGGTCTGGGACCCGCTCCTCATTGCGGCGAACAAGGCGATCAAGGAAGTCTAATTAAATGATTTGCTGCCAGCTTTAGAAGTGTGAAAAAAAGTGCTGTACCCATACGGTTAGCGAGGCAAACATCATGATTCGGATCAAGCGCGCCTATGACCAGATCGGACCGGATGACGGCTCCCGCTTCCTTGTGGACCGGCTGTGGCCGCGCGGCCTGAAGAAAGAAAACCTCCCCTTGGACGGATGGCTGAAAGAGGTGGCCCCCAGCGATGAATTACGACACTGGTTCGGGCATGACCCGGCCAGATGGGAGGAGTTTTGCCGCCGTTATGCTGCCGAGCTGGAGGGCAACTGCGAAGCCTGGCGTCCTCTTCTAAATCTGTCACGAAAGCAGGACGTCACCTTGCTCTACAGTGCGCATGACACTGAACACAACAATGCCGTGGCACTCAGGCTGTTCCTTGAAGCCCGTCTCAACGACGGTCTATGACTGTTGACACCGATCTCGCCAACCCCTTTCTCCCCCTCCTTGTATCTCATGCACGATTGTATGGATCTGCTTTGCTACGGTAAGCCCCATCGATAATCCTGCAATCCAGTTTACATTCAGCAACTCATATAAAAGCGGTATTTGACTTTGGTCAAAGATATAAACGAGGGCAGGTGTAATTGTTTATTACACTAATTTGTGCGGGATAATAATCCGTGGCGTTATCGTTCTTTGCGTTCCCTTGTTTAAGATACGTTGTGCAGTAGAATTGAGGAGTAGTGTGTCGTCCTGCAAACAGAGTCTCATTTCCAGAACACGGGAGGGGAAACCGTATGGCCAATCCAGGTAGGATTCTGAACTTTTTCATCGCACTGCTTGTTTTACTGACAGGCAGCCTTCCTGCCTGGGCGGATCAGGGTAAAGATCTGTTCGACAAACAGTGTGCCGGTTGCCACAGCATCGGTGGAGGTGACGGCGGTGGTCCCGACCTGAAGGGTGTGGCCGCAGAGCGCACCCATGAATGGCTCGAATCGCTCATTACCGGTCCGAACAAGCTGACGGCGGACAAAGACCCGATACAGGCAGCACTGGTAAAGAAATACGGCTACGAGATGCCGAACCTGGGTATCAGTCATGAAGATGCCCGGAAAATTATTTCCTACCTTTCGAGTGCCAGCGGTACGGTTGCTGCCTCTGCTTCGCCGGCCGGCAAACAACCGGCGGTCACGGTAACTCCGGAGCTGATTGCTCAGGGAAAGGCGCTCTTCACCGGGAGCACACGGTTTGTTAAAGGTGGCGCACCCTGCCTTTCCTGTCACCCCTTCACCTATCCGGGCATCAGCGGTGGCAATCTCTCTGCTGCCGACCTGAGCAAGACCTGCCAAAAAATGGGGGACGCTGGCATGCAGGGCGCCCTCAAGGCACTCAAGTTCCCCATTATGAAGAAGATCTATGCCGACCGGCCACTAGCCGATGACGAGATCGCGGCGCTGTTGGCCTTGTTTAAGGACTCCGCTACCCAAAAGGGCGCTGGCGTCTGTCCAATACCCTTTCCGTTGATGGGCGGCGGTCTGTTTGTGGTGCTGCTGCTGGGATTGACTCTCTACAAGAGGAGGATCAGATAATGCCGAACGAGCGGATCAAAGACGACCATAGCCCGTGCGACCGGGGGTGGGAGGAGTTTTACCGGAACCGGTGGCAGTATGACAAGGTGGTGCGCAGCACCCACGGCGTCAACTGCACCGGCGGCTGCAGTTGGATGGTGCACGTCAAGGACGGTATCGTCGGCTGGGAGCTGCAGGCCAACGACTATCCGCAGTTCAACGGCGACCTCCCCAATCACGAACCGCGCGGTTGT
>JAJYBH010000208.1 GCA_021779135.1 Deltaproteobacteria bacterium
CCCGTGATTTCTGCCGGATTGACGACTTTCCCGCCCACTCCCCCTCCCTCAAGGTTATCCGCCAGAAAAAGGCCGGCATCTTCAATCTGCCGGCGGAGGAACTCAGCCATGTCCGGATCAGCCCGACCTATCCGGGGCCGCTCCGGACGCTGGCAATAGCTCCGATGTTCAAGCGGGACGAGGTAATCGGCGCCCTGGTCGTCGGCAGCGTCGGCGATAATTCCTATGACGAGACGGACCTCAGTTTTGTTCAGCACCTGACCGACCAGCTCTCGATCAGTATCCAGAACGCCCGGCTGTACAAACAGGTTTCAAGCGCCAAGGAGGAGTGGGAGGCAACCTTCATGGCGGTGACCGACCCGATCATGCTGGTTGATACCGACTACAATGTCCTGCTCAACAACGGCAGGCTGCCTGCCGAGATGCAGGTTTTCTGGGACCAGGCCATCGGCAGGAAATGTTTTGCCAAGCTGCATGGCCGCACCGAGCCCTGCCAGGATTGCCCGCTTCAGAAGGTGCAGCGGACCCGTCAGCCGGTGTTCCAGCGCTGGCAGACCGAGTCCGGGCTGGTGCTGGACATCTCCTACTATCCGGTGCTGACCGTGGACAGGCAGTTGTCGGCGGTAACGATCATCCTCAAGGATGTCACCGAGAGGATCAAGATGGAGGGGCAGCTGGTGCAATCGGCCAAATTGGCGGCATTGGGTGAGATGGCCGCGGGGGTTGCCCACGAGTTGAACAGTCCGATGACCGTTATTATCGGCACCGCCCAGCTCATGGCCAGGGAACTCATGGAGGACCGGCAGCCGGAGCGGGCCGCGGAACTGGATGATATCGTCAATTCGGGCCTGCGCTGCAAGCGGATCATCCAGAACCTGCTGACCTTTTCCCGCCAGGACCAGCAGCCGGCAACGGAGATCGACCTGAATGAGGAGACCAGGCGGGTGCTCGGCATGATCAAGTACCAGATCAACCGCAGCCAGATCAAGATCACGGAGCACCTGTCGGCGGATCTCCCCCCCCTGAACGCCAACGGGCCCCAGATCCAGCAGGTGCTGACCAATTTCCTGATCAATGCCCGCGACGCCCTCACGGAGATACAACGGCCGAGCAAGGTCATTGATGTAGCTACCGCCCTGCGAAGGGAGGGGGAGCGGACGTGGGCGGTGCTGAGCGTGACGGATAACGGCATCGGCATCCCTCAGGAAAACCTGGCCAAGATTTTCACCCCCTTCTATACGAGCAAGGAAGCCACCAAGGGAACCGGCCTGGGACTCTCGGTCAGCCTGGGAATCGCCGAATCACACGACGGGACCATCGAAGTCATCAGCACGCCGGGCCAGGGAAGCACCTTCTCCCTGGTGCTGCCGATAAAGCAGCACTAACTCCGCGGGAAAGCAGGAACTATGTCGCGTATCCAGATATTGATCATCGATGACGAGCATGATGTCTGCGGTTTTTTCCAGAAACTGCTCTCCAAAAAGGGGTATCAGGTCACCACGGCCACCAACAAGGCCGATGCGCTGCGCGCCCTGGACGGCGCCAGCTTCGGTGTAGCCCTGGTCGATCTGAAGCTGCCGGACACCGACGGCCTGACCCTGCTGCAGACGATCAAGGCGCGGCAGCCGGCCTGCGAGGTCATCATCATGACCGGCTACAGTACCGTGAAAACAGCGGTGACCGCCATGCAGCAGGGCGCCTACGAATATCTGGAGAAGCCGTTCGACGATATTGCCGAAATCGAAGCGCTGGTCGCCAGGGCGGCGGCCCAGGGAGACGCGCCGCTCCCGGGGCAGCAGGCTGGCGAGGAGTGGGCGGACATCGCCGGTGCCGTCGGCTTTCAGGTCGGCGCTTCACCGCTGATGCGCAGCCTGGTGTCACTGGCCTACAAGGTGGCCGGCAAGAATATCAATGTGCTGATCCAGGGGAAAACCGGCACCGGCAAGGAGGTGCTGGCGCGTTTCATCCATGCCGCGTCGCCCCGCGCCGAAGGGGCCTTTATCCCCGTAAACTGCGGCGCCCTGCCGGAAAATCTCCTGGAGAGCGAACTCTTCGGGCACGAACGGGGCGCCTTCACCGGGGCCAACCAGACCCGCCGCGGTATCTTCGAGCTGGCCAACCATGGCACCCTGCTGCTCGACGAGATCGGCGATGCCAGCCCGATGATTCAGGTCAAGCTGCTGCGGGTGCTGGAAACCGGGGAGTTCATGCGGGTCGGCGGCGAACGGCCGATACGGTCCGATGTCCGTGTGATCGCCGCCACCAACGTGGACCTGGAGGAAGCCATTCGCGAGAAGACCTTCCGCGAAGACCTGTACTACCGTCTCAATGTCGTGCGCCTGGAGATACCCGCCCTGCAGCAGCGCAGTGAGGATGTCCCGGCCCTGGCGGCCCATTTTGCCCGCCTGTTCAATCCCAAGGCGCAACTCTCCCCGGAGGCCCTGCGCCTGCTGCAGAAGCACAACTGGCCGGGCAATATCCGCGAACTGGCCAATGTCATGCGGCGGGCCGTGGTGATGTGCCCCGGCGACACCATTCTCCCCGCCCATCTCAACAACCGCTTCCAGAGAACCCGTGCCAGCGAGGCGGCGCTAAATCTCGGCGGGGCCGCGGAATTCCTGCTGGCCAGCGAGCTTTTCCAGGAGCAGGCGGCACACAGCGATATGCTCGGGGAACTGGAACCGGCACAACTCGAGCGCCTGCTAGGCGCGCTGTACGGCATTGAGGGCACGCTGCGCACGTTCATGCGGAAAAAAGGCGTTGCGGCACCGGCCCGGCGCGGGCTCAGGGAATCGGAGGCAGAGACCATCAAGGCCACCCTGGCGCTGCACCAGTGGAATATCACCGAGGCGGCCAAGACATTGGGAATCGGGAGAAATACGCTCTATCGGAAAATCGGGCAGTTCAAGTTAACGCGCTAAACAGTTCTCCTCCCAGGACCCGGCCAACGAGACCTTAACGGACCCTGTCTCGGTGTTGACAGGACAGCTGATTCAGCGCTATCACAGCGACGTCGCTCCGAAGTTTACCAACACACCGCTGCACACGAGGCTTACGATGAAAACGGTCATTCAACGGGTAACATCCGCCAGCGTATCCATCGAGGGGGTTGTCGCGGGGCAGATCGGTCAAGGCATCCTGGTTCTGCTGGGCGTGGAAAAAGGGGATGGCGAGGCCCAGGCCGGCTGGCTGGTGGAGAAGATCGCCGGTTTGCGGATATTCAGCGATCATGACGGCAAGATGAACCGTTCCGTGCTGGATGTGGCGGGATCGCTCCTGGTGGTTTCCCAGTTCACGCTGGCCGGCAACTGCTCCAAGGGCAGGCGGCCCTCCTTCGACACGGCGGCTCCGCCTGACGAAGGCGAGCGGCTCTACGACTACTTCGTCCGCGCAGCCAGGCGCCTCGGGCTGCCGGTCGAGACCGGCGTCTTCCAGGCTGACATGCAGGTTTCATTGGTCAACGACGGGCCGGTGACCTTCATCCTGGAACGTTAAAAAGGGGCCGATGTAGAGGCCCCCTCTCAAAATCCGCAATGGCTGCCACGGGATCAGTTTCGGCCAAGGGCCCGCCGGGCCTTCTCCATGAATTGCTCGGAGGTAAAGGGTTTGTGCAGGAACATGACCTCGTCTTCGAGCGCATCATCGTGAACCGCCACATCACTGGTATAGCCTGACATGTAG
>JAJYBH010000082.1 GCA_021779135.1 Deltaproteobacteria bacterium
CACTATGGTGATAGGTGCCGGGTGCGTTGACCATCAGATCGCGCAAGAGGGGTGAGTTGAGGTTGGCCAGTTCCAGCATCTTGATATCGGTTGTGTAGTTGAAGAGACTTTCGATAACCGGTATGAAGCCGGATACGATACCAGCGGTCAGAACCCCGCCCACCACGGCAAAAAAAGCAACGTACACTGTCTGCATGGTGAAGAGGGTGTTGCTGAAGGTCTGGAAGGCCACGGCCAGGGCCAGGTTTACCACGGAGATCTTCAGCCCGGCGGTGTAAATGGTGCTGCGATCGGTGCACTGTCTCATGCCATGGGCGCCGATGATGCTCCCCAGCAGGGCGTAGATCACAACGAACATGCTGTTGTTGAACATGATGCCCAGCAACGGGGCCAGCGTGGCGCAATAAACCAGCGCCACCTCGGAATTGATGAAGACACGCACGACCATTGTCCCGACGGCAAAGGGGAACAGGTAAAAATAATTGGTTACATCGATGTCGGGGAAAACCGGGCCGATGTTATGGCTGATCAGCAGGGCGGTCTTGAAGACAAAGAAACTGCCGGTTATCAGCAGGGAAATGATCAGGATGTCCTTGTTGCTGGGGTTGAATTTGCGGATATTCTTGCAGGCGAAGCGATACGGGAAATAAAACAGCACCAGTATCAGGGCAAACGTACCCAGGGCGGTGAAAAGTTGGCTGTCGTTGCGCTGCTCCTGAAACATGGCGTGCAGTTTCTGGGCCTCTTCGGAGCTGATGCGCTCTCCTATCCGGACAATCATCTCTCCTTTCTGTATCTTGAAGAGAACCGGCCGCACCGCTTCCATGGCGGCCTTGCTGCGTGCCTCCGTGCTTTCCTTATTGAAGAAAAAATTCGGCAGCAGGATGCGGGCGATCAGAGATGAAATCCGGGGCGCATCGCCCGGTTCGCCCAGGCCGCTGAACGTCCAGCCGGCCACTATCTTGCGGGCTTCGGCGATTTCGGTAAAGCTGGTTGCCGCGTCACCAGTGCCTACAAAGTGGCCGTTATCGTCCAGTATCTCGACGCCCCTGCGGGCATCGGTCTGGAATACCTTGCCATCCAGGACAATCTTGCGCTGGTACAATCCGTCCAGCAGTTTTTTTGTGTCCGCCAGAAACGCCTTGCCGGATTTGATCCGGGTGAGGGCGCGGATGTCGGTATCTTTCAGCTCGGCATCGAGCAGCGGGGCCAGTATCCTGCGCCAATCCTCGGTGGTTTTCCTGCCGCCGCCTGCTTGTCCCTGGTGGATGGCATCGAGGGTCTTTCCAAGTTTCTCCGTTATATAGGTTGGGACCCGGTCGCTCAGATTGTAGATAGCCGGGGCGTTGTTGGCGACTTCCTTGCGTCGCTGCTCGGTCAAGGCTTTGTCTTCAACGAGATAATCCTGGGTAGCGCGGATATCCGAGGTGGCGATGTCTCCGGCTTTATAGGAGAAGGAGGAAAAATGCTGTCGGGGCAGGATAATGATGGTCAGGACGAGAGCGGTGGTGACGAGCAGGATAAACCTGTTGCGGCGGGCGGTTTGGGGATTGGAAAACCAACGCACGACCGAGTCGAGGAGGTTGGCGCCCAGCTTGCTCAAATAGGCCTGGGTGTTCAGGTTCTTGTTGGTACCATGTAGTTCCGGCATATCGTGCACAAGGGTCGAAACTGTTTCGGTTCAGTTACGCGGGCGACGCGTAAGTGGTTGAAATAAGTTTTATAGATTGCCCGAATTAGGTGGGGGTGTCAATAAAACTGTTGATAGAGCGGGATTGAGGCGGTCGTCACACCTCGGATATGTCGCTGGCGGTGATCCCTATATCCGGCCAGCCCTCATAGATCCAGTCTTCGAGCCGCACGAGCACATTACGGGCCATGGCCTTGTCCGGGCTGATCGTAACAAACCCCAGTACCGCAACGGTCGGGTTGTCCTGGCGGTCCACCTCGGCGCATCCGATGTTGAACCGGTTTCTGGCGCGGCCCAGGATGCTCTTGACGACTCCGCGTTTTTCCTTGAGGGAATGCGTGGGCAGGGAAAGGTGGAGTTCGAGGCAGAAGATGTGCATGGCTTAAAACTCCGCATGCCGCGGGGTGCGCGGAAACGGGATTACATCGCGGATGTTGTCCATGCCGGACAGGTACATCACCAGTCGTTCGAAGCCCAGGCCGAATCCCGCGTGGGGGCAACTGCCCCAGCGGCGGCTGTCCAGGTACCACTCCAGCGGTTCCCGGGCAATCCCCATTTCCGCCATGCGGCGTTCCAGCAGGTCGAGTCGATCCTCACGCTGGCTGCCGCCGATGATCTCGCCTACCTTGGGAACCAGCAGGTCCATGGCGGCCACGGTGCGGCCATCTTCATTCTGGCGCATGTAAAAGGCCTTGATGTCCCTGGGGTAGTTGAGGATAAAGACCGGTCCGCCGACAATCTGCTCGCTCAGGTAGCGCTCGTGCTCGGTCTGCAGGTCCAGGCCCCATTCCACGGGGTAGCTGAATTGGGCATTGGAGCGCCGGAGCAGATCTATGGCTTCCGTGTAATCGATCCGGGCAAAGCCGGCTTCGGCCACGCTCCTGATCCTTTCCTGCAAACCTTGCTCAACGTGCTTGTCGAAGAAGACCATCTCCTCGGTGCATTCTTCCAGGGCCACGCGGCACAGATAGCGGATGAACTCTTCCGCCAGGTCGGCATCGTCGGCCAGGTCGGCGAAGGCCATCTCCGGTTCGATCATCCAGAATTCGGAGGCATGGCGTGCGGTATTGGAGTTTTCGGCGCGAAAGGTCGGGCCGAAGGTGTAGATGTCGCTGAAGGCCAGAGCGAACATTTCACCTTCCAGCTGGCCGCTGACAGTCAGTCCGGTCCGCTGGCCGAAAAAATCCTGTCTGAAGTCCGGTTGGCCGTTCATCAAGGGAGGAGCGGCGGCATCCAGCGTCGTGACGCGGAACAGTTCTCCCGCCCCCTCGCAATCACTGGCGGTGATGATCGGCGTGTGGACGTAGAGGAAATTCCGCTCTCCAAAGAATCGATGTATGGCCAGGGCCAGTTTCGAGCGCAGTCGGAAGACCGCTCCGAAGGTGTTGGTACGGGGACGCAGGTGGGCAATGCTGCGCAGGTACTCGAAGCTGTGACGTTTTTTCTGCAGCGGGTATGAGTCGTCGGCGCTGCCAATCACCCGTACCGCGTCAGCCATAAGTTCCCACTGTTGGCCGGTTCCCGGAGACCTGTGGAGCTGGCCTTCGACCCGTACCGCAGTTCCGGTGGATATGCGGCAGATGGCCTGAAAGTCATCCAGTTCCCGACCGGCCACAACCTGAATGCCGGACAGGTTGCTGCCGTCATTCAGGACGATAAAGGCTACCTCTTTGGATGCCCTGAGCGAACGGACCCAACCGCTGACGGTGCAATTGTGCTCAGCTTCTCCCGCCTCAAGCAATTCACGAATTCGCATTTTCATGGACACTCAGCTCCTCTACCGGATTTGCCGGTAATGATACGTTGAACGGGGCGAGAGTTCAAGTGCCGAGACGTTTGACCCCGGCTCCGGCATATGCTATGTATAACACATGTGTTGGTTGACTTCATAAAGGGAGAAAAATCCATGTTATCAGCGATTCTTAAATCGATGCTCATCGTGTGCGCCTTGTCTGTGTCCTGCATGGCTGCTGATCAGAGCCATCAGAGTACGCTTAGCCCGGCCAAGGCCCAGGCTGCAAAAAAGTACCCGCAGATCGTGCTCTATTCGGTCGCCTGGTGTCCGCATTGCAAGGAAACCAAGGAATATTTCACCAGGAACAATATCCCGTTTATCAATCGCGATGTGGAAGTTGATGCCAAGGCGATGGAAGACCTGACGGTGAAATACGAAAGCAACGGTGTGCCGGTGATCGTGATCGGGACAGGCGCGAATGAGGTCGTGGTAAAGGGGTTTACACCGAAGCTGTTCGAGGAATCGTTGAAAAAGGCACAGTCGATGAAATAGCTGTCATCTACGCCTGGCGTTCGGCGGGTCTCCAGGGAGTCAAGGCTTCCTTGGAGACCCGTTTTTTTTGGAGGAAGACGGTCGCTTTCCGGCGGATGCGTGAGGAGCGGCCACTGTTGCGGCGCGCGGCCGCTGTGGAGTCCGGGAGGAGCTTGTAGCCCTGGTTGCCTTGGATGTGGTTGCAGCCGGTTTCTGCTGCGGATTACGGAGCCCGCCGACCTCTGCCTCGGTCAAGAAACGGAATTCTCCCGGTTTTAGCGCACCCAGGGACAGCATGCCGTAACGCACCCTCCTCAAACGCACCACCGCAAGGCTGACCGCTTCGCACATCCTCCTGACCTGGCGGTTGCGGCCTTCATGGATGGTGATGGAGAACCAGTCGTTCTGCTCCCCTTCCTTGATCATGGCGACCCTGGCAGGGGCAGTTTTTCTGCCATCGATCTCGACTCCACCCGCAAGTTGGTCAAGCTGGCTTTTATGAACCTTGCCGCGCACCCGGACATGATATTCCTTCTCAACTTCATTGCGCGGATGCATCAGTTGATTGGCCCACTCGCCATCGCTGGTCAGGAGCAGCAGCCCCTCGGTGTTATAATCGAGACGACCGACGGGATAGACTCGCTCGCCGACCTCTTTCAGCAGGTCCGTGACCAACGGACGACCTTCCGGGTCGTCGAGGGTGGTCAGATAGCCCACCGGCTTATAGAGCAGTATGTACAGTTTTTTGGTGGTGATGGTCAGCGGCTTGCCGTCCACGGCAACGGTGTCGATGGCCGGATCAGCCTTGCTGCCCAATTCGGTTACGACAGCGCCATTGACAGTTACCCGCCCAGCCAGGATCAGTTCTTCGGAGGCGCGACGCGAGGTGATGCCGGCCGCGGAGATTATTTTTTGAAGTCGTTCGAGCATGGTGAATTCCTTTATAGGCTAAACCGTATAATCCGGATAACAACACTAACAAAATCTTCTTCTGCAGCAAGGACCGCAATAATAATTTTTCCGGTACTAAAAAAGTGCAGGAAGTAACGTTCTGCCTTCTAAACAAAAATGGGGGCCAAGGCGGCCCCCAATCGTACTAAACGCAATGGGCACTACTCGATGCAGCGGGTCATTGCCCTGAACTTTTTGTAGCGCCCCTCGACCAGCTCTTCTCCCGACAGCTTGGTCAGCTCTGCCAAGTGGCGGGCAATTGCCTCTTTCATGTTGTTCGCCGTGGTTTTGTGGTCGCGGTGGGCCCCGCCGACCGGCTCCTTGACGATTTCGTCAATAACACCCAGCTTGATAATGTCTTTGGCGGTCGGTTTGAGCGCTTCGGCGGCCTGCTCGCCCTTGGTGCCGTCGGACCAGAGAATGGCGGCACAGCCTTCGGGTGAGATGACGGCATACACGGAGTGTTCCAGCATCAGGATCCGGTCGCCGACGGCGATGGCCAAGGCGCCGCCCGAACCCCCCTCGCCGGTGATGCAGACAATGATCGGGGTCTTCAGGCTGGCCATTTCGCGCAGGTTGCGGGCAATGGCTTCGGCCTGGCCGCGTTCCTCGGCGCCAATGCCTGGGTAGGCGCCCGGTGTATCGACAAAGGTGATCACCGGCAGCTTGAATTGTTCTGCCATCTGCATCAGACGCAGGGCTTTGCGGTACCCCTCGGGGTTGGGCATGCCGAAATTCCGGAAGACCTTTTCCTTGGTGTCGCGTCCTTTCTGGTGGCCTATGACCATGACCGGCTGGCCGTCAAAGCGGGCCAGGCCGCCGACAATGGCATGGTCGTCGCCGAAGTTGCGATCGCCGTGCAGCTCCACAAATTCGGTAAACATCTGGTTGATATAGTCCAGCGTGAAGGGGCGGTTGATGTGACGCGCGACCTGCGCGGTCTGCCAGCGGGTAAGATTGGAAAAAATATCCGCCCTCATCTGCTCCACGTGGCTCTCAAGCTTGGCCACATCCGCGCTGATATTCAGACCGCTCAGCGCCAGGGAGTTCAGTTCGTCGATCTTCTTTTCCAGCTCCGCAATCGGTTTTTCAAACTCCAGATAAAACGGGCTTGCCATATATTCTCCAATCTTTCATGACGTCAGAATCGGTGGGATCAGGTTTACTGATCACTCAAAAGTGGCGGCATTATAGCCGAACAGGCGTTCAACTTCCAGTCTTAATTCATCGTTCGGCATTACACTCATCTCTTTGGGAAGTTGCATGATTGCCGCGCCTTGCGGCGACATCTCAAAGGATATGAATGCCGGCACACTCCCTCGATGGCGCTCTATGATCCCCTTCAGGCGGTCCAGTCGATCCAGGGGCACGTCGTTTGTGCGCAAATTGAAGTAGACCTTTTTTGTAGTTTGGGCACGTGCTTCGGAGAGTAGTTTGACATCGCCCGCCGGCCCGCGGTTCTTTTTCTGCCATTCGTTCCCTCCGTCTTTCTGGGCCTGGACCAGGATCTTGGCGCCCTTTTCCCCCTTTTCCAGCTTGCCGATAATCAACAGCGGATCATCGGATTTCAGTATGCTGACGGCCTCGGCGTAGACGTCGGAAAAGATGGTTACCTCGACAGAACCGGTCAGGTCCTCGATTGTGACAAAACCCATCCGGTCGCCCAGCCCTTTTTTGGTGATAATCTCCTTCAGGCCGGAGACGATCCCGCATACCCGCACCTCGCTTCCATCGGCCTGTTCGGACAGGTTGATTATGTCACAGCTCGCCAGGCGTTTGATGTCATCGATGTAGCGATCGAGCGGGTGCCCGGTTATCAGGAAACCGAGGGCCTCTTTTTCAAAGGCCAGCTTTTCCTTGTCGTGCCATTCCGGAAGATCCGGCAGCTTCATGCCGCCAGTGCCGTTGCCTCTGGTGACCTCTTCGGTGCCGAACAGGGAAACCTGGGCACTGGCCTTTTCCTCCTGGATACTCTGGCCATAGCTCGTGGCGGCTTCCAGTCCTTCCATCAGGGCGGATCGGGTTGCTCCGGTGGAGTCGAAGGCGCCGCACTTGATTAGTGACTCGATCACCCGCTTGTTGACCCGGCGCAGGTCAACCCGCTCGCAGAAGTCGTACAGGTCTTTGAATTGACCGTCGTTTCTGCCTTCGAGAATGGCCTCGATGGCACCTGCGCCGACGTTCTTCACGGCCCCCAAACCGAAACGCATGGATTTTCCGACCACGGTAAACGAGAGTCCCGATGTATTGATGTCTGGAGGCAATACATCAATTCCCTGTTCGCGACAGTCGCTGATGTTCTTGATGACTTTGTCGGTACTGTCCATGTCACAGGTCAGGAGCGCTGCCATGAACTCGACCGGGTAGTGCGCCTTGAGGTAGGCGGTCTGGTAGGTGATCAGGGCATAAGCCGCCGAGTGCGACTTGTTGAAGCCATACTCGGCGAACTTGGCCATCAAATCAAAGACCTCACCGGCCTTTTTCAGATCGATGCCCAACTGTTTGGCGCCCTCCAGGAAAGGTTCTTTTTCCTTGGCCATAACAGCCGGGTCTTTTTTTCCCATGGCACGGCGCAGAAGGTCGGCGCGTCCGAGTGAGTAGCCGGCCAGGGTACGGGATATCTGCATGACCTGCTCCTGGTAGACGATGACGCCGTAGGTGTCCTTCAGTATCGGCTCCAGTTGCGGCAGGTCGTAGACCACCTTTTGTACGCCATGCTTGCGGTCGATGAAATCCTGCACCAT
The DNA here is from genome assembly GCA_021779135.1 of Deltaproteobacteria bacterium. Classification (GTDB taxonomy): domain Bacteria; phylum Desulfobacterota; class Desulfuromonadia; order Geobacterales; family Pseudopelobacteraceae; genus CAIPTY01. Next base: position 7,652 of record JAJYBH010000082.1, read on the forward strand.
GCCGGAACCGAGCGGGCCGGGGCGATACAGTGCGACTGCCGCGATAACATCCTCGAAGCAGGATGGCTTGAGCTTGACCAGCATCTCCTTCATGCCGCTTGATTCAAGCTGAAAGATGCCGGTCGTGTTCCCGGCGGTAATCAGGTCGTAACTGGCCTGATCATCGTCTTTGAGGAGGGTTATGTCGAAGAGGGGATCCTTGCCTTCGCGGATGAGTTTGACGGCGTTCTGAATAACGGTCAGGTTTTTGAGACCCAGGAAGTCGAACTTGACCAAGCCGACCAATTCGACATATTTCATGGAATACTGGGTGTTGATGGAACCGGTCTTTTGGTCCTTGTACAGCGGCAGGTATTCCTCCAGCTGTTCCGGCGCCACGACGACGGCGGCGGCATGGGTTGAGGCATGACGGGTCAACCCCTCCAGGCAGAGCGCCGTGTCCAGCAACTCTTTGACCTGAGGATCGCTGGCGGACAACTCCTTCAGCTGCGGCTCCTGAAGCAGGGCTTTGCTCAGGGTCATCTTCAGGTCATCCGGGATCAATTTGGCGATCCGGTCCACGTCTCCATAACTCATGTTCAGGGCCCGGCCGACATCGCGCACCACCGCTTTGGCACCCATCGTTCCGAAGGTGATGATCTGGCAAACCCGGTCACGACCGTATTTGTCAACCATGTACTGAATCACCTCGGAACGGCGGTCCTGGCAGAAATCGACGTCGATATCAGGCATGGAGATACGTTCCGGATTGAGAAAACGTTCGAAGAGCAGGTTGTAGGGCAGCGGATCCAGGTCGGTGATCTTGATGGCATAGGCCACCAGCGAACCGGCGGCCGAGCCCCTGCCGGGACCGACCGGAATGCCGCGGTCCTTGGCCCAGCGGATGAAGTCCGACACAATCAGGAAGTAGGCCGGGAACTTCATTTCGCGGATGCAGTCCAGCTCGGTTGTCAGGCGATCGAAATAGGCCTGCTGCCGCTCCAGAGTCATGTCGGGATACTTGGCCAGGATGGTGATCATCCGCTCTTTGAGACCCTCGGTGGCCAGTTCCCGCAGCATGTCATCGTGATTCTTGCCCTCGGGCGGGTCGAAGTGGGGGAAATAGTAGGTCTTGCCGTCTACCGCCAGTTCCAGATTACAGCGTTCGGCAATAGCCAGGGTGTTGCTGATAGCCTCGGGGGCGTAGCTGAAGGAGGTTGACATCTCCTCCGGAGACTTGACGTAGAACTCATCCACCGAAAACTTCATGTGGGTCGGGTCGCTCATGGTCTTGCCGGTCTGGATGCAGAGCAGCACCTCGTGGGCGCGGGCATCTCCACGGTTCAGGTAGTGGCAGTCGTTGGTGGCAACCAGGGGCAGGTTCAGCTCTCCGGCTACCTCCAACAGGCGCTTGTTGACAATATCCTGCTCCGGGATGGTGTTCTCCTGCAGCTCGATGTAGTAGCGGTCGGGGAACAATTCACTGTACCAGCGCGCGGTAGCAACGGCCTCGTCCATCCTGCCGCGGCCGCAGTGCATGGCCACCTCACCCTTGAGACAGGCCGACATGGCGATCAGCCCCTCGGAGCGTTCCGAGAGAAGTGCGCGGTCGATGCGGGGGCGGTAGTAGAAGCCTTCCTTGTAGCCGGCCGAGGTCAGGTAGGAAAGGTTCTTGTATCCCTGCATGTTTTCGCAGAGCAGGACCAAGTGGTAGGCTGCATCGGAGATGCCTTTCGAGTCCCTGGAAAAACGCGATTCTGGCGCCAGGTAGAGTTCGCAGCCGATGATCGGCTTGACACCGGCCTTCTTGCATTTGAGGTAAAATTCGGCCGCACCGAACATATTGCCATGATCGGTCATGGCAATCGCCGGCATATCCATTTCTTTTGCCTTGGCGATCAGGTCGTCGAAGCGGATAGCGCCATCCAGCAGGGAGTATTGGGTATGGAGATGAAGGTGGACGAAGGGGGCTTTGATTGTAGTTTCAATGTTATCAGTTGCTTCCATGGGGTGCTGCCTCCCGGCAAATCAATGAGGCTGAAATTATGCCTCATGCCAAGATATGGTGTCAAGGAAAGGGTTGGTGCTCTATATTTTGTGCGAGATGCATGAGGATGAGTGATCAGTGAGGGGCAAAAAATACAGGCCGGCGGATTGAATTTCTTCGACAACCCTGCAGAGATTTAGATTTTACTGGAGTTGAAGACATAACCTGAGGAGCGGCGGATGGAGGCTACTGCAAATTTCAGGGAATTGCAGTGAGGTCTGTGCCAGAGACCTCACTTTCCAATCCATGTGCCGTGTTAGCAGGGATGCACATCTGCAGAGCCTACCACACGCGGTTTTGTATAAGTCTGTTTCTTCATGTGTCCACCTCCTTTCTGATTCACCTGAACGTGGTGCAGATGAACGATATTCCCAATTCAGAACATCTAGCGCGTAAAGGATGCCCCGGGCGGGCCGCCATATTCCTGGGGCATCCACTAAGCTATCTGCTTCGAACATAGAAGCTGTCAACCGAGGACCAGGGCGAGACCAGCGACGTGGTCGTGGCGTTCCGCGCCTGCACACGCCAGTACCAGGTACCGCTGCCGAGGGTTGCCGACCAACTGGTGCCCGAAATCCAGTTGGAAGTTGATTTTATTGTCGAGAAGGAGGAACTGCTGCTCACCTGCACGAGATATTGGAGCGAACCGCCGCTTGGATTGACGGATGTGTTCCACTGCAGGCTGGTCGGGCAGCCGTAGCGCGATGAGCATGAACTGTCAGACTCCGGGATGAGCACCGGTGCTGACGGCGGTGTTGAAGATGATGGCGCCGTCAATACGAAGGAATTGGTCGCTGACCATGCGGATACCAGTGAAGTGTTTGCTGCATCCCGCGCCTGCACACGCCAGTACCAGGTGCCGGTTCCCAGTGTTGGCGTCCAGGAGGTGCCGCTAATCCAGCCCGATGAGGAGTTGACTGACGAGAAGGCACTGCTGGAGCTTACCTGCACGGAATACTGCACTCCATTTCCGTTCGAGTTGCTGGACGGATTCCACAGCAGCTGGATTCCGCAAGACCCCGTGCAAGTGCCGTCTGGCTCGGCAATCAGCACCGGCACAGTTGGTCCGCTGGAAGACGGCGGAGTTGATGACAGGGTGAAAGAACCGGCAGTAGACCAATCGGAAACGGTTGTTGTATTTAAGGAGTCACGGGCCTGAACCCTCCAGTACCAGGTGCCGTTACCGAGCGATACCGACCAGCTGGTGCCGGAAATCCAGCCCGATATGTAGTTGACCGTCGCGAAAGTGGAACTGTTGCTGACCTGAACCGAGTATTGGACGGGTCCGCCTCCCGTGTTGCTTACTGCATTCCACTGCAACGCTACCGAGCAGGAGCCCGAACAAGTGGCATTGGCTTCGGTAACCAGAACCGGCGAGGCAAGGACAGGCAGGGAAGCGCCTGAAGTCCAGGGAGTCACCACGTTCCAGTACTGGTTGGTTGGTGAACCGGTGTTGCCCTCATGGCAAGTGCTGAACGTGCTGTTTGCGGGACCGGTGCCGCTGCCACCGCCACTATTTCTTTCACCACGGCCGGAATAGATACCGGGGATGTGGCCACCTCCGCTCCCCTCTTCGCCACGATCGCTGAACGAGAGCTTCGGGTTCGGATTGTTTGTTACGCGCCCCCTGTGTTTGTAATCGAGGCAGTTTGTTATCATCAGGCGCGGGAGCTGCGCATTGTGGGGCGCATGGCACTTGGAACATGAGTAATTGTGCTTGATGGTTCCGTTGGCGGTCTTCCACCCCTTGACCGATTCATGGATCCGGTTTTTATCTTTCCAGGTATGCGTCGTGCCGTTCGTCAGGCTCTGTTTTGCATGACAATTAAGGCAGAGTCCGGCGAACTGCAGATCCGTCTGAGTTATGGAACCCGAGGCGAAGCTGTTCTGGTCGATCTTGTAGGATGTGATTGCAGCCTGGTACGCAGTATAGGCGCCCGAGGCAGGACGAGGTTTTTCCTCGCCGCTGACGCCCGAAATGTAACCGTACGTGGCATTGTCAATCGTACAGTTGTCCTCTTTGTAGGGCGAGGTCAACCAGGTTCCCTTGAGGAGTGGCACCCCATACTGCTTGTTGCTGCCGAGCGTCTGGCTGACACCATGAGGGTCATGACACGGTGTGCAGAGTCCGCCGATGGCATGAGACGGCGTCGACGAGAGCGACGAAGTCGCTCCGAAATGGCCGCCAAAGCTGACATTGATCTTATAGGGATTGCGCATCTGGTACCCGAACTGTCCGGGGCCGAAGGAAGGCGTGTCCAGGTAACCCAGAATGGCCTGCGAGGCGCTGAAGGTGCTGCTATATCCCCAAGGGGTCGTGCCTGAGGTAGCATTCTGATGGCAGTCAAAACAGATGGCCGCGCCGGAGTTGTAGAGGTTGTGCCCCGCAGCGGAGCCGCCTGCCATTGGTTGGTAGGTTGTGCCGTATCCACCTTTTCCGGCTTCCGTGTCTTTAAGTATCCCGCCATTGGTCGTGACGCTGGTATAGCTGGTGGTAGTTCCGCTGACGCTCGAGCCATGGGAGTTGTGACAGTCGAAACACAAAACTGCAACTGTACCGGTCGTGTTCGGCCAGGTCTCGCTGGTATTCCAGCCGCCCTGGTTGGCTGCGGCGTTGCCGTGGGCGGAGAAGGCCTTCGTCACGGTATTCTTTGGTGTTGTGTTGCCTCCGGTATACTTGCCCCACGGGGTGGTACCCGTATCGCCGTATTTTGTGGCAATGCTAGCGCCGTCCCATGCATACACCTTCGGCGATTTCCCGTCCCCGAAGGGGGTGGTGGCATTGTTCTGATCGCTATGGCAGCCGATGCAGTGGGTATTGATCTTGGCCATCTCGGCTCTGGTGCCATTGGCGGTGTACGGAATTGCCGTGGTTCCGGCGGAATACGTTGCCGGCCGTGCTCCCGCACCGTAAATCACCAGTTCCACCGGCCCGCCAGGTGTACTTGAGTGGTGATATGTGTGATTGATGGTGCCGTCGCTGTTTGCTTCCCAGTGGCACTGGTAACAGTGAGTGCCGGTAAGGGTCGTACCCTGGATGTGATGCGAGTTACCATTGAACTGCGGACCGATTGCCGCACGGTTTCCTATGGATAAGGAGTGGCAGGTGAGGCAACCGGCCGTGCTCCCCCACTGGGCGGAAGCGCCGCCATGGCAGGCTACGTTGGCACAGATCTTATTTGATGAGTTATAGCCGGCACTGGGTCCGGCAACTGCCGGATTGAAGACAACGTCCACGTTACCGCTTAGGTGTGCGGACAGTGGAGCGCCTGTTGTCGAATTGACCGTTGTAAAGTGGCAGTTGGCACAGACTGCAGTCGACGCAGAGCCAGCTACATGTGCATTGTGGCTGTTGGCATTAGTTGCGCCTGCCCCACCGTTGGCGTAGTCAGGAGCGCCCAGTGGGTTGCTGGTGCCGTGACAGCCGTTGCAGCCCAGTTTTGTTCCAGAGGTCCAAGCTGGCGGATTGACGTAAACCAGGAAATTTTTGTTGCCGTTGGAGTGACAGTAAAGTCCAGTACAGGTATTTGTGCTGCCGTCAAAAGTTCCTGTCCCGCCAATAGTTGCCGTGCCGGAGAACTGTACTTCTTTGATACCGTTAACATGTTTTTTGATGTCTTTGATCGAAGAGCTGCCGGTGACAGTCGCTGCATGGCAGATTTCGCAGCTATATCCGAAACTCAAGTGCCCGGAGTGGGCGTTGGTTGCCGGTAATGCGTCGTGACAGGCGTTGCACTTGAGCGTGCCGTTCTTGGCGTTTGCCCAGGCAGGTGTTTTATAGATGTTGCCACCACCATCCGGTGCACCGTTACTGTGGCAGTATGTTGTTGAGCAGGTTCCGGCGGCTGCATTGTAGGTTGGAACAGCGCCGAGGAGGGAAGCAATAATGCCGGTTTTTTGAATGAAGACCTGCTGGAAGTTGCCGGTGGCATGTTTGTTGCCGGCGTGACACTCGCTGCAGCTGAATGCATATGGTGTAGTGGCATGAAAGTGACCGGCATTGCCCTCATCCTTGAAAACTCCTGATGTTGCATAATCATATTGTGATGTTTTGGCGTAACCCAGCGGACCACCCGGCGTGTTTTGCTGCGGCGGAAAGCCGTGACAGCTGGTGCAGTCCGCTGAGAAAGACCCGGAAGTGCTATTGTGGATGTGGCATGACCGGCAGACATTTGGATCGGTACTGGCATGTTCTGCGGGATAGTTGCCACCCGGAGGCGGCACGTTGTGGCAGGCCTGACAGACGCCATATATTCCGGCAAAATTGCTTTGAGCTCCAACGGCCTGATTCAATACTTTTGTACGATAGGAGTTGAGCTTCACGCCTCCCGAGTAGTTCATGTAGCGGCGTATGAGCCAGACGTTGGGGGCAGTGCCATCACCCGGATCAACATGCCCAGCATGGCAGTCTGCGCATTGGATGTTCTGCCCCTTGCGGTTGTGAGCCAGCTTGCCGGCATGACAGTTTGTGCAGATGTTGACCGCATTGGCTGTGCCGCCTCGCAGGTCGGTGCGCAGCAGTAAACCCTGCGATGTCGACAGATGGCCAAACCTGGATGATGAGGCGCTATCGAAGGTCCTTGCATTTGAATCACTAAAATGAACGCCATGACAGGTGCTGCAAAGTACCTTGCCCCCCGTCAGTTTCATCGCAGAAGTAGGGTTGGCGGGATTGGCGTTCACTGGTGTGGGCAGGTACTCGCCAGGCTTGAGCGCCACTTTGGATGTTGCGTAATCAAAGTCAACCGGGTGGGTACCTTTCTGGACATCCTTCTGGTTGCGTACCCGGTGACAGTCGAAACAGAGCAGGTCTACCGCATCGACCTTTAAAAGATTGTTGCCCGCCACACCATGTTGCTGATGGCAACTGGCACAACTTATAATGCCATTTTGGGTAGCATTGGTGGGGGTAAAGGCAGCAGACAAGTCCGACTTGGCAGCGCCTGCTGCCGGCTTGTCAAAAGGAGCTGCCCAGTTGTGGGAGGATTGCTTGCGGACTGGATATGCGTTCAGGTCAGTGGAGCCATACGGATTGGCGATATCCCCAGGAACGAAGGACTTATCCATCAACTCGGGCTTATGACAATTGAGGCAAAGGTTGGTAATGCCGTACGTGGTTGACATGTCATAGGTGTAGCCTCCCGTACCATTTGATATGGTGGTGTGACAGCCATCGCAATTCAAGCTAGTTGTGTGGGGCGAGTTGACAGCCAGGGCGGCCGACGCCATCAACAAAACAAACAACATTGCGGTAAACAATTTTTTCATGATCGACTCCTGAAAAGGGTATCTGAATCTCATGCGGTATATAACGAATAGGATCTACGCTGCAGATCCTGCCTCTTTGGATGTGACACGAGCTTTCTGAGGTGTTGGTAATGCCTTGAGGCCTCACCTGAGGAGGTTGCGAGTTCATATTGATATATTCATGTTAAATAAGACTAATTGTATACAGCTAATTATGTCTGTCAAGTAGTTATTTATAAAAACAGGGTGTTCCTTTCATTAGTTCCAGCCTGTTGACTTCGCTTACATTAAGCTTGTATTACGATGAGTTATGGGCATGGACGGAGGGTGTGATTCAATGATA
>JAJYBH010000209.1 GCA_021779135.1 Deltaproteobacteria bacterium
GGGCGGAACTATCAATGGCGGTTCTGTACAGGCCTGTATTTCAGCAGCTGTGTAACCTGCCGCGACCTCTACAAGCAGCAGACCTTCCGGAGTGACATCCAGCACAGCCCGGTCGGTGATTATCCGATTGATCACTCCCTTGCCGGTTAGGGGCAGGGTACAGTTGTCGAGGATCTTGGACTCCCCCTGCTTGTTGCAGTGCTCCATCAGCACCACGATCCGCTTGGCGCCATGAACCAGGTCCATGGCGCCCCCCATCCCCTTAACCATCTTTCCCGGAATGACCCAGTTGGCCAGGTCGCCGGAGACCGAGGCCTCCATACCCCCCAGGATGGCCAGGTCGATGTGCCCGCCGCGAATCATGGCAAAGGATTCGGCACTGTCAAACGTACTGGAACCGGTGATCATGGTGATGGTCTCTTTGCCGGCGTTGATCAGGTCGGGATCCAGTTCGTCCTCGGTCGGATAGGGGCCGATCCCCAGCAGACCGTTTTCGGATTGCAGGACCACCCGCTTCCCCGGAGGGATGTAATTTGCCACCAGGGTCGGCATACCGATCCCCAGATTGACATAGTAGCCGTCCTCTATCTCCAGCGCGGCCCTTTGAGCCATTTCTTCGCGAGTCAATGCCATGTGGCCTCCTTTATTTCCGCACCGTGCGGCGTTCGATCCGCTTCTCATAGCCACTGCAGGTGATGATGCGCTGCACGTAGATGCTGGGGGTATGGATCTGATCCGGGTCGAGTTCACCTGGCTCCACCAGTTCCTCCACCTCGGCGATTGTCACCCTGCCGGCGCTGGCCATCATCGGATTGAAGTTGCGGGCCGTCTTGCGGTAGACCAGATTGCCGAAGCGATCGCCTTTCCAGGCCTTGATGATGGAAAAATCGGCCGTCAGACCATGCTCAAGCAGGTATTCCTTTGAGCCGAAGACCCTGGTCTCGCGCCCCTCGGCAATCATCGTTCCCACACCGGCCGGGGTGTAGAAGGCGGGGATGCCGGCTCCGCCGGCCCGTATCCGCTCCGCCAGGGTACCCTGGGGCACCAGCTCCACCTCCAGTTCACCAGCCAGATACTGACGTTCGAACTCCTTGTTTTCTCCCACGTACGATGAGACCATTTTCCTGATCTGCCTGTTCTGGAGCAGGATGCCCAGCCCCCAGTCGTCCACGCCGCAGTTGTTGGAGATGACCGTCAGGTCCCGTACTCCCGATTCGCGCAGTCCCTGAATCAGCTTCTCAGGTATCCCCACCAGCCCGAAACCTCCGGCCATAACGCTGGCGCCGTTATGAATCCCATCCAGCGCCTGCCTGATGCTTGTACAAACGACAGCCATGACATACCCCCGTAAATTCTCTTAGGTACACTCTACAAGGACCGTTTCAACAGTCTCCCCAGTTCGCCGATAAAGCCGCGCCGAAAGAGCAGCACGCAGATCACAAAGATGCTTCCAATGATCACGGTTATCCAGGACCCTGCCGAACTCAGTTCGGACTGCAGGGTAATCACGGTGAATGCCCCGGCCAGCGGCCCGAGTACCGTGCCTACTCCCCCGAGAAGTGTCATCAGGACCACCTCCCCGGAGGTATGCCAACTGACATCGGTTAGCGAGGCAAGCTGAAAGACCAGCGACTTCATCGAACCGGCCATGCCGGCCAGTGCGGCGGAAATCACAAAGGCGATCAGCTTGAAACGCTCCACCTTGTATCCCAGTGAAACCGCGCGTGGCTCGTTTTCGCGGATCGCCTTCAGTACCTGGCCGAAAGGTGAATTGATCGTCCGGTAAATGATCCAGAAGCCCAGGCAGAACATGACGAAGACGAAATAGTAGAGGTTTAGCCCGAGTGGGCTGCCGCCAACGATAGAGACGTGCCCCAGGTCGATCAGCCCGAAGAGCTTGCCGCGGGGAATACCCTGCAGGCCATCCTCGCCTCCGGTAAAAGGCGCCTTCAGGGCCACAAAGTAGACAATCTGGGCCAGGGCCAGGGTAACCATGGCGAAGTAGATCCCCTGCCGCCTGATCGCCAGGCTGCCGACAAGGTATCCCAGAAAGGCGGCAAACAACGTGCCCCCCAGGATACCCAGTTCGGGTGTCAGGCCGCTGTTCTTGACCAGGTATCCGGTAATATAGGATGCGCCGCCGAAAAATGCGGCATGCCCGAATGAGAGCAGCCCGGTGTAGCCCAGCAGCAGATTGAAGGCGCAGGCAAACAGGGCAAAACAGAGCAGCTTCATCATGATCACCGGATAGACAACGAACGGCGCCAGCAAGCCAATGATTATCAGGGCGACCCAGGCATACTTGTTCATTTACGACTCCTTCCCGAACAGGCCGGCCGGCTTGACCAGCAGAACCAGCACCATGATCAGGAAAATGACGGTGCTGGAGGCCGGGGCATAGACAACCTTGGTGAAGCCCTCCACCATTCCCAGCAAAAGGCCGGTGACGATGGACCCCATGATCGACCCCATTCCGCCGATGACCACCACGGCAAACACGGTGATGATCATCTCCGATCCCATGACCGGACTGACAGAATAGATCGGTGCAGCCAGCACCCCGGCAAAGGCGGCCAGCGCTACGCCATAGCCGTAGGTCAGTGTGATCATGAGCGGCACATTGACGCCGAAGGCCTTGACCAGCTCCGGGTTTTCCGTACCGGCCCGAAGATAGGAACCGAGCTTGGTCCGCTCAATGACATACCAGGTGCCGAAACAGACCAGCAGGGAGACGCCAATCACCCACAGTCGGTATTTCGGGAACATCATGAAGCCGAGATTGACCACGCCATTCAGAATTTCCGGTTTGGCGTCATAGGGGTCACCGGATACATTGAAGAAATTGGTGAAGATCCCCTGGATAATGAGAGCCAGGCCAAAGGTCAAGAGCAGGCCATAGAGGTGGTCAAACCTGTACAGCCGGCGCAGCATGGTTCTCTCGATCACGATTCCCAGCGCACCGACCACCAGCGGAGCCACAATCAGCGCCGCCCAGTAGTTGAGGTGGAAGTCGGGCATCCCGATCAGCGGACCCAGCGACGTAAAGCCCAGCAGCGCCACATAGGCGCCCAGCATGTAGAGTGCGCCGTGGGCGAAGTTGACAATATTCAGGAGACCGAAAATCACCGCCAGACCGAGGCTCAGGATGGCGTAAAAGACACCGTTGTTGAGCCCCAGCATGACCTGCGACATGACCATCTGGAATGTTATGTCCATGGTGCTTTCTCCTGTTGTTTAACATCTCCCACCCTCATTCCCCTTTAGGCCACAGAGGGGCCTAAAGGGATAATTAGAGGAGGTTACTTTCCGACGTTACTTCTTCACCAGATAGCAGGTGCTCTCGGAGAGCGGCATGAATGCGTCCGCCGCAGGAACCGTCTTGACGATCTTGAGCAGGTCCCACTCGCCCTTGGATTCGGACGGTTTTTTAACTTCCATCAGATACATGTCATGCACCATCCGCCCGTCAGCCCTGATCTTGCCATGTACGGCAAAGAAGTCGCTGATGTTCATGGACTTCAGCTTTGCCATAACAGCATCCGAATCATCGGTTCCGGCCGCCTTGATGGCCTTGAGGTAGTTCATGGTGGCTGAATAGGCGCCGGCCTGGTCCATGGTCGGCATGGCCTTGTGAATGGCGTAAAAACGCTTTGAGAAGGCGCGG
>JAJYBH010000083.1 GCA_021779135.1 Deltaproteobacteria bacterium
CCGATCTTGACCTCAACTATCGCCGCCTGCAGGAACAACCCATACACCTGACGTCCATCACCGCTTCCGCCACCTGGCAAGACGGCATCCTGTCCATCGCTGATCTCGCGGCAACCTCCCCTGCCGCGAATATGAACGGCAGCGTCTCGGCCGGTTTCAAACAGCCCTCACTCACGGCCGACCTTGCGGTTGCCCTGGCCCACCCGGTGGCGGAGATGGACCGTTTTACCCTGCAGGCACGAAAAAGCCTTGCGAGGGGCCCGGAGCAGTTTGTCGGCACGCTCTCCATCGCCGGCAGCGCCGGTACACGGAAGCTGCTGGAACTGAGCGGAGATGTGGGCATGGCCCGGAACGCCTTCAATCTGCGCAGTCTGCGCCTGACCAGGCCGGGCCGAAAGGGCTTGATCAATGCCGATGGATCATTGGCCTTCACAGCCCGGGAATCCAACATAACGCTGCAGATCACGGCAGCCGGCCTCGATCTTGCCCCGGAGCTGAACGTGCCCACCAACCTCTCCGGCACCCTCAAGTTCGCGGGAACCCTGGACAGCTATCGGGGCGACTTCACCTTTTCCAACAAGGCCCAGGGGTGGCGGGCTGCGACTGTGTCCGCCGACTACCAGGGTACCCGTGACGGCATGATACTGGCCCCGTTGAGCGGGTCGGTTCTGGGTGGATCGCTGGCGGGAAAACTGGATATGAACTGGCGCAGCGGCTTTGCCCTGCAGGGAGCGATCAGCGGCAGGAATCTCGACCCGGCCAGGATTGACCCTGCCTGGAAGGGTGTAGCCAATTTCAATGTCAGCGGAAAACTGGCCAGGACAGGAAAGACGCCCCTCACGGGAAGCATCAGCGGCACCCTCCTGGAAAGCCGCCTGCACGGCCAGGCACTGACCGGCGAACTACAGGCGGACGTTGCCGGCAGCAACCTCTCGCTCTCCCGGCTGGCGCTGCAGGGTAAGGGTTTTGATCTGCAGGCCTCGGGGGAGCTGAACCAGCGTCTGGCCGTCTCCGCGCGGATCAGCGACTTTTCCCGATTGGTTCCGGAGTCGGCCGGGACGCTCCAGGCCGACGGCTGGCTGCGCTGGCGTGACAGGCATCTCAGCGGTGCGATCGCCGGCGCGGGAAGCGGACTGGCCTACGCCGGGACGCGCATAGCCGCCGTCAATCTGACAACCCGGCTAGAACCAGGCGCGGGTTATCCCCTACATATCGATGCATCTCTACGGGATGTGGCCTATGGCAACTATAAACTGAGTGCCGTGACACTTGCGGCGGATGGAACCCTGGCGCGCCACACCCTGGACGCAACGCTTCGTTCTGCCGGCGCCGAGGCACGCTTGTCCCTGAACGCCGGCTATAACGAAGGAGCCTGGAAGGGTGAGATTACCCGCCTGGCGGGCAGGGACAAGAGCGGAACCTGGAACCTGGCGGCTCCCTCGGCATTTGCCGTCAGCGCAGGGAAATTTTCCCTGGCCCCGCTGATCCTCACCGCGGGTTCCGCGGAGCGTATCGAAATCGCCGTTGATCTGGGCCTGAATCCGCTGAGCGGCCAGGTCCGGGCTCAATGGAGCGCCCTGAACCTGGCCAGAGCCAACCCCTATCTGAAGGATATGCGGATCACGGGGAGCAGCCTCGGCAGCATCCGGGTAGATATTCTATCCGGGAATCGACTTGCCCTTGACGGAAATTCCACTGTTAGCGGGACAATAACCGGTCAGGGCGGCAGTCTGTCTCTCCAGCGGAGCCTGCTAACCTTTAACGGCAGTGACCAGGGCCTGCGGGGAGGTTTTGAGCTCAATACGACTGACGGCGGCAGATTGAAAGGGAGCTTTACCTCACACGCCCCACTCCGTCTGGCCATGCCTGGGCAAGGAGAGCTGGCAGCGGAATGGAGTGGAATTGACCTGGCACTGCTCAAACCCTGGCTCCCCACCGGCACCGCCCTGGGAGGACACATCAGCGGACGGGTCAAAGGCATCCTGCTCCCGGGGCAGCGCTTTGAACTGGACGGCACCGCCTCGATGTCCGGGGGGACCTTGCACCAGCAAAGGCCCGACGGGGAGTTGAAGCTCGCCTTCACATCGGCAACGGCCACATGGGGTTGGCGTGGGGATGCGCTGGCCGGGACCCTCGCCCTGAAAACGGCCGAATACGGACAGGTTAGCGGTAATTTCCAGCTGCCGCTGCCGGCACGTTTCCCGGTTGCCATCAATCCGAAGGGGCCTCTGCGGGCATCACTGGCCGGTCTAGCCCGGGAAAAGGGAATTATCACCTCCCTCTTCCCGGGATTGGTCCAGGAAAGTGCCGGCGAGCTCAACGCCGAACTCAACCTCGGCGGGACCTGGGAAGCGCCGCTCTTTGCAGGCAAGCTGCGACTGGCCAAGGGGGGGGCGTATCTGCCCTCCGCCGGCATTCACCTCCAGGACGTCCAGTTGTCGGCTCACCTGGAAAAGAACCTCATCCGGATCGATTCCTACCGGGCGGTGTCAGGCGCCGGGCATATCGAAGGGTCGGCGCTGATCACCCTGGCCGGCTGGCGGGTGATCAGGTACCAGGGCACCATCAATGGCGAGAATTTCCAGACGGTCTATTTCCCCGAGCTCCGGGTCATAGGCACACCGAAACTCATCTTTGACGGGACCCCGCAAAAGCTCACCCTGCGCGGGGAAGTGACCCTGCCTGAACTGAACATCGTCGGGGCACAGACCCGTAAGGTTATCGCGCCCAGCAGCGACGTCATCAGGGAAGGAAAAACCGTGCCGGTGGCCAAGTCCTCTCCACTGGCTCTGGACGTCCAGGTCCGGATACTGTTCGGTGACAAGGTCCACGTCAAGGTCGCGGGGGTCGATGCCCAGTTGGGCGGGGCCATGGATCTGTCATTCAACAGTCTCGACAGGATTACCAGCAAGGGGGAGATCAAGGTAGTCAAAGGGCATTACCGGACCTACGGTGTGGACCTTGAAATCGTGCGCGGACGTCTCTTCTTCGCTGGCGGGAACATTAACCGCCCGAGCCTGGATTTTCTGGCTCTGCGCACCATCGGAGACATACGGGCCGGCGTAACGGTTACCGGTACGCTCCAGAAACCGGTCACCAAACTCTATTCCGAACCCTCCATGCCGGATGTCGATGTACTGGCCTATATCGTCCTCGGCCATCCGCTCGGAAGCAGCGGCCAACAGGCCAGCCTCCTGACCCAGGCCGCCGGCGCGCTGCTCACCTCCGGCCAGGCAGCGGTGTTGCAGGAGCAGGTAAAAGATTACCTCGGCCTGAGTACCCTGGAGATTCAGGGCGGTGTCGGTGGGACCAAAAGCACCATGGGGTACAAACCGCTTCAGGTGACCGCCCCCGGTGCCATACCGGCAGCGCAGCAGGCTGGAATCACCGAAACGATGCTCACCGTGGGCAAGTATCTTACCCCGCAGATCTATATCAGTTACGGCAAGTCCCTGTTTACCGGAAACAACCTGTTCCTGTTACGTTATGACATTTTCAAGAAATGGCAGATAGAAACCCAGACCGGCGGCGGCGAGAGCGGCGCCGACCTCTACTACAAGATGGAGTTCAAATAGGGTACCCGGGAAACTCTTCAATTCCATTCCGCAGCCAGTCCCTCCCCGCTCAACCCGCAAATTTTCACAACTTTCACCAACCCGCCATATTGATGTGACCTTACAATGCTAGGATGCCTTCCAGCCCCGATAAACGGGGTACGTGCATTGACGGGATTATTTTCCGCAAAGGCGGAAATATTTCCGTAGTTACCAGGGAGGGCATATGAGCGGCAAATCGGCAAAACTTCGGGAAGTGCAAGAGATTCGTCCGATGGTATCGGCTGTTACGGCAGCGACCGGTTTCATGCGCGGCATCGCCATCAAGCGATTCGCCCCCGCAAGCCGACGGAGGGAGTTTGCGGTCCTGGAGCAAAGCCAGAAATCACACATGTCTCGCTGTCAGTTATTTCGGGAAAAAGGCAACGGCAATGTGCCGACGATCGTCCTCGGAGGCTTCGTGCCGGACGCAACCGAAACCGTAGAATTTCAGCGCAGATTGTTGCGCCAACATGGTTGCATCTACTACATGAACTATTCGCGCAACGGATTCTGCCAGGAGATGTTTACCGCCCAGCTTAATGACCTGATCGAATATCTGGTGAATAAAGGGCAAAAGCCACTGATCATGGGGGTCAGCTTCGGCTGCGGCCTGCTCGCCAACTTTCTGCGCCATGCCGACGAGTGGGTGCATGAAGGCATCCGCGGTATCGTCCTGGTTAGTCCGGTCATCACGACCGAGGACCTGATCAGACCGGTTGAGCACAAACGTGATGGTGTCAGAATGCTGGAGAGCAATCTCAAAAAGATCGTGGCAGCGGATCCGGAGAATGAGACTGATATCGCCAGGCATGTCGAACGCTCCCGGCGCTGTTTTCAGGCCCTTTTCAATGCCGGTGCCGGGAACCGTACCCTCAGTGCCCGCCACCTGGCTATCCGAAAGAAAATCAACGATGTCATCGAATACACAACCGCCCGCGGCGGCTTTGAAAGGGTTACGGCACTGCGGGATTTCAGCTTTCCGGCCCCGGCCAGTACGCTTTTTCCCGGTCCGGTGCTGGTGTTGCTGGCTGAAAATGAATCCGATATCCTGGTGCCGTCTTCACCGACGCTGAAGCTGTTCAGCGAACCCGCGCTCTACTCCCGCATATTCCCCTCCTGCCGCGTAAAGATGGTAAAATCGCATATTGCCGGTGACGGGGTCGCCCACGCCTCGCTCATCTTCCACCATGAAGCCTACAATACTCTGCTGGACAGCTGGTATGACAGACTCCTCTACCCGCGATTCCAACTGGCGGTATAGATGACGCTGACGAAACGGATACAGGGTTGCGGGCCACTGCGGAGAGTACTGTATGCTCAGGCCAGGAAACGGGCCGACCTGTTCAACCTGCGGGACCCGCTGGTGTCGCAACAGCAGATATTCCGTGAATTGATCGCAACAGCGGCAACGACGAGATTCGGCAGGGACAATGGCTTTGGCCGATTGACGGGAATTTCGTTCAATGATGCCTATCGAGACTACAAAGGCCGGGTGCCGATCCGCTCCTATCAGGAGTTCATGACGGATTATTTTTATCGCGATCAACCGCATTCATCCCGCGGGCGAGCGGCCCCGAATCTGACTGACGTGACCTGGCCCGGCACCATCCGGATGTTCTGCGAGACGTCCGGCACCACCGCACCGAGCAAATTCGTCCCCTTTTCGGCGCGGATGTTTGCGGAAAACCGTCGGGCGGCCCTCGACATGATCGCCTGCTACCTGGCCGCCCATCCGCAGTCGCAGGTTTTGAACGGCAAGGTCCTTTACATGTCCGGTTCCACCAGCTTGACCAGGGTCAAGCGCGGGGTCTGGTCCGGCGACATGAGCGCGCTGACACTGCGATTCCGCCCCTGGTACCTGACGCCGTTCGTGGAACCGGGAGCGGAAATTTCGGCCCTGCCCTGGGATCAGAAACTTCAGGCCATGGCCGAACTGCTGCTGCATGATGACCAGATCAGGGTCATTTCCGGCGTGCCCCCCTGGATAATCCTGCTGCTGAAACGGTGCCGTGAGATCGGCGGCAGGCCGCTGCGGGACCTGCTGCCGAATCTTGAGCTGATCATCCACGGCGGTACCAGCATTACGCCCTATCGGAACGAATTGGAGAGTCTGTTCGATGGTCAACTCCCGAACCTGCTGGAACTGCTCCCCTCATCCGAAGCGTTCATGGCCTTTCAGCAGCTGGGCGAAGCGCAGATGCGACTGACTCCCTACTACGGCGTCTTTTTCGAGTTCGTCCGTTTTGAGGATCTGGACGGACAGGGCCGTCCGGCTCCCCATGCCGATGCTGTTCCGCTGGAGCAGATCAAGACCGGTCAGCGCTACGCGCTCATCCTCAGCACCTGTTCGGGCCTGTGGCGCTACCATATCGGCGACACGATCCGCTTCACTTCCACCTCCCCCCACTTCATCGAATTCACCGGTCGTGACCGATTTCTGGACAAGCTGGAGGAAAAGGTCACCCAGGCAGAGGTCGAACAGGCGGTTGCCAATCTCAATCGGTGCGGCCACTGGAATGTGCGCGAATTCATGGTGGGCGCCGACATACCCGCCCGGCGGCATCAATGGGTTCTGGCCGTGCACTCCGAGGGCCTGAAACATGAGGATGCGCGGCAGGTTCTGGATACAACCCTGTGCAACCTGAACGCCGACTATGCCACGTTCAGGAGCCAGGGGCGCATCCACGCGCCGGATGTCGTGCTGGTGCCGGAAGACGGCATCTACCACTGGTCGCAGGCCGAACGCGGCAAACTGGGCGGGCAGACCAAGATTCCGCACGTTGACCCGACCCCGGATTCCTCCATGATAACCAGCCTGCGGCAGTTTCATGCGCATATCTCTCATCAGGGCCAATAACAGTCACCACCAAACCTGGCAATTGTTACAATCAGGTCACTGTGTGCCGCGCGTCTTGCAATGCCCCGGTTGAGGGTTATACTTTGATCAAACTCTATAGATCTGGAGGTTTCCATGGTTTTGTATGTTATGCGGCACGCTGAAGCGGTTGAGGGAAGTGACGTCTTGCGGGATGAGTGGCGCTATCTGACTGAAAAAGGAAGGTCGGCGGCCGAAAAGATGAGCGCCGCGATTGCCAAGATCGGCCCCAAGCCCCGCCTGACCATGGCCAGCCCCCTGACCCGCACGGTACAAACGGCCGAGATCATGGCTGAAAAGGCCTGTCGAAAAAATGTGGTTATTGCAAGCGAGATGCTTCTGCCGGGAGCCGACATCAGCGAACTGGTTACGTACCTGAAGAGCTGCAAGGATGACCAGCGCGTCCTGCTGGTTGGCCACGAGCCCCAGATGGGCCTGCTGGTCGCAAACCTGCTTGGTCGTGAAACCGAGCCAACGCCGCTGAAAAAAGGCGCCTGCGTGGCTTTGGAACTCGATCCGGGCAAGGCAGTCAAGCCGGCCGGTTTTCTCTGGTATCTGGTCCCGGGCAAGAAGAGGGTTACGTCCCTTAAAAAGGCCTTTGCCTGACAGCGCGCGATATCCAGAATATGGCCCGTTCCTACAGAACGTCTAGTTTTTTTATCTTCTTACGCTTCATTTTTTTCCTGTAAAGTTCTAGCCGTTTTTCCGCGCGATCCATCAATTGGCAATGGCTGCCGCACTCTCCTTCCGCATCAACCGGCTGTCGCTGGATATAGCTGCCATCCGTCTGCATATCCCAGGCGGAACGCCTGTCCCGCAGATGAATGTCGAGGATTGCGCGGATTTCGCTGACAAGCTCCGGGGCCTCAACCGGGCAGAGCACCTCGACCCGCGCCTCCAGGTTGCGTTTCATGGCATCCGCCGATGAGATGAAATATTCCTCCGCACCATTGTTTCTGAAGTAGTAGAGCCGGGAGTGTTCCACAAAGCGCCCGATGATACTGACGACGCGGATGGTCTGCGACACTCCGTGTATGCCGGGGCGCAACCGGCAGGTGTCGCGCACGATCAGGTCGATCGTGACTCCGGCCTGGGAAGCCCGGTAGAGCGCCTTGACTATTTCGCCATCTTCAAGGGCGTTTACCTTGAACTGAATCACCCCGCCGCCGGATTCACGGTGCAGCGCGGTCTCGCGTTCAATCTTTGACAACAGCGCTTTTTTAAGGAACAGCGGTGCGGTCAGCAACTGGGTGTATTTCCTGCGTTGCCTGAAACCCGTTGTCAGGTAATTGAACAGTTCGGCCACATCATTGCAGAGCACCTCGCTGCAGCTCAGCAGTCCGATATCGCTGTAGACGCGTGCCGTGTCGGCGTTGTAGTTGCCGGTGCCGATGTGGACATACCGCCGCAGGCGGTTGAAGTCACGGCGGACGATCATGATCAGCTTGCAGTAGGTTTTCAGGCCGACCACGCCGTAGGTGACGTGGATGCCGGCCCGCTCCATCTGCTCCGCCAGGCGGATATTGGTGGCCTCGTCAAAACGCGCTTTCAACTCCACCACGACCGCTACCTGTTTCCCGTTCTGGGCGGCCAGCAACAGGGCTTCTATGATGCGGCTCTTGCCGGAGGTGCGATAGAGGGTCATCTTGATGCCATGGACCTTGGGATCGACCGCGGCTTCGCTTAGAAACCTCTCCACGGAGGCTGAAAACGATTCATAGGGGTGCTGCAGCAGAATCGGACCGGCCTCACGTATGATGTGAAAGATGTTACGCGATGATTCCAGCAGCGGAGGCACCACCGGATGGAGCTGCGGATCGTGCAGATGCGGGTAATCAAGCCGGGTCAGTTCGAACAGGTCACGCATGGCCAACAGCTCCGGCACCTCGAAGACATCATCATCCTCATTGATATCCAGTTCCGCGGCCAGCCGGCCCCGCTGCAGAGGCGGTATCCCCTGAGCCACTTCCATCCGCACGATGGGGGCGAAGCGCCGTTCCTTCAACTCGGTTTCGATCATCGCCACCAGGTCATCGGCCTGTTCCTCGTAAAGTTCGCTGATCGCATTGCGGGTGACACGGAACAGGTCGCAGCGCACCACCCTCATGCCCGGAAACAGCATATCCAGGTTGTTCATGAGAAGGTCCTCCAGGCGCACGAAACAATCTATTTTCCCCGGCACGGGAATAAAACGCGATGTGTTCACTCCGACCGGCACCTTGACGCGAGCCAGCTGCATGTCGAGTCCGGCAGGGCTGTTCAGGGTAACCAGCAGGTTGAGTGAGAGGTTTGAGATGAAGGGGAACGGATGTGCCGGATCGATTGACTGGTGGGTCAGTAACGGGTAGATATTTTTCGCAAAGTGACTTCTGAGATTTTTCCGGTCGCGCCCAGTCAGCTCCCTGATGCTGGAAATACGTATACCCTGTCCCTTGAGCAGTTCCAGGACCTGCTGCAGCAGAGTGTATTTTCTGCTCACCAGGTTCTGGATAACAGCATGGCTTTCGTGTATCTGTTGCAGGGGCGTACGGCCATCCAGGCTCGGTTCATTCAGGCCGGCGCCGACCTGCTGCTTGAGCCCGCCGATGCGCTTCATGAAGAATCCGTCCAGATTGGCACTGACAATGGCGATGAACTTGAGACGTTCCAGAAGCGGCGTGCGCTCGTCTTCGGCCTCATGCAAGATACGGCTGTTGAATTCCAGCCAGGTCAGCTCACGATTGAGATACCAGCAGTGATCGGAGAGGTTGATCTCTGCCGCGCCCTCGCCGGATTTTCGCGTTTTAATTTTTACCGAGGCAGCGGAACTCTTCCGTTCATTCACAGGCAGCGAACCAGAGACAGTGCGGCTGGCCGCATTCAGCAGCCTTGCCGGTGGAAAAACAGGGGGTATTGCCCTCCTTTTCCTGGATGGCCCTGACAATGTCGATCTTTTTGACCCCAACCACCCGAATCCCCTGATCTTTGGCTATTATTTTGATTTCAGCAAATGTCATGTCATGTCTCCTTCTGATAAATGCCGGCCTAAGCGGCTTTGGCAAAGACGCGATCCTCGCCGCAGGCGGGCCTGAGCGTGTCAGGCAGCAGTATGGTGCTGTACGTCTGATTGCTGTCGGGTGCCTTGTCAAGTGTAAAGCGCCGGGCATTGCCGCCCATGGCGGCAATGCGTTGCGGATCGGAGACCAGTGATCTGATGATGGCAGCCAGATCAGCGGTGTTGCCGGCGCGAAACACCAGGCCGGATTCACCGTCGATCATCAGCTCGCGGGGTCCGCCTTCATCGGACACGATCACCGGCAGACCGGAGGCCTGCGCTTCAAGCACCACGTTTCCGAAGGTGTCGGTGGCGCTGGGAAACACAAACAGGTCGGCCGAGGCATAACCCCGCTGGAGTTGCTCTCCCGCCAGGTAGCCGGTAAACAGGGCCGGATATCCAGCCAGGGAAGCTACCATCTCCTCCCGGTAGGGACCATCGCCAATCACGGCAAGTGCAATCGCCGCGCCGCCATCCACAAGCTCCCTGAAAGCCTGTGCCAGCATCTCCAGCCCCTTTTCCCGGGATACACGCCCCACATACAGCAGCACAATCCTGCCGGGCGCAATACCGCGCCCCGTCCAGAAGACGGGATCGCGCATTGCCGGCGTGTAGACCTCCGTATCCACCCAGCGGGGAAGCGGCTTCATCCGTTCCTGTGGCAGACCGCGGGCGAACAGTTGCTCCCGGGTCCCTACCGACGGCACCATGACCTCTTCCATCTGGCTGTAAAACCAGATCATGTAGCTCCAGGCGGCCTGCTCCAGGAATTCGTCATTGGTCAGGCTGCGCACATACTGGGGAATGTCGGTGTGGTAGGTGCCGGCCACCGGGATATCCATCATGCGGGCAATCAGGAGACCGAGCAGACCGACGGTGCCGGGGGTGCTGATATGGATGCGGGTAAATCCCTCGCGCTCGATGAAATCCATCACATCCAGAATCGGCGGGAAATTGAGCTTCAGTTCCGGGTATTCCGGCAGGACAAAATCGCCCACCGACGGAAACTTTTTCACCCCTTCCACGGCATCCGCTCCATCATCGCCGGCTGTGATAACGGTCATCTCGACCCCGCGGCTGCGGGCGGTGCTTATCAGACGCTTGATGGTGATGGCAACCCCATTGATCTCGTCCAGGGTGTCGGTGAACAGGGCGATCTTTTCTGGGGGCTCACTGTGACGCATTTCAGGCAACAAGTTCGAAAGATCCCGGATCAGTTCTTTCCCCTTGTGTTGGTGGTGAAAGGCCAGGTAGTAGGGAGAAATCAGCGTGTGCACCAATCCGATGGTGCCGATCGTGTTGAGGTAGTCAAAGAAACCGGCGTTGATCGGCAATGTCATCAGGCGGTTCGTATAGTGGAAGATAAGGCGGTTGGCGAGCCGGCTGGTGACTGCGAATATCTTGCGGTCATTGTCGGCCTCGCGGAGACCTGCCATGAACTCGGAATCATTGAGCAGCAGCCGTGCCTCGGAGTCGAGAATCTCTTCAAAACTCTTCCCCTTGTGGTTGCGTGATGCCGGCAGGTTTTTGAGGATAAACAGGCGGACCTTTTCGATGAACGAAGCCTTGTCCGCGCCGATATTGAAGAAGCGGTCGAGCAGGGCGCTGACAAAGGGTGTTGCATCACGCCGACGGACTCCCAAACGCTCGCGGTAGAAGCAGTGGGCAATGCCGTACAGGCTGTGGGCCATGGTCAGGGAGCCGCCATCCTCGCCGTCGGACCAACTGTCTCCATCCTGTATCGCGGCAATGAAGCCGTCGATGGTAGGAGTGTCGTAAACGGTCGTGTGCGCCCGGGCGATGAAGAGACCGCCGTGGTCATCCGAACCGCCGACGACGCCCTTGGACCAGGGGATAGCGCCATAGGGCTTCAGATCATATTTGTTGGCCAGGCGATTGATGATTGTCTCGTTGAGGGACGCCACCAGGTGCTTGGTAAAGTCGTTGAAACGGTGTGCCCGGCAGCCGTTCTTTATTTCAATGGTGGTAAAGAGCAGCAGAGAGCGTTCGATGATCTCCCGGTTCAGCTTGTCATTTTGTGCATAGAGCGGATGGGCCAGAAAATGAGCCATCCTTTCAGCATGCAGGTAGGCAACCATCTCGTACACATTTTTGCGCAGTTCCAGGATCACCCGGAACTGCGCCTCGGAAATATGCAG
This sequence comes from Deltaproteobacteria bacterium, assembly GCA_021779135.1. Lineage (GTDB taxonomy): Bacteria > Desulfobacterota > Desulfuromonadia > Geobacterales > Pseudopelobacteraceae > CAIPTY01. Next base: position 11,665 of record JAJYBH010000083.1, read on the forward strand.
CACCACGACGTGCACCTTGCAGCCATTCTCCGGAAAGTGGGCCGTTATCTCGGAACTGATGAAGGTTCCCGGCAGATGGCCGATCTCCAGGGCACCGTTAATGGCGTTATGGTCGGTGATGGTGACGAAATCCATGCCGCGTTCACGGGCGACCCGATACAGGTGCCGGGGAGAGGTGTAGCTCTCCGGGACGTTGAACTTGCGCATGGCCCAGTAGGTAGGCTTGTTGGAATGACTGGAGTGGACGTGCAGGTCTGCTTTGTATGCGTTCATGGCTTATTTCATAGCATAGCAATGTTACAGGAATATGGAAGTTGTGTAATTTTTGTGTAGAACATCGTGACGCGACACGGATCACGGGAGAAGTTTACGCAATCGTAACCACGTCACAACCTGAACTTTACCAGACCCTGCTAGACTGGCCTCACCAGTCTGAAAGGAGAACATGTGTCATGTGGAAAGAAGATGTTGTTGATCTGAGCGTTAGCCGTTTTTTCGAGATGTCGGCCCGCGTTGCCCTGTCGATGTTGATCGTCGCCATCCTGCTGTCAATCCTGGCGGGGATCGGGTGTACCTTTTACGATTTGAGACTTGTGTTTCAGGAAAATTTTCACTTCGCCTTTAAAACAATCCTGGTGGATATGCTGACAGTCCTTGCTATCGTAGAGGTGCTGCGTACTGCACTGGCCTATTTTACGGAAGGCCGGGTAAAGGTTACCTATATCATCGATACGGTAATCGTAACGGTGTTAACAGAGGTGATGGCCTTCTGGTACAAGGAGATGGAGTGGCGGAAGGTTGCCATGACTATTTCACTGGTGCTCTCCCTGGCATGCATCAGGATTATGGCCGTCCGCTTTTCCCCGCGTCGCTACCGGGACGATCTGTAATTCTGAACGGCATGCTAACTCGCTGTATCTGCATCCATTTTGTTGAAATCAGTTGCCGCTGCCAATGAACAGACTTCCCAGCCCCAGCGTGCGGGATACATCCCAGATATTCATGAAGAGGGGATCGAAGCGCCCGTTCTCTACCTGCCCCTCTTCACGCTCCCAGAAAAACAGCCGGCTGGCAGGATAGAGGTAACCGAAGGGATAGGCGGTCATGCCCGCTCGCTGCCCGGTCAGCAGCGGCAGCGGGTAACGGTAGCCGGATTCCTGCAATTTAACCAGTTCGAGGGCCTTGAAACGCACCCGGCGGGCGTGGCTCAACCATTCTGCTGAAGTAATTTTCCCGCAACAGCTCTCACCACTCCTTTCACAGACCTTGGCGGACAACGCCCGCAGGGTCATGGCCCGATGGCGCGCTCTGAGCGCGCCGACGGCCAGGGCACGGGTCAGCTCACGAGCCAATATCCGCCGCTTGAGGACAGCCGGATTCCCTGCCGGGTAATCCCGAGCGATCATCGCTTCCATCCGCTGTGAAAGTGCGCCCATCTTTCCGGCATACTCCTCCAGGTTTCGGATCGGTCCAGCGAGTTGCATGTTGACTTCCTGCATGCTGGCTGACCGGAGCAGCCGGGAATAATGGAATTCAGGTGACGGTTGAAATGGCTTGTCAAAGGGGTGCGGCAGCTCCGCGAAAGGGGTGGCGGCGGCCATGAAACGTATCAGACCCCGCTCTTTCAGGTAGAGATTCTGAAGGCGCAGGGCTTCCTCCCACATCGGTCGGAGGTGCGCATCCGGTAGAATCTCAAACAGCGGACTCAGACTGGTGCTCCCCCGGATAGCCCGTGAATCACGATACTCCCACGACCAGCGGGCGATACTCCAGTCAATCAGCCAGTAACCCCATTCCCAACCCGAGGAAAACGTCAGGTGACCGTTGATCCCCAGTCTGGCCATCGTCTCGATATCCTGAAAGCGGGCATCGAGGTAGGGCAACAGCAGCAACGGGACCGGTGTATCAAATCCCACCCAGTAGGAAGATTCCGGCCAGTACCAGGTCTCACGGCGCGGAAGTTCCTTCCTTGCGGTCTGCAGCATGAAGCACTGGTTTTGGTTTCCATAGACCGGGGCTGTTGCCTCCGATACGGAATAGCACATCACCGAATGCACCAGGATGCCACTGCCGGCAAGCAGCGGTTCACGCGGCGCCCTGGCGCCGCCGATGACATGGGTGCAGAGCAGCAGTTGGGCATGGTAACGCTCGGCCACCTGTTGTTCGAGATGTGACTGGACATCTGGAATAAGCCTGTTAAGGAACGGCAGGTGTTCACCCATGGTCGGCTCCAGAGAAACAAAGTCCCAGGGGGTTTTGAACAACCAGGCCAGAGTGTCGTCCACCTGACACCGGTAGCCGGGATACGGCCTGAAAAGGGTGATGGCTTGAAAGGCCTGCTGTTGAAGCATGCTCAGGGATATCTGAACCCCGCACATCACGCCTCGGCGGTGGGCGTACTCGACAATCCGGGCCGCATGACGGGGCCAGCGCTGGCGGTCTATGCCGCGCAGCAGCACGAACTGGAAGGTGTTCTGGCCGTTGCGCGCCAGCCAATCTATATAGTTCGCCACATCCTCGAATGCATTTGGGTAATCGGGGTTGAGCAACTGTTCGGTCAGTTCGATCGGGTGCATGGTATGAAGATGAAATCCGTTCTTTTCAAACCGCGGCCGGCCGTAAAAGGTGAACCGTCCGGGTAGCGGCCATCCACGGTACTCCGGGATGGCAGACTCCCGCGGGTGAAGGAAGCGGAAACCCATCTTGCCTTGAAGCAGCCCATACAGCGCGCAGGCCACCCCCTCGGGTGAACGGGCCAGGAGCCTTACCATGGTTTGAGCGCCATCTGAACGGGATTCCCAGCGAAAGGATCGGTCGGGAGTCGGCAGACGATGAGTGGCCGTTGCAGGCATTTCTGATGGCGACCTTTTTTTCGCAGCCCCCAGGCCCGGCAGGATTATGACAACCCGCGCCCCAGCCGTGTTGATGCTGACAGTTGCGGTTGGCAGGGCCTGCTGCAGCAATGCCCTGGCATCTTCGACGGCGGATCGGGCGACCGGCGACGAGAGCAGTTTCGGTGGAGCCATAATTGTGACCGACAGTTGGGAGGCGTTGGCGGGAACAACGGCTGCCCAGGCGATCAGCATGCCTGCTGCGACAGGCATCCCAACCAACCGGCACAGCGTATAACAAAGACCGGGGAATGGTCCCGGCAAACTCATCGACCACGCCCAAAAGCGCCGGACCACGTCCCACAGAGTTCCCTTACTCCTGAATTGACGGGTGCTTTCATAATAAACTGGACTTTAGAGTTACAGCGCCGCCTTCCCACCGTTAAGGCGGGTCGCGGAGCAGTTCTTTGATTGTCAAACCAACTTGAATTTACGCAGCCTTT
>JAJYBH010000084.1 GCA_021779135.1 Deltaproteobacteria bacterium
GCTGCTGCAAAGCCAGTCAGTTTGGATGTCATCAGCGGTTTTGATCGTTACAATCTCCCCCGCTTCACTGAATCCATAACCGGCAAGCAACAGGAACCTTTGAACATCATTCTAATCGCCAGGGACGAAGCCTCACTGGTGAGCGCTTTTAAGGCTGCTGGCTGGCAACCCGCCGATCCGGCAACCTTCGCCACCGTAGCAAGAACCGTAAGGGCACTTCTCGGCAACGAAGGCTATCCAACCGCCCCGGTCACCCCTTCGTTCTGGGACGGAAGAATCAATGATTTCGGATTTGAAAAACCGACTCCGTTGCACACCGTGCGTCAACGGCACCAAGCGCGGCTCTGGAAAACAGATTTGGTGACACCGGGCAACAGCCGCGTTTTTGTCGGCACGATCAGCCTGGATTGGGGAATGAAATGGGGATTAGTGCACAAGATGAAGCCGGATATGGACTCCGAGCGAGAGGCGCTTCTCATCGATCTCCTTCTTGGCGGCAAAGTAAAGGCTTACTACAAGAAAAGATTTGTTAAGCCACTCTCTGGCCGTAATTTTGCCGGCGACATTTTTTTCACTGATGGCAATATATGCGAAGTGATTATTGATTGATGGATGTCATCTCCATGTGATTTTGTTCCGGCAAAAACGGCCGTTTTCAGGGTTGGCAATACCCCGCAAGGAAGTTCATCTCAAAGAAGGAAGAACGGACTCATGGAACAGATCGAAATATTGAATCGTGCACTTTTCCTGAAAATCAACGCATCACCGGACACGGCTTCGTGGGTCACCGGGATAGCAAAAGTGGTCGCCGATGACCTTATCTACGCCATTCCGGCATTGCTGGTCGTATATTGGCTATGGGGCAGTGAGGCAAAACGCTCGTTGGCACTCAGAGCATTCCTTGTCGCCATGCTGGGCGTGGGTTTAAACCAGCTTATCGGCCTGGCGTGGCAACATCCACGACCTTTTATGATCGGCCTGGGGCATTCCTGGGTGCAGCATACGGCGGATTCTTCATTCCCCAGTGATCATATGACGGTTTTTATGGGTATCGCCATTAGCTTGCTGTTTGCTGGCGAAATTTTAACGGGGGTTCTTGCGCTGGCCTGCGGGCTGGCTGTAGCTTGGGCTCGGGTGTTTCTGGGACTGCATTTCCCCCTCGATATGCTGGGCTCAATCGGTGTTGCATGTCTTTCCCATGCTTTGATTTTGCCAGTATGGCGGCGTATGGGTGACGTTGTGACCACATTCATAGAGATGCTGTACCGAAATGTCATGGCGAGCCCGATTGCGAGAGGCGTCGTGCGGCGCTAAACCCGAAATACGATTTCTGTAGACTTGGCTTAGTAGTCTAAATGGCATCAGATAACAGCGCAACTCAATGATCACTGGAGTATGAATGCGAGTCCTGTTGGTAGAAGATGACCCCATGATCGGAGAGGCAATCCGGGGGGCGTTGAAAGATGCTTCCTACGCCGCCGACTGGGTAAAAAATGGACAAACCGCCCTCGATACCCTCGATTGTCAGCAGTACGACCTGGTGCTGCTTGATCTCGGTTTGCCGGGTAAAGACGGCCTGGATGTGCTGAAATCGATCCGAGGCCAGGACAATCCGGTGCCGCTGCTCATCATCACGGCTCGTGATGGATTGGACGACCGGATTCGAGGGCTGGATGGAGGGGCGGATGACTACCTGCTCAAGCCGTTCGACATGGCTGAGCTTCTCGCCCGGATGCGCGCCGTACTCCGACGCAAGGGGGGAGTGGCGGTCCCGGTTTTGAGCAATGGCGTAGTGTCGCTCGACCCGGCCACACGCGAGGCGCACGTCCACGGAGGCGATGCCGTGCTGCTATCCAATCGGGAATTCGCGTTATTGCAGGCCCTGATGGTTCGTCCGGGAGCCATCTTGTCTCGTGGTGAAATGGAGGAGAGGATATACGGCTGGGGTGAGGAGGTCGAAAGCAATGCAGTCGATTTTCTGATACACGCCCTGCGCAAGAAGCTGGGAAGCGGGGTTATCAAAAACGTGAGAGGCGTTGGATGGATGGTATCAAAAGGCGGGTAAAAGACTCGCTCCAAATCAAGCTGTCTCTCTGGCTGTCATTGGCGATTCTCGGCATTGCACTGATTGCAGGGACAGTTACCTTCTTCTCGGCTTTCAACGAGGCCCATGAGTTACAAGATGATGTGCTGCGCCATGTCGCAACCTTGTTCGACCGGCACCATCTTCCCGTGCCCCAGGGGCGGGATTCAGCCAGAGCGACGGACAGTGACCCGGAATCGCGCGTCTATGTACAGTTGCTCTCTGCGCCCCTATCAAACGGTATTGACGTGCTTTCCAATCCGCTGCTGGATCTGCCTCAAAACCTCCCCGATGGCATGCAAACCGTCCGCATCGGCGCTGAAGCCTATCGGGTGCTGGTCAGAACCCTCGGCAGCGGAGAAAGATTGGCCGTGGCCCAGGAAACGGCCGTCCGTGATGAAATCGCACGATATAGCGCGCTCCGCACCCTGCTGCCGTTCCTGATACTGATTCCGGTTCTCATGCTGGTCGTAGCCGTGCTGGTCCGCAAAATATTCAGGACAGTGACAGACCTCTCTATCGAAATCGATCAGCGGAGTGAACAGGAACTCCACCCCATTGCGCCTGAGCCGTTACCCGCCGAAATCCGGCCCTTTGTGGCGGCTATCAATCGCCTGTTGGGGCGTGTGGGACAGGCCATGGAACTACAGCGCCGCTTTGTGGCCGATGCAGCTCACGAGCTGCGCACCCCGCTCACGGCACTGTCGCTGCAGGCTGAGCGGCTGGCGAATACGGAAATGTCGGCCAACGCGCATGAGCGTCTGAAAACAGTGCGTCAAGGTATCGAGCGAGCCAGGGCATTGCTGGAGCAACTGTTGACTCTGGCGCGAGCCCAAGCGACAACAAGCATGCCGAGTACCGCGGTGTCCCTGCAACAGGTCTATCGCCGCGTACTGGAGGATCTGATGCCACTGGCCGAGGAGAAAGGCATCGATATAGGCGTTGTGAGCGACCTGGATGCCCACCTCTTCGCCAACGAGGTTGACGTAACCACTCTGGTCAAGAATCTTGTGGACAACGCAATCCGCTACACACCGCCAGGCGGGCGTGTCGATTTGTCACTCTTATCCTCCAATAGTGTGATTACACTGGTGATCGAGGATAGCGGCCCCGGTATACCAGAGGCTGAACGTGAGCGGGTGTTTGACCCTTTCTACCGTATTTTAGGTAGTGATGAGATTGGTTCCGGCCTGGGACTATCCATTGTCCAGACCATTTCCGCCCGTATGGGCGCAGAAGTCAACCTTGGGTTTGCCAGCGAACAATCGAGATCTGGGCTGCGTGTCATGGTTACATTCCCAGTAGCATAACGCGTACTTATGCCCAGCTTTTCAAATGGGTTGATACACGCATCTTCAGGCTTCTTTGGCAGTGACATGGATTCGTAGTGTAAGCTTTGCCAAAACAATCGCCAAAAATTGACAACCGTCAAACAAATTGTGAAAGGGGTGATATACTCTCCTAACCACAGAACGGAAGTATCCATCCGCAATAATCGGACACCAAAAACAAGGAGGATTCAATCATGAGTATGTTTTGCAATCAATGCGAGCAGGCAGCCAACGGCACCGGCTGCAATATTTCCGGCGTATGCGGCAAGAAACCGGATGTGGCGGCCCTGCAGGACCATCTGATCTACGGTCTGAAGAGCCTGGCGCTGTATGCCGACAAGCTCGGCCGCAACGCCGAAATCGACCGCTTCACCATCGAGGGGCTCTTCACGACTGTCACCAATGTCGACTTCGAACCGGCCCGCATCGGCGGCCTGATCAAACAGTGCTATGAGCTGAAGGAAAAGGCAAAATCACTGGCCGGCGTAACCATTCCCGGTCCGGTAGCCGACTGGAAACCGGCCGATGACCTGGCCGGCATGACCAGCCAGGGCGAACAGCACGGCATCAACACCCAGCATGTCAACGAAGATATCCGTTCCGTCATTGAGATCCTCATGTACGGCCTGAAGGGCATGGCCGCCTACATGGATCACGCCATGATCCTGGGCAGAAGCGACGACGAGGTCATGGCCTTCTTCCAGAAGGCGCTGGCCGCCACCACCGACTCCAGCCTGGGCCTGATGGATTTTGTCGGGCTCTCCATGGAGTGCGGCAAGCACAACCTGACCGTCATGGGTCTGCTCAACACCGCCCACACCGACACCTACGGCCACCCGGTACCGACCCCGGTCCAACTCGGCACCAAGGCCGGCAAGGCCATCCTGGTCTCCGGCCACGACCTGAAGATGCTGGAGGAGATCCTCAAGCAGACCGATGGCAAGGGCATCAACATCTACACCCACGGCGAGATGCTCCCGGCCCACGGCTATCCCGGCCTGAAAAAATACGGTCACCTGGTGGGCAACTTCGGCGGCGCCTGGCAGGACCAGGCCAAGGAATTCGCCAACTTCCCCGGTGCCATCATCTTCAACACCAACTGCATCCAGCGCCCGGCCGAATCCTACACCGGCCGCCTCTTTACCTGGGGCCTGGTGGCCTGGCCCGGCGTCAAGCACATCGACGGCTGGGACTTCAGCCCGGTGATCAACAAGGCCCTGGAATGCCCGGCCCTGCCGGAAAACCCGGGTCAGGAGATCCTGACCGGCTTCGGCCACAACGCCGTGCTGGGCGTGGCCGACCAGGTCATCGCCGCGGTCAAGTCCGGTGCCATCAAGCATTTCTTCCTGGTGGGCGGCTGCGACGGCGCCAAATCGGGCCGTAACTACTACACCGAATTTGCCGAGAAGGCCCCCCTGGACACGGTCATCATGACCCTGGCCTGCGGCAAGTACCGCTTCAACAAGCTGGAGTTCGGCGACATCGGCGGCATCCCGCGCCTGCTGGATATCGGCCAGTGCAACGACGCCTACTCGGCCATCCAGATCGCCGTGGCCCTGGCAGGCGCCTTCGAGTGCGGCGTCAACGACCTGCCGCTCTCCATGGTGCTCTCCTGGTACGAGCAGAAGGCGGTCGTCATCCTGCTGACCCTGCTGCACCTGGGCATCAAGAACATCAAGCTCGGGCCGACACTGCCGGCCTTCATCACCCCCAACGTGCTGGGCTTCCTGGTGGAGAACTTCAACATCGGCCCGATCACCACGGTCGATGCCGATATGAAGGCCATGCTGGGGTAAGACAGCATCATCGCTTTTACAAGGGGCCTCCGGTAAGAACCGGGGGCCTTATTTTTTTGGGTTGACTGGAAAAATACTTGCCACATTAAAAAGTACGGCTAGAATGCAATCCTTGCGGCCTAGAATGCATATGCTGGATGGTGAATGACATGGACGGGATTTCAATAATGCAGCTGGTTATTTTCACGGGAGGGTTTGCCGCCGGTCTGTTGGCCTACTCAGCTGTCTATGTCATCAAGTCCGGGACACTGCGAGATGTTCTGGATGCGCTGGGCAGCGTAGTGCTTTTTCCGGTTACGCTGCTGCTGCGCTGTTTCAGGAAGCGGCCGGGCGCATCCAAGGCGGTTACATCGGGTGAAGAGCCCAAGTCTGTAGTGGATGAGCGCGAGCAGCGCCTCAATGACACCGCACAGACCATCCGCGGCATCCTGCTCAGCATGGCAACCGAGATTCAGCGCACAGAAAAGGCCGCCAGCGCTTCTACGGTGATGCTGGGAGATGTGAGAAGCACTATCGACCGGATGGAATTGCCCGCAGACCTGAAGGATGCCCACACAACTCTGATGAAGGAGATCGACCGGGTCATGGCGAGCAATGCCACTCTCAAGGTTGAACTGGCCAATTCAAAGGTGGTGCTGGAGTCCCAGCGCTCCCAGATAGAGACCCTGAAGACCGCGGTCCGGATCGACGGTTTGACCCAATTGGCCAACCGGGCCTATTTTGATGAAAAACTGACCGAAATGGTGAAACTCCGTCAACGCCATGAGAATGCGTCGTTTTCGCTGATGATGATCGATCTTGATAACTTCAAGGATATAAACGATTCCTATGGTCATCCGGCCGGAGACAGGATTCTGAAGGGGGTGGCAGCAAAGATCAAGGCCACTCTGCGCGGCAGTGATTTTATTGCCAGATTCGGTGGCGACGAATTTGCCCTGATTCTGGTAAAGACTGAACGCAAGGCTGCCGAAGAAGTGGCCTGGAAACTCTGCTCCGAGGTGCGTGAAAGCCGCTTTCTGCTGGGCGCGGAAACGTTCAACATGACGCTTTCGATCGGCCTGACCGAGGCCCAAAAGGCGGATACGGAAGAAAGTCTGCTGAAACGGGCCGATGAAGCGCTGTACCGGGTCAAGGGACTTGGACGGAACAGTGTCTGTGTGGCCGAAAAGTCCGGCATCTGATCAATAAAGCCTTGAAGCTTGGCATCCTTTGCCGTAAAGTTTCCTCTATGCAATCCTTCGAGAATATTTCAGAAAAAGTCCGCAACAATCAGCGCATCTCCTCCGATGAGGCCCTGGCCCTGTATGCCTCCAACGACCTGCTGGCCATCGGCGAACTGGCCGCACTGGCCAACGAGCGCAAGAACGGCTCGCAGGTCTTCTTCAACGTCAATCGCCATATCAACCCCACCAACATCTGCGTCAACCGTTGCGCCTTCTGCGCTTTTTCACGCACCACCGGCGAAGAGGGTGCCTATACCCTGGCGCTGGATGAGATCTGCCGGCGGGCCGTGGAAGCGGAGGGTGAGGGGGCCACCGAGGTGCATATGGTCGGCGGCCTGCATCCCGAGCTGCCCTTCGAGTTTTACGAGGAGGTGCTGCGCGCCATCCGGCGTGTTGCGCCGCTGTTGCACATCAAGGCCTTTACCGCCGTGGAGATCGAATACTTCTCCCGCATCTCCGGGCTCTCCATCGAGCAGGTGCTGCAGCGGCTGATTGCGGCCGGCCTGGGCTCCATGCCGGGCGGCGGGGCCGAGATACTGGTGGAGGAGGTGCGGACAAAGATCTGTCCGGAGAAGATTTCCGGCGCCCGCTGGCTGGAGATCATCCGTCTGGCGCATCTGGCCGGGCTGAAGACCAATGCCACCATGCTCTACGGCCATGTGGAAGGCTTCGCCGACCGGGTCCTGCATATGCAGATGCTGCGTGATCTGCAGGATGAGACCGGCGGCTTCCAGGCCTTTATCCCGCTGGCCTTCCAACCGGAGAACTCCGACCTCAAGCTGGACATCAAGGCGACCTCCGGACTGGACGATCTCAAGACCCTGGCTATCGCCCGCATCTTCCTGGACAACTTCGACCACGTCAAGGCCTACTGGGTCATGCTGGGGGAGAAGATCGCCCAGGTCGCGCTGGCCTTCGGGGTCAATGACCTGGACGGCACCGTGGTAGAGGAAAAGATCGGCCATGATGCCGGTGCCGCCAGCCCGCAAGCCCTGACCAAAGAGGGCATCATCACCCTGATCCGTAAGGCCGGCAAGATACCGGTGGAACGGGACACGCTCTATCGGCCTCTGCGCGTTTTCTGATGGCTGGCTTCACCCCGTCGCTCGACCCCGCTGACGCCCGCCGGACCCTTGCAGAGCTGATCCAGCCCCATCTCGACCGTGATTCCTTCGCCCGCTGCATTGACGACCTGCAGCACATGTACTCCAGCTGCTGCGCTTACTGCCCGTATCCCTTCGCCGGTTACGGCCTGCGGGCCACCCCCGAGATCAGCTACCAGTGCGAACAGTGGCTGCCGCTTGATGAACTGCGCCCGCATTTTCACCGCTTCTACCGCCGGGCGCTGACCTATCCGCCGGTGCTTTCGAGTACTCCTTTTGCCAGCTCTGCAAGCTGGGCCGGCATCGTTGCCCGCTTCCCCCCCTTTCTCCATCATTTCGACAATCCCGCGAAACTGTTCGAACAACTTCTGGCGGATGCCGGTCTGCGCACGAAATTCCTGTTCTGGTCGTTCATGCCGGAGCGCTTTTACGGGAGCGGTTCGGATCGTTATCCGGGCCAATCAGCCACCATTGCAGAATGGATCCAAGAGAGGCACTATCGGGGAAAACATATGCGTTGCCTGGATGCCGCCAGCGGCGATGGAGCCAATACCTATGGGGTGGCGCGTTTGCTGGTGGAGCGGGGCTGGTTGCCGGACAGGCTCGATCTCGAAGGTTGGACGCTCGAACCACTGGAGGCCTGGGCGGCCGCCTATGGTCGTTTCCCCCATGATCCGGCTCGCGAGAGGCTATTTCGGGCGGGGAGCGCGGACTGTTTTGAACGGGGATACGCCACAGCTATCCGTTTTTGCTGTGTAAATATTCTGGATGCTCCCGAGGCAGAACTGTTTGATCTGATCCTCTGCAACGGTCTGCTGGGAGGGCCGCTCATCCATGACCGCCGTGAGATGGATACTGCCGTGCGGAATCTGACCGGGCTGCTGGCGCCTGGCGGCATGCTGCTGGCAGCGGATCATTTTCATGGAGGCTGGAAACAGAAATGCCCGCAGGATGAGCTGCGGGCAGTGTTTGAAATGAATGGTCTGGTGACCATTGAAGCAGCGGAAGGGATTGCTGCGCTGAAACCCTGACCATCCTCTCCCTTCAGCAGAACTATGGTTTGGCCCCTTGGCCGCGCAGGACGGTGGCCCCGGCAAAACCTTCTTTCCGGAACAACTCCACCAACGCTTCGTAGAGCGGCTTGTGATCGTAGCGGTCTAGCCCCCCGCCAGCACAGAAAAAGGCGATTGTGGTGGCTGTCTTCATCAGTAAGCTTCTCCTCGCGTGATTATAGCGGTCTTTCGGGTAATGTAACCTATTGCTTAACATCCGGTCGCATCGATGAAGCCAGCACCATCGCAGTCAGGTAGACAAAACCGGCGCTCCAGATAACATCCGTCACAAAGTGCCCCCCCTGAATGACACGCGCCACCCCCATGACGATACCGTACAAGATGCCGCCCCAGAGCCAGAGCAGAGCCTGACGGCGTCGTTTCTTTTCACGCAGTATGAAATAAGGCGCTGACATATAGAAGGCAACTGTCGGGTGTCCAGCGGGAAATGACGCGTTTTTTGGCGCGGGACCTGGTAACCATGGTTGATGGAAGGCCATGGTCCCGCCGAAAATATCTACATCCCCTGGCCGAGGCCTGCCCCAATGGTCCTTGAAAACAACATTGGCCAGGATGCCGGGAGCAATGATGAGGAGAAGAGCCACAAAAAGGGCCGGCCGCCTGAATCGTGCAAGGGTCGGCTTGAAAAAACCTGCGACTACGAGTAAGAGAGCAACCGTTCCCATGCCAAACGCGGGGTATTCACCGAAGCGGTACAGAAACCACCACGGCTGCAGTTTTCCGATGGGGAAGCCCACGCCGGGCTGATAAAAGAGGCTTGTCGCACGGATGTCAGCATTGGTTAGTACGCACAGCAGTGTCGCTGCAATCAGGGCTACAATTAGTATAAAAAAAGACCTTCGCATCACAAATATTCTCCTTATAAGCCGGAACCTATGCCTTCAGGGTCGCAGCAATTCTTAGTGGATTCAGCAACAGCAACAATCCTTCATGGATACTCCGCACAAGGATGTCGGCGTTAAGCATAGCATCTATCGCGCATCCTTCGCTTTCGAGCACGGCGATACCCAAACGCGATACTCTGAGCATGCGTCGGTCATTGGCACCGTTGCCTATGGCAACGACTCGGTCAGCATTCAAGGCCAGTACATACTGTTCCTTTTGCAAATCCAGATTCTGTCCGCTCAGGACGGTCACTGTGCAGGGCCGCCCAGCCAGTTCCTCATGCACCCGGCCAAAGGTATCAGCGGATAGCACATGAATTGTCAACGGAGCGGACAATAGATCGAGAAGTTCACCAACACCTGGCAGCAGGTGGCCATCCACGGAAAGTGTGCCGGTGAAGTCGCTAACCAGGTGCTCAAGTTGCAGGGCTCCGAAACCGGGAATATCGACCTCAAGCATGTAGTACTCCTCTGGTATGAGTGCAATTCAGCATGCCTCGGACATCTCTCGCGGCGCAGTCGCACGCTGTGAAGTCTTAAATTTATCTCGCTCCAAATCTATGCACCTAAAAACCCGCCTTAGGAGCCGTTACGAAATAAATGTTACATTCCCGACTAGTTCGTTACGGCTCCTTATGCCGTTCTTACCACAGCATATGTAACTGTTATTTTTTCCGACGGCTTAGTTCTGCCGTTCCCGCAGTTGGTGCGCCGCGGTAAAATAATTCCGGTACCCCTGGAGGAGAATGAGGTATGCCGTGATAGCAACCGCACCGGTGATGGCGCACATGATGGCGATCTGGTAGCGTACGGCGACCGCCGGTGCGGTCCCGGAGAGGATCTGCCCGGTCATCATGCCGGGAAGGGCCACAATTCCCATGGCCGCCATGGTATTGATGGTTGGGATGAGCGCGGCACGGAAGGCATTGCGCACTGCGGTCTCAGAAGACTGGCGGGCCGTGGCGCCCAGACAGATGGCTGTCTCGATCTCCTCCCGCCTTTCCCTGATCTCCGCCGCCAACCGCTCGGCGGCCAAGCTCGCCCCATTCATGGAGTTGCCGATGATCATCCCCGCAAGAGGAATGAGATAGCGGGGCTCGTACCAGGGGGCATACCCGACCACCAGGGAGCAGAACAGGAAGGTCACCGCGCCGCAGCCGATGAAAATGGAACTCCCCATTATCCGGTAAAACCCGGGCATCTTGTAGCGAATCCGCGAACCCATTACCTGTAACGAAAAGCCCGCCATAACGATAAGTATCATGACCACCGGCAGCGGGGTGTTAATGGTGAAGACCGTGTCGAGAAGGTAGCCGACCGCAAGTAGCTGCAGCCCCATACGAACCGACGCCCACAGCATCTGCCGCGCCTCACCGACCCGTAACAGGTATGCAAGACCAGTGGCCAGAAGAACCAGCCCATAGGCCAGTGCCAGATTCACAAGAGTCAGGTTTATCACACCCTGGTTATGCATGATACTCTCCCTCCCTGTCCTCGGGCTCGGCAAGGAATCGCCTGAGTTCCAAACTTGTGGGATTGGTCAGGAGATCGTCCGGACGCCCCGCCTCACGGATGCGGCCTCCTTCGAGGTAGATGAGGTAATCAGCGATCTTACCCGCCATCCTGAGGTCGTGGGTTACGAGGATTACGCTCAGACGCTGCAACGTGCAGATGTCGTGGAAGGTCGCGGCAAGCTGGTCGCCGGTTGGCCGGTCAAGAGCGCTGGTAGGCTCGTCGAGCAGGAGAACATGGGGCTCGGTGATCAGGGCGCGGGCAAGGTTAACCCGCTGTTGTTCACCAAGCGAAAGGGTGCGAGCGTCCCGTTCCAGAAGATCGTGCGACAGGCGAACCAGTTCCATGACTTGGTGCACCGCTGCACTCCCTGCAGTTGGCAGCGGCTCTTTGCGGAAAAGAAAGGGGCGTTGCAGGTTGCTGAGGACCGTCCCTTCGAACATGAACGGCTTCTGTAATACCATGGCGACCCGCTGCCGCAGCGCAAGGGGGTCGAGGTGCATTATATCCTCTTTGTCCAGGAGGATCTTGCCGGAAGTCGGATCATCGAGACGGTTGATAAGCCGGATGAGAGAACTCTTTCCCCCTCCCGACGGGCCGACAATGGCGGTGACCTCACCCCGGCGGGCAGAGAACGAGATATCCGCCAGAATCGTCGCTACCTCCCCCTTCCGGTCATGACGGACCAGGCCGACGTGCTCTGCACTCACCATTATGGGGTTATCGACAATTGTCTTTTTATCCATCATATGTTCACAACAACCTCCTGTCTGCATCCAATCTATTCAATAACTATAGTCAACGACATTGCATATTCCATTCAGGATACTTTCCTGAAGACGCCGTACTGCCGCCTCACCACGAAAAAAATCGGAATGGCCGCGAGCTGCAGAACGATGCAAAAAGTAATTGTGGCCGGAATTGACCGGTCATAAAGGAATCCGATGGCGGCACTCCCCAGGAACCAGAACAGACCGTAGCCCGCAGTAAAAAGCCCGTAAGCCGATGAACGTCGCTGGGGCGGAATCATTGGTGCAACGGCAGCCGGAATGATCGATTCATGGACTCCCATCCCGAGCCCCCATACAGCCGATCCTGCCAGCGCAGCCCAGAAACCGCCCAGAAACACCAGCGGCGCAAACAAAGCGGAAAGCAGCGTCAGCGGTATGAGCAGAGAGATTCCGAACCGGTCGAACAGCCGACCAAAGACCAGCGAACCGGTGCCACTCACCGCCATGGCAATGGCGTAGGCAATCGGAACCCAGTTTTTCGATACCGTCGAGGTCTTCTGGAAATGATAGGCAATGAGCGGGAAATCCGCGAAGCCCGCCGCCACCAGGCCCGCACCCACCAGGTACACCCAAAAAATGCGCGGCAATCCTTTTGTCTGTACATTCGGCGGTCCCATTTCCATGTCTTCAGGATGCGGGTAGAGCCGACGGGCGAGCAGGAGCAAAGAAAGACAGATGAGGCCGGGGACAAGCAAAGCGGCAAAAGCGAAACGGTATTCGCCTTTAAGGGCCAAAATAGCGGCCACGGCCAGCGGACCGAACAGGGCGCCGAATTGATCCAGCGATTCGTGCACGCCGAACGCCCAGCCGTAGCCGATCTCCTTGGCCGCGTGGGAGAGCATCGCGTCACGTGGGGGATTGCGGATCGCTTTGCCGACCCGTTCGAGGATGATCAACGACGCGACAGCCGGCCAGCTGTCCACCAATGCCAGCGCAGGCACCGAAAACATCTGAATGACGTAACCAAAGATCGTGATCGGCCAGAACTTGCCGGTTAGATCGGCCAAGCGTCCCGAAACGAGGCGCAGACTGTAACCGGCCAGTTCGCCAAATCCCGTGACAATCCCTACCGCCGTGGCGCTGACCGACATGAGGGCAAGATACGCTCCGAGAATACTCCGCGAACCTTCATAGGTGAAATCCGCAAAGAAACTGAGTACGCCGATCATCAATACAAACTTCATAGGCGAAGATTGTTTTGGTGTTGTTTGCATACGTTTTCCATTCGGACCGTCACATTTCAAGTCCGCACTGATTTAACTCCTACCTCCCAATGCTGCAATACGCCCCTTTTCCGGCATAACGGGCCGCCTTACCCAGTTCCCGTTCGATCTGCATCAGGCGGTTGTACTTGGCCAGTCGTTCCGAACGGCAGGGGGCGCCGGTCTTGATCATGCCGGTCAACCTCCCCACGCAGAGGTCGGCAATGCTGGTGTCTTCGGTCTCGCCGCTCCGGTGGGAGATCATGGCGGTAAATCCCGCTTTTTGAGTCATTTCGATGGCGGCCAGGGTCTCGCTGACGCTGCCGATCTGGTTCAGTTTTATGAGTACCGAGTTGAAACAGTGCTCACTGATGCCGCGTTTGATGAGTTCCGTATTGGTGACGGTCAGATCGTCGGCAGTGATCTGGATTTTTCCGCCGAGCCGGGTATGGAGAGCCGGCCAGGCGGCCCAGTTATTCTCATCCAGGCCATCTTCGATGCAGATGATCGGATAGGCGGCGACAAGATGTTCCAGGTAGCCGATCAGGTCGTATGGTGTGAGTGATTCTCCGAGGGACGTCAGGAAGTATTGCCCTTCTTTGCAAAAATTGCTCGCTGCCAGGTCAATGGCGATGAACACCTCCTCACCCGGCCGGTAGCCGGATCTCTCCACCGCCTCAATGATCAGTTTGAGAGGTTCCTCGTTATCCGCAAGGTTAGGGGCGAAACCTCCCTCATCCCCAATAGCGGTGGAACGACCGCTCTTGTGCAATAGCTCCTTCAAGGTCTGGTAGACCTCAGCGGCACAGCGCATGGCCTCGGCAAACGTGGGAAGTCCGGCCGGTACGAGCATGTACTCCTGAAAGTCCACGTTGTTGTCGGAATGTGCGCCGCCATTGAGGATGTTCAGCATCGGCACCGGCAGAAGATCGGCGCCTGCACCGCCCAGGTAACGATAAAGCGGCAAGTCGGAACAGCGGGCGCCGGCGTTCAGTGCGGCCAGCGAAACACCGAGAATGGCATTGGCGCCGAGCCGTTCCTTGTTCTTTGTTCCGTCCAACTCCAGCATGATTTTATCAATGGCCCCCAGATCGCGGCAGTCCATTCCCCGCAATGCGTCCTGGATCTCGCCTTCCACATTGGCGCACGCCCTCAGCACTCCCTTGCCCTTGAAACGCTGCGGATCTCCGTCCCGCAGTTCGCACGCCTCGCGCTCACCGGTGGACGCACCGGAAGGGACTGCGGCGATGCCAGCGACACCACTCTCCGTGGTGACTGATACCCGCAGGGTCGGGTTACCACGCGAATCGAGAATTTCCATGGACTCAACTTTTTCTATCCGTGCCATACATCTCTCCTTTCTTACCGATAGGTTGATGACAAGCTGTTGCAATATAATAGAATACCTTAAATCCGGGCAAGTTCATCGCTCACCTGATTGTGTCGTCTCCATACGTTCTAAGTTTAATGTGCAGGGCCTGATAAAAAAAAGACCCCTACCTCGCATTTGAAGTAGGAGTCATTAGCTGTTGAAGGCGGTTTTGGCGAACTCCATCGCCGTATAATTTTTTGAAACCTAACCTATTGCGCCGACACTATCAATGATGTTCTCCATACAAGGAGTCGCGGCATGTAACCTCAGCCTGATAAAGAGGATAAGTGCGTTACTAAAAATCAGAACCTGATCAATAACCCGCCCCAGGTAAGTCCACCGCCGAAGCCCATGGCCAGCACGAGGTGACCGGGCTTGATGGTGCCGTTGCGCAGGTTTTCATCCATTACCATCGCCACCGAGGCGGCCGAGGTATTGCCGCAGCGATCCAGATTGATCAGGAAGCGTTCTTTTGGGAA
>JAJYBH010000085.1 GCA_021779135.1 Deltaproteobacteria bacterium
GTCGTATATCGGGGTTGAGGCCGGGACCTCGACCGAAGAAAGTGACGAATTCATCGGTCTCGAGTCGCCGCCCGCCATTTCCCTTGATGTGCCCGGCCGGCAGTTTGTCCTGCACTCCGCCGATGCCGGCTCGCTGGATACCTCCTCGCCGATCTTTTACCGTCGCGTGCAGGTGGGGCAGGTGATCGCCACCGAACTGGACCCGGGCGGCAAAGGTGTCACCGTAAAGGTCTTCATCCGGGCCCCCTACGATCAGTACGTCAGGAGCAACTCGATCTTCTGGCATGCCAGCGGTTTCGACCTGACCCTCAACACCAATGGCGTGAAGATAAACACGGAATCCATGCTTTCGATCCTCCTGGGGGGCATCGCCTTTCAGACCCCGCTGGACCGCCCTGACACGCCGCCGGCACCGGACAACAGCGTATTCCCCCTGTATCCGACCAGGGACGAGGCCTTGAAAAACGCCGGTAACGTAGAAACCTATCTGCTGCTGTTCAGGGAATCGGTGCGTGGTCTTGCGGTCGGCGCCCCGGTGGAAATGCGGGGCGTAACCGTAGGTGAAGTGACGAAGATCGATGTGGCGCTGGACGTCCGGAATTCCGTGATCACCATCCCGGTCCAGATACAGCTATATCCTGATTTGCTGGAGACTAACCATAGTAACAAGGTACAGCAGGTCAAGCCCGCTGCTACCCGGGCGCACCTCGATTCGCTCGTCGCGCATGGTTTCAGGGCGGAGGTCAAAAGCGGGAGTCTGTTGACCGGGCAACTCTATGTCGCGCTGGATTTTTATCCCAAGGCTAAGCCGGCGAAAATTGACTGGAGCACCATGCCGCCCAGGTTTCCCGTGGTTCCCGGATCCATGGACGAGCTGCAGTCGAAGCTGATCCAGATCGCCTCGAAGATTGAAAAATTGCCGCTTGAGGAGCTTGCCGGCGACGCCAGAAAGACCATCCAGACGTTGGATGTCACCCTGAAAAGCGCCGAGAAGCTCATGAAGAATGTGGATGACGCGGTAGTGCCGGAAGCGCGCTCGGTACTTGCAGAGGCTCAGCAGTCGCTGAAGGATGTGCGCAAGACCCTGGAGGAGGCGCGCAAGACATTGGGTGGGGCAAACCAGGTCTTTGCCAGCGATGCACCGGTGCAACTGGACCTGCGTGAAACCTTGCGGGAGGTGTCGCGTGCTGCTCAGTCGCTGCGGGTACTGGGCGATTACCTGGAACAACACCCTGAATCCCTGATTCGCGGCAAACAGGAGGATAAACGATGAGGTGCGGATATTCCGGATGGATTGTAGCAGCCTGCCTGGCCATCGCTACGGCCGGTTGCAGCAGATCACCGCGGGTGACCTTTTACACGCTGGAACCAGGTACAGTGTCCGGGACCACTGTCACTGCCTGGTCCGCGCCGGCGGTTGCCGTCGGACCGGTCACGCTGCCCGAGCTTGTGGACCGACCGCAGCTCGTGGTGCGCGTTGCCGCCAACCGGGTGGAGATCCTGGAGACGCAGCGCTGGGCCGAGCCGCTCAAGAGCGAGATACCCCGCATCCTGGCGGAGAACCTGCGGCGGCTGCTCGGATCCACCCGTGTGTCAACCTACCTTCAGAATACCGCCGTTGATGCCGATTACCGGGTGCTGGTGGATATCCAGCGTTTCGAATCATCCCCCGGGGAGTCAGTCACCGTCGAGGCCGCCTGGTCCCTGCGCCGCGCCGCTGGGGGCGGGAGGAAGACCGGCCATTCGCTGGTGCGCGAACCGGTGGATGCCATCGGCTACGATCCCCTGGTGGCGGCTTACGGCCGGGCGTTCCTCGCAGTGAGTCGCGATCTGGCCGAGGCGATCCGGGCCGAGACC
The DNA here is from genome assembly GCA_021779135.1 of Deltaproteobacteria bacterium. Lineage (GTDB taxonomy): Bacteria > Desulfobacterota > Desulfuromonadia > Geobacterales > Pseudopelobacteraceae > CAIPTY01. The sequence goes on from JAJYBH010000085.1 coordinate 1,858, forward strand.
TCCCCGGGCAAATGAATCGGGTGTGATGTCTAACGGAATCGCTTTCACGACCCCTTTACCCCGTGAGTATTCCCGCAAAAAGGGGCCAGGCGCTATCTGCCCGGCCCCTTCTTCCCGCCTACTGAAGTTTTTTCTTTTGCCTAATGGATACAGGCCCGGTTGCCATAGGACTTCGTTACTGTCTCGGCAATCGTTCTCATGTCTCCGCAACTGTTTTTAAAGAGGGCCATTTCCAGATCCCCCTTGATGCTCTCGGGTAACCGCGCTTCCTTGATGAAGACGTTTACGTCCTGACCCTTGGTAATCTGGAGCGGTCCCGTATAGTTGACTTTAAGTCCATCTTTGTATTCGCATCTCATAGCTCATTCCCCCTTTCCGGGTGACTCTATTATTGCACAAAAACGCCGGAAAGGCCATCGCAACCCAGCATCGCGCGCAGTGCGCCAGAGATCATTTTCTTGGTCCATCCTCAGGTCATTGCATGGCAATTTCATTGCTCCCGTCAATTCAATTTACCCCCAGAACCCCTTCCGCGGCCCTGATACCGCTGGCCCAGGCCCCGGTGATGCCGCGGGAGGTGCCGGCGCCGTCGCCGATCATGTAGGTGTTCGTGCTGACCCGGAAATGGTTGTCCAGGAAGACCGGTTTGTTGGCGTACATCTTGATCTCCGGGTAGTACATGATCGTGCTGGGGTGCAGGACCCCGGGAACGATGGTGTCGAGCTTCTTCAGCGCCGCCCAGATGTGGCGCATGATCTTGGCCGGCACGGCCAGGCCCAGGTCTCCGGCCGTGACCGGACAACTGGGGGGGAAGGCGTAGAGGTCCTCGTTGAAGGTCTCGGCGGTGGAGCGTTTTCCCATGCGGAAATCACCCACCCGCTGCATGAGCGGCTTGCCGCCACCGATCTCATTGGCCAGCGTGGCGAGAAAGACCGCCATTTGCTGGCCGCTGCGAACCGGGGCCTTCAGGCCAATGGTCTTGAGCAGGGCGAAGTTGACCAGGTTGTTTCCGGCCTGATGTTCGGAGAGGGCGTGGCCGTTGACCAGGCTGAAACCCTGATAACGCTCCAGAACCACCCGGGCATGGCCCGAGTTGGTGCAGAAGGTGCGCACACCGTCGGGAAAGTGGAACTTGGGGTCGTAGTAGTCCTTGACGATGGGGTAGTTCTCCAGCTGCGTCTCGATGCGGATGCCCACATCCACAACGTTGTCGATATAGGCGATCCCCATCCGTTCCATGACCTTCTGGAGGAAGCTGAATCCCTTCCTGCCGGGGGCGACTATCACGGTGCGGGCATGCAGCCTTTCCCCGCCAGCGAGGACGACACCAGAAGAGCCGGCATCGTCGCGCACGTCGGTTACTTCCCGCTCCATCAGGAAGCGCACCCCGCGCGCGGTGAGCTCGTCCAGCAGGTGTTGGATCAGGACCCGGCTGAGGTCGGTGCCGACGTGGGCCTGACGCACATCGAGCAGGTGTACGCCCAACCGTTCCGCACGTCGCCGGTAGATCTCCAGATTATGCTTCTCCTTGATGACCGGCCGCAGGGCCTTCTCCACCAGGGGCAGCAACCGCTCGGCCTCCGCGCTGCTCCAGTTGTCCACGGCAAAGCCGATGGGGTAGGTGTAGTTCTGTTTGCAGTCGTTCAACAACCCCCCGGAGCAGACCCGCTCCCGGTCGATCATCAGGATCGAGAGGGAAGGGGAGTGCTCGGACAGGTAAAATGCGGCACCGAGACCGGCCGGGCCTGTACCGATGATGATCACGTCGTAATCTGGAGAGGGCATGGTGACTCCTTGGAAGCGCGCTGCTGTAAAAAGTATACACCTATTTCATTGCCGGTGGAGAGATCTCGGGGGACGCGCTTGACATTCTGTTGATTGCAGTATATTGCAAGCTCTGACAAACGTTGCGTTTGCCAATGAATCAAAAATACATTCAGTACAAGGGACCATGTATGTCAGAACAGGCCCGCACGGCAGAGTCGATATCACTTGAGCAGCTTGTTGTCTCCCACAGTTACGAAATGCTTGCGCTCATCACCGTCCTGGAAAAGAAGGGTATTCTCAACCGGCAGGAGCTGATCGAGGTCATCAAGGAACTTCAGAGTGCCGGAGAGGATTGACCGGATTCATTCACGGTTTCGTCACCCTTGATCATTCCATGGATTACTATTCAGGAGGGATTATGCAAACCTCAACCGGAAGTCAGGATGTGCGGCCGGGTTCATCAAAAGGTCGTGTAGTAACGATCCTGCTGTGGCTGGCCCTGTGTACGGGATGGCTCGTCTCCATATTCTCCGTGATACAGGAAATGTGCATGGTGTCCGCGTGCCGCGACACCGCCAGCTTCACCATTTTCGGTTTCAATATGGGTTGGTTCGGCATCGCCTATTTCAGTCTGGTCCTGATTGTTCTCTGGCAGCGCACGAGATATCACCGCTTGGATTTGCTGCTTTCCGTACTGGTCTTCAGTGGCATTGGCGCCGAATTCCGTCTGCTCTGGATACAGAAATTCATCATTGGCGGCTGGTGCCCGCTCTGCGTCACGATCTGCTGTGCGCTGTTCGTAGCCGCTCTGTTGCTGGTGATTGAGAAGGCAACAGGGAATATGCCACGGCAGGGCGGAAGGACAAGCCTGTCGGGGTGGATGGTCCTGGTGGCGGTTGCGCTTGCCACTGGGCTGGCGGTTGCGGCTTTGGGTGTGAAGGCGCTCTACTGATTGTCGCTGCTTGAACAATAAGATTATAGTGCTATAATTTTGTCGTCTTCGAAATTCCGGGAACCTTGTTCCGAACTTGTTCGCACCACAACGTTTTGTAGTACGAAATCCACCTAAAGGAGTACACACCATGAGAAAGATTTTACTGATGTTGGCGTTGCTGGTTGTTGCTGTCCCCCCCGCCTTTGCCCAAATGAATCAGGCACCGATGAGAAATTGCCAGAATTGTGATTTGTACACGCCGCGGACGGGCGGCATGATGGGTATGGGTGGCATGGACCGCATGGGTGACATGATGGGGATGTGCCTGAACAATGCTGATAAAATCGGGCTTACTGCCGATCAGGTCAAGAAAATCACACCCATCCACCGGGAAATGCAGAAAAGTCATATCCGCTTTAAAGCCGATGTGAATATCGCCGAGATGGAGCTGATGGAAATCATGGAAGTCAAGGATTTCGATCTGGAAAAAGCCAGCGCCGCCGTGAAGAGAATATCCGACCTCAAGACTGCCCACCATCTGGAGAACCTGAAATACATGAAAGAGGTGCGCGCAATTATTACCGATGACCAGTTCAAAAAAATGAAGCAGCTGATGGCGACGAATATGAACATGAAAAAGCCGGTAAAGAAGATGATTAGACGACAACGGCCTTAGGAGTATGGGCCAGCTTTTGCGGAACTGTCCGTTGCGTAGAAGCCCGGTCTGTTTATCAGGCTATCAAAGCGTTGCCATCAAGATGAAAACCGAGGGTTCATAAAGGGGACAGGTCAGATTTGGCCGGTCCCCTTTTACGTAGAGCAAGTTTCAAGGAGTGAAGCCAGTGCTTATGATCGGCGTCGTATTACAAAGAGATAGATGATCAACAGGAGGGGGAGTGAGGAGAAAGCGGCTTCCAGGTTGCCCTGGAACAGTTGCCAGGTGCTGAAGGCCACCAGGAAGATTACGAAGAGCGTAAGCAGGACAGACGGCAGTTTTTTAAGCTGGTTATAACCAGATTCTTCCATTACTGCAGTAACTCTTTGACTGCCATCTGCATGCCGCCGGTTTCCTTTCCGATGGCGGCCTGACGTTCGGCTGGCGTCATCAGCGCCTGCAGGTGTTTGCGGGCCCGTTTCCGGCTGCCGGCGATTGCTTCGGTCATCTTGCAGAGGATGCCTATTGGCAGCCCGTTGCGATACCCATCCACGAGTCTGGCAATCTCATCGCGTTTTTCCTTGTCGCTCCAGGTCTTGTAGAGCGACGCCCCTAAATCGTCATTCTGCGGAAACATGTCAATCCTCCCGGGCTGCTTGAATTCTGCCAGCAACATACTTCATGAACCCGCAACCCGTCTACAGTTATTATCCAAATCAGCAGACGCTTGACTACACGAGATCCGGCTGATACCGTCACAAAACCTGATCATGTCTGAGGAGTGAACGATGACCACTGCCCCGAAAATCGTTGTTTTGGACGGCTACACCATCAACCCCGGCGACAATCCCTGGACTCCGCTTGAGGTGCTGGGCAACTGTGTGATTTACGACCGTACTCCCCCTGAGTTGAAGGTCGAGCGGTCACGGGATGCCGACATCATCCTGACCAGCAAGTGCAAGCTGGACGCCGCCACCCTGGAATCGCTCCCCGGACTGAAGTATATTTCGATGCTCGCAACCGGGTACAACAACGTGGACGTGGCAGTTGCCGGCAGGTTGGGAATCCCGGTTTCCAATGTTCCGGCCTATTCCACGGAGTCGGTGGTACAGACCGCCTTTGCACTGCTGCTTGAGCTGGCCACCGCCGTGGGTGTCCATGATGCTTCGGTAAAGGCCGGCGAATGGGTGAACTGTCCTGACCATTCCTACTGGAAGACCTCGATTGTCGAACTGGATGGACTGACCCTGGGGATCGTCGGCTACGGCACCATCGGTCGAGCCGTGGCCCGGGTCGGCGCCGCCTTCGGCATGAAGGTGATCGCCTACACCCCGCGGATCCCGCTGGACCCCGGTCCGGCCCCGGTCCGTTTCGTACCGCTGGATGAGCTGTTTGCCAGCGCCGATGTCGTCAGCCTCAACTGTCCCCAGACCTCGGAAAATGAAGGATTCGTGAATTCCGCTCTGCTGGCGCGAATGAAATCAAGCGCCTTTCTGATAAACGTTGCCAGGGGAGGGCTGGTAAACGAGGCCGACCTTGCGCAAGCCCTGAGGAACGGGACGATAGCTGGCGCGGGACTGGACGTTGTGGCGCACGAGCCGATGACTGCGGATAATCCGCTGCTTGGCGTGCCCAATTGCATCTTTACCCCCCACATCGCCTGGGCCTCTCTGGCCGCACGCAGACGACTGATGGCCATAGTCGCCTCGAATGTGGCATCCTATCTTTCCGGTGAGCCGATCAATCTGGTGAATGCACGGCATCTGCGCTGACGCGAAGGAGGGTTTTGCTGCCTGCCCTGAGCAGCATGAAGACCAGCAGAGATTTATTGCATCACAGTAATGACAGGCGCGCTTTGATTTGCTACACTCCCGTCGTTTTCCACACAATTCATGAGAGGAGTTGTTCGGATTATGAAAATATCCTGCCCAAAATGCGGCGCCAATGGGACTCTGCCGGATCACGAGATTCCCGAAGAGGGTCGTTTTCTGAGCTGTCCGAAGTGCAAGCACGGTTTTGATGTCAAAAAGCCGCGGGCCACGTCCAATGAATACCTTGTCGATGTATGCCCCGCCTGTGCATACAGCACCTTTGGCGACGAACGCTTTGGAACGTGTCCCAAATGCGGCGTGGTGGTCAAGGCCTTTATTGACAGGCAGCGTGAGGAGATGACCAGGGCCCGTGAACAGGAAATTCTCAACAGGAAATTTACCCGGGACATCTCTCCGGTTCCCATGCCGATCGTTTCCGCCTCGACATTTACATCAGCTGCAGCTTCTGCGTCCCCGGCAACCGAAAAGATTTCCATTGGCGAATTTATTGAAAACCTTCACCCGGTCAACCTGATAGGCTGGGGATGTTCATTGGCTGGCGTGGTTATCTTTCTCTTGGGGATTTTCGGCCTGTTTGATTACTATGGGAACGATATCCAGGCCCGGTTGTCGGAACAACGGGATGAGCAGGTGTCGGCGTGGTACGTTTTCCTGCACTATGGCATGATGCCCTGGATCATGGTCCTCTACGGCGGAGCCCTACTGGCCGTCTCCACCTTTTTCCTGAAACGCAGGGCACAGTCGCGCAAGGCGCTGGCCTGGCTTTTGTGGGCCATGATTGCCTATGTGCCGGTCTCCATGACCGTCAGCTTTGTGCGCTGGTGGATCGAGCCGATATCCCACACCTGGGGCGGATACCTGATAGGGTTCTTCAATGTCCTCTTTATGACCGCTCTGCTGGGAATCCCGTTGTATCTGCTGATTAATTTTCTCGACGACAAGCGGATAAAATCGGTGGTCAAGTTATGAACCATGGAGTGCCCGTTGAGGCGGGTATGCGGAGTGGTGGGGGCGCTGCCCGATGACGTGGCTGCTTGTCGTTTCGATGATCTGTTATCTGTTCGGTTCTTCCTGGCGTCTGATTTTTGCCGTCGGGGTTGTCTCCCAGTTGGTCTATCTGACTCAGCGCAGCCTGTCACTCGGCCGGCTCCCGCTACTCGGCCCACACGATACACTGACTTTTTTCGCGCTTTCCATTGCCGTCATGGCCCTCATCACGTCCGTTTCCATTCCACTCCGCCGGATGCGCTGGTTTACGGCTGCCTCGGGGATTACCGCCGGACTCTTCACCCTGTGTGCACTCTTATTCAAGCCATTGAACATGCCGCTCCCGCAGATCCTCGATACACTCTGGTTTGAGCTGCATGTCGTGCTGGCCTTTTTCAGCTACGCACTTTTTGCCCTGGGGGGAGTCTTGTGCGCGGCATTTCTGATCCGTGCCGAAAGGGCGTACCTTGACATTCAGTTCAAGACCGCCCTGGTTGGCTGGTCGTTTTTCTCGGCTTCGATGATAGCGGGGGGGATCTGGGGCTATTACGCCTGGGGAACCTACTGGCTGTGGACGCCAAAGGAATTGTGGTCATCGATCCTGTGGCTGTTCTATGCGCTCGTGCTGCATATGCGACTCAAAGGGTCCAGTTGGGACAGGATAGTCGCCTGGTCGGGTATTGCCGGTGTCGCGGTGATGCTCTTCACCTACCTGGGGGTAAGCATGCTGATGAAGAGCTCACACAGTTTTTAGTGCGCTGTTTTGTAGTCTGCCAACGCGGGCGACCTTAAACAACAAATCCCCGAGAGAAGTAGCAATCGGGGCGTTGTGAATTAGATGGTCGGATAAACTAGCTTTTTTCAGCGGTCGTCTGTGGCGCAGGCGAACCTTCTCCGCCAGGTTTCTTTCTCCTTCGCCTGCGTTTCTTGGCCGGCTCTCCGGTTTCAGGGTTCACCTGTGCGGCAACAGGTTTAACGGCGGGTGCCTTGGCTGCCGTCGGCGCACCCTTTAGCGCGGTTCTGGAGCCTTTCAGCGGTGGCCGGGCACTGCCGCGTCCCCCGGCAGGGGCGTCTTTTTTGTACTTCGGCCGGGCAACCCGTTTGAAATCATTCACAAACAGATCGTCTTCGGCCCATTCAACCGGTATCTTGGCCTTGATATATTCCTCGATGGCCTCCAGATACAGGACACCGTCTTCATCCGCCAAGGAGATAGCCATGCCTTCCGCTCCGGCCCGGGCAGTACGGCCGATGCGGTGGACGTAGTCCTCACAATCCTGGGGAAGGTCGTAGTTGATGACGTGGGTGACGCCGTCGATGTGCAGCCCGCGCGAGGCGACGTCGGTCGCGATCAGAATCGGCAGTTTCCCTTCCTTGAAATCCTCCAGTATGCGCAACCGTTTCTTTTGATCCACATCTCCCGAAATTATGCGGCTGGGGCAATCGTTGGCGTTCAGCCGGTCATTGAGGTATTCCCCTTCGCGTTTGGTGTTGATGAAAATCATGGTCCGTATCATGCCGACGCGGCGTAACAGCCCAAGCAGCAGGGGAAACTTCTCTTTTCGTGAGGCATGGTACAGGACCTGCTCCACATTTTCAGCGGTCATCCGCTCGGGGGTGACCGAAACCTTTTCCGGTGAATTCATGAACTCGTAGGCCAGTTCCATGACCCGGAGATTGAGGGTGGCGGAGAAGAGGAGATTCTGGCGCTGGTCAAAAGGGGGCAGACGACGCAGGATAAAGCGCAGGTCAGCGATAAAGCCCATGTCAAACATGCGGTCAGCCTCGTCGATCACCAGCATCTCGACCTCTTTCAGGCTGTAGACCTTCTGCTTGAGGTAATCGATCAACCGCCCGGGTGTGCCGATGATAACATCAGCGCCGTCGCGGAGCGCATCGCGCTGTTTCATGTAGTCGACGCCGCCATAGATGGCCTGGATGGTCAAACCGCAATGACGTCCGAGGATTTGGGCGTCCTGCTCGATCTGCACCACCAGTTCGCGTGTCGGGGCCAGAATCAGGGCCCGCGGGTGTTTGCCGGAGGCCGATTTGTTGTTAAGGAGCCTCGTGAAAAGGGTGATCAGGAAGGCGGCGGTCTTGCCGGTCCCGGTCTGGGCCTGGCCGGCTATATCCTTTCCGGTCAGGCTGATGGGCAGGGTGTACTCCTGGATAGGGGTACAACTGCTGAAACCCGCGTCGGCAATGCCCTTCATGAGCGGTTCCGGCAGGTTGAGTTCGTTAAAATTCATGGCAATTTCCTTATGCTGTTTTATTCAGGGTGTTCCCGTCAATCATTCTTCACCATATACCGTGACAGTCCGTCTGGCAATGGAAACCTTGTCCAATAAGGCGTCCAACAGCCATAAATGCTTTGACAAATCTGAATTCATTCCATTACTATGACAAAAATTTACCCCACCGAGGACCCACCTGATGCAGGCCGCACTGAACATCATTGGCGAAGATCTTGTAAAAGTCGAACAACAGTTCCGTAAGGACCTGGAATCCGACGTTCCGCTTATCCGCAAGGTCGGCGAATATGTGCTATCCAGCGGCGGAAAGCGTGTGCGACCTGCGCTGCTGCTGCTGGCTGCCCGTTTATGTGGCTACCAGGGCGACAAGGCGGTGCCCCTGGCCAGTGTCGTTGAGTTCATCCATACCGCCACGCTTTTGCACGATGACGTGGTTGACAGCGCCACCCTGCGGCGCGGCCTGGCCTCCGCCAATACCCTGTGGGGCAATGAGGCGTCGGTTCTGGTTGGCGATTTTCTCTTTTCAAAATCGTTCTCGTTGATGGTCGGGGTCGGCAGTCTCGATATCCTGCGGGTGCTGTCCAGCGCCACCACCGTGATCGCCGAAGGCGAGGTCATGCAGTTATTGTGCACCGGAGAGATAGACCTGTCGGAAGATCGCTACATCGGTGTGGTTCGCTCCAAGACGGCCATTCTCATGTCCGCCGCCTGCGAAGCCGGCGCAATCTTGGGTAATGCGTCGTCTGTCCGGCAGAAGGCGCTGGCGGATTTCGGTATGTCGCTGGGAATCGCATTTCAACTGATGGACGATACCCTGGATTATATCGCCACCGAAGAGGATTTTGGCAAGAGTATAGGCCACGACCTTGAAGAGGGCAAGATCACGCTTCCCTTGATCCACACCCTGCGTCACTGCAGCGCGACCGAACGATCCGCCATCGAGGCGGTAGTCGAAAAGGACGAGATGACGCTGGACGAGTTCCGTCATGTTTCCGGACTGGTCAAACAGTATGGCGGTATTGCCTATACCGTTGACGCAGCACGAGGTTACATAAACGAATGCCGCTCCCAGTTGGACGTATTTGAAGCGACCCCGGTTGCGTCTGCCATGCTTGGCCTCGCCGATTACGTTGTCACCCGAAATCACTGACCTGCCCACGATCAGGGCGTAACAAATTACCTACCCGGAGGGATCCATGAAACGCTTTGTCCTGTATGGCCTGATTCTTTCTGCCGTCGTGCTGATGATGGCGGGCTGTAATAAAAAAAAGGAAGAAGTTAGCGGCGTGGTCGAGGTGCGGGAAAATAAGCCGGTGCCGGAGATTACGGTCAATTCCCTGACAAATGTGCCCCTGAAGCTTTCCGAGTTGAAGGGCAAGGTCGTCCTGCTCAACTTCTGGGCTACCTGGTGTCCGCCTTGCCGTGAGGAGATTCCTTCCATGGTGAAACTCAACAGCGCCATGGCCGGCAAGCCATTCCAGATGGTGGCGATCTCCATTGATGAAGGTGGCGTTCCGGATATCGAGGCCTTTTTCAAGGAAAGCGGATATTCCCTGCCCGCCTTCACCGATCCGGGCGGTGTGGCGGTCAAGGCCTACGGGATTACCGGCGTGCCGGAATCCTTTGTCATCGACAAGAACGGCATTCTGGTGAAAAAGGTCATCGGTCCGCTGGCCTGGAATTCGCCCGAGACTATTGCCTTTCTTGAAGGTCTGATGAAATAGGAGATTTTCCTTATGCATTCACAGGAAGTTTCCTATTTCGGTGCATTTATCGCGGGACTGCTCTCGTTTCTTTCGCCCTGCGTATTGCCGCTGATTCCATCCTATATTACCTATATTACCGGCCTCTCCTTTGTCGATCTGCAGGACGAGCATCCCAGTCACAAGGTGCGCCAGACTGCCATGCTGCACTCGCTGGCCTTTATCTTCGGATTTACCGTGGTTTTTGTCCTTTTGGGCGCGTCCGCTACCTATCTCGGCTCCTTTCTCAATCAGCATGTCGGTATTCTCAGAAAAGTTGGCGGCGTCCTTATCGTGCTGATGGGAGTCCACGTGACCGGACTGGTTCCCATCCACCTGCTGCTGGGCGAGAAGCGTATTACACTTCATCGCAAACCGGCCGGCTTTGCCGGTACCTTTCTGGTAGGTATCGCCTTTGCCGCGGGATGGACCCCCTGTATCGGGCCGATCCTGGCTACGATCTTGATGGTGGCTGCCACTGAAGAAAATGTGTATCACGGCATTGTTCTGCTCCTGGTCTATTCCCTGGGTCTCGGCATCCCTTTTTTCCTCTCCTCCCTGGCCATGCATCAGTTCGTGGTCGCTTTCCAGCGCTTCAAAAAATACATCCGTTTGTTTGAAATCTGTACCGGGCTGTTTCTGATACTGATAGGCGTCACGATCTATTTCAACTGGTTGTCACGGGTTGGCGGCTTTCTCTCCCCTCTGTTTGGCGGAAGGTAGATGAAGTCACATCGCGCCCAGCACTCAATCCAGCTTGCGGTTTCCAATCTGTCTGTCACCGAGGCTTTTTATGCCGGCATCCTGGAGTTGCCGGTCCAGCGTTCTCTCACCGCAATTGGGGCTCCGGATCACCTTGTGCTGGATATGGACGGTATTGCGCTGGTTTTTGTAGAAGAGGATGATGTCATCAGGGCGCACCCGGTTCTGGCGAACCGGTTCAGCATGTTTCCCCGGGGGATCGGTGTTACCCTGCATTTTGAGATTAAAGACATAGAAAGCATCAGCGACGCCATAACGGAAGAGAACCTCGAAATCCTCTATCCGCTCGAAATCAAGCCCTATGGTGTCAAGGAGATGTGGTGCTTTGATCCTGACGGATATCTGGTGGTACTGGACGAGGCTCGGGAAAATAACAAAAAGGCCGGAACATAGTCCGGCCTTTTTTTACTTCTTGTCTTTCTTATCCTCCCGCGCCGCGGGGGAACAGGTGTCGGACATTCAGGTCTGGACACCCATTTTCGGAAGGATATAGCGGTTGAGAACAAACCAGATGGCAACAATGGCAATGATAAATATGATATCTTTCATAACGGCCCTCCTTTTAACTATCTAACACATATTCGAAATAACATATACAAAAAATTCAATTCAACCCGAAATATCAACGGTTTCTATTCTCCGCTCACACTAAGTACTCACCGTCCAATGCTCCAGGTCGGAGACCCTCGGTTACGAACATGGCAAGCACACCGAAACATACCTGCCTTCACTGCGGGCTCAACTTTCACTGGAACCCGCTAGAGACGTACTCCGGGGATGGAGCTCGGCATGTATTCTGCTGTCGCGGATGTCTGGGGGCGTTCCAGATGATTTGTTCCGCCGGTCTGGACGGCTTTTACCAGAGGAGCGACCGCAGCCTGCCGACCGTAGCCGCGCACGTGTCTTCACCGTTTAATGATCAGGAACTGCTCCGCCATGCGGTGTCTGATGGCGAGTTATGGCGACTGGATATTTTGGTAGGGGGCATTAGCTGTCCATCCTGTATCTGGTTGCTGGAGCGGATGATTTCGCTCGTTGCAGGTGTGACGGAAGTCAGCATTTCCTATGCCGGCGGGATAGCATCGGTATCATTTGATCCCGAATTGACATCTCCATCGGCAATCTTTGTCTCGATCAGGCAGCTCGGATTCATGCCGCGTCCCTATTCCCCCGCGATGTCCGATTCCGAGTCCCGCCGGGAACGAAATGACCTGCTGCTGCGCTTCGGAACGGCGCTGTTTTTGACCATGCAGCTGATGGCTTATTCCTACAGCCTCTATGCGGGTTATGTACAGGGCATGCAACCCGTCATAAAGTCGGTTCTGCAATACGCTTCATGCGCCGTCGCAACGCCGGTCGTATTCTACTGCGGCTGGCCATTTCTGCGGGGCGCCTGGTTGTCCATCCTGTCCCTCAGGCCTGGCATGGATGTGCTGATAACGGTAGGAGCCCTGGCCGCCTGGATTTACAGCACTTGGGCACTGGTTTCCGGTCAGGAAACCTACTTTGAAAGCGCTGCCATGATAGTGACCTTTGTTCTGCTCGGGCGCCTGCTGGAGCTCTCTGTGCGCCGCACGGCCATGTCCGGGATAGAGTCGCTGTATGCCGCCGTGGCCCAGTGCGCAACCCTGGTGGATCAGGCTGGTTATCGCGATGTTCCGGCCGAGGTTGTCCGTCCGGGAGACACACTGCTTGTCCGTCAGGGCGCGCGTTTTCCGGTCGACTGCCTGGTGCTGGAGGGCGAAACCGAGATTGACCAGTCGCTTGTGACCGGAGAAAGCCGCCCGGTGCTGGCGCTGCCCGGCAGCGATGTTCGTGCGGGGTGCGTCAATATCGCCGCCCCGGTCACCGCCCAGGCGCTGCGTCCGGTAGGACACAGTTACCTGATGCGGGTGGCCGGACTGGTGCGCATGGCCCAGGCCGGCAAGCCATCGTTGCAGAGGCTTTCCGATCGTGTTGCCGGCTGGTTCGTGCCGGCCGTGTTACTGCTGGCCATTCTGGTCTGTGCCGGGCATTATGTAGTGG
>JAJYBH010000086.1 GCA_021779135.1 Deltaproteobacteria bacterium
GTCTGTTTCGCCGCCACGGTGGCGACGTTGGCCATAACCCGCTGGGCCGGGGAGAGCGACACATGGCCGAGCATTGCGGCCTGCTGCTTCTGTTCAGGCGTCTGGGCTGCGCCACCCTCGGCAGCGTCGGAATCGATCTTTTTGATCAATTCCATTCCGCAGATCGGGCAGCTGCCCGGCTTGTCCTTGATGATAAAGGGATGCATGGAGCAGGTGTACAGCTGTTTGCCCTGGACCGCTTTCTGAACGCCGGCCGCGGCGGGATGTTTCTTCTGCCACAGGTACCAGCCGCCACCTGCTGTCGCGGCCAGAATGATTACCAGCAGTGGGATTGCTATTTTCTTGTTCAGAGCCATGGCCTTACCTCGGTATCGTGAATTTTAATGATGTTGAGCGGGTTCGGAGTTTCCCTTCGACTTCGCTCAGGGAACTTTAGGTGGCTGAGCGGAGTCGAAGCCGAAGCCGACAACCGCTTCGAGCTGGGCACGCTTCATCATGTACTCGGCCTGCGACTCGTACAGTTCCCGTTCGTAGTTGAAGAGGGTCATCCTGCTGTCAAGCAAGGTCAGGAAATCCACCTTGTTTACACGGTAGCCGATGGTGGCCGATTCAAGGGACTGTTGCGCCTGGGGGATAATACCGGTCTTGTAGAGGGCCACCAGTTTTTCCCTTTTTTCCAGCTTGGCAAGCAGGTCGGAGATGCCGGAAGCGATGCTGTTCCTGAGGCCGTTGAGTTCTTCGGAAGCCATGTTTACCTCCGAATCCGATTCAGCTACCATGGCGTGACGTCGCGCCTGTTGCACGGGCAGGTTGAAGGTAACGCCCAGAGAGTACATGTCCAGCCCTTCTCCTCCCATGGCCGGCTCACGCTGCATATACTCCAGGGATACGTTGAAATCGGGATAGAAATCCTTCCTGGCCAGTTTGTGTCCCGCCGCCCCCTTTTCTATCTGGGCCTCCAAGCTCTTGACCAGGGGACGATTCTCCATGGCCGTTAGCCGCAAATCCCTGGCCGAAAGGGGGAGCGGCCTGATCTCGAAATCGGGGACCCTGCCCACCGCTGTCTCGGGCGGACGAGCAAGCAGGGCATTGAGGGCCGCTTCCAGGCTCTTTCGTTCCTGTTCCAGAGTAATCTTCATGTCAAGCAACTTTGAGCGTTCCACCTGGGCCTTGAAAACGTCCTGCTGTACGCCCTGGCCGACGGAGTACTTGGTCTCGGCAAGGGTGATGAAGTCGTCGAGAATCCTGATATTCTTGTCAACGATCCCCAGAGACTTGTCCGTGAAGTAGATCTGGTAGTAGGTCTCTTTCACCATCCTGACAAGTTCGAGTTTCCGTTCCTCTATCTGCCAGCGGTATGACTCCGCATCCTTGGCGGCGATTTCTTCCTTGAGTCCCCGTTTGCCCCAGAACGGTAGTTGCTGGGAAATGCCGATCACTTTTGCGGTCATGGATTCCTTGCGAAAGTTGAGCGGATCCGACACAACCCCGTTCTGGATCTTCAGCATCAGCATCGGATCATCCAGGGAACCGGCCTGGACGATCCGGTTTTTGTACATCTCCCAGCGCGCCTGGGAAGACTTTAACTCCGGATTATTAGCCAGCGCCGCATCGACAAGCGCAGGAAGATTTTCTGCAGGTTTCGCATCTACGGCGTAACCGGAACCGGATGAGAATGCAACAACCGATACAATCGAAAGTGCCGCAACAAAATGTTTCATGGTAACCTCGGATGAAGTTTGCTTGTTAGATGAGCTTTTACATAGATCATGCCAACTGCATATCAGTCTGATTTTACGTTGTTTATTGTGTTGCAGAGTTGTTTAATGGAAAGACATTTGAATAATATTCAACACCGTAGTGGAATATGCACCATCACAAACCAAAAACCTCGTTAATAAATTTGCAAAGATCTCACAATCTCTTTTGCCTCTTTCAGTTTCCTGAGTAGTACTAATCTCCGGCTTCCAGCCGAGTATGACATATTGTGACGTATGCCTGTAGTATCTTTACGGTATCCCTATTATTGGAGGTACACCGTGAAGATGAATCGAATCCAGTTACAGCCGGGCATGAGCCTGAATCAACTCCTTGCCAAGTATGGTGATGAGCAACAATGTGAAGCAGCTCTTGAGGATGCCCGCTGGCCTGAAGGGTTTCGGTGCCCAAAGTGCAACAGTGAACACCACTACAGATACCGACGTAACGGTCTGAGGCTGTTTCAGTGTTGCAACTGCCGGACTCAGACATCGTTGACCGAGGGCACGATCTTTCACTCAACGAAACTTCCCCTGACCATTTGGTTTCAGGCCATGTACTTTTTGACGCAGAACAAGAATAACGTATCAACCCTTGAACTGCGGCGCTTGCTTGGCATCAGCTATCCAGCGGCATGGAGAATGAAACACAAACTCATGCAGGTCATGTTCGAGCGAGAAAGTACGACCAAACTTTCAAACCGGGTCGAGGTCGATGATGCCTATCTCGGAGGAGAAAACCCCGGGGGAAAGGCTGGGCGCGGCTCTGAAAACAAAGTACCTTTCATTGCCGCAGTCCAAACCAACAACCAGAATAACCCCTTGTACGCCGTCTTCTCTCGGGTTAAAGCATTCACCCGCGAAGAGGCGATTGCCTGGGCTGACAGGTCACTGGCCCCTTCAGCGACCGTAGTATCTGATGGCCTATGGTGTTTCAAAGCCGTCACGGAGGCTGGTTGTTCTCATCAACGTGAAGTTGTTGGTCAAGGACGTAAAAGCACTGACATGGAATGTTTCACCTGGGTCAATACCATACTCGGCAACTTGAAGACCGCCATCAACGGAACCTACCACGCTTTTGACTTTGAGAAATACGCACACCGGTATCTTGGTGAGTATCAATATCGTTTCAACCGCCGCTTCGATCTGGCCAGGATGCTCTCCCGACTGGTCACAGCAACTGTCAGGACAGGCAAACGTCCTGAGGCTTGGCTGCGGTTAGCGGGAGATCAGTGCTAATCAGGTTCAGTTTTTGTTCAAACGCTTCAAGTTCATTATTGATGGAACTTACTCCCCGCTTTTCCGCTATCTTGGCCTGCAATCTGTAAATATGGCGCTGAATGCTGTCAATATGCTGGGTGCAGTTATTTAAGTGCTGCCCGGCTGTATTTGCCGCTTGCTGATCTGCCTGGCTTGGCGTTGAAGAATGTCCACTGGAATCATGACTTCCTGAATTATTTCCGCCACCGTGATCATGACCTGCAAAAGCCGGGGAATTTATCAGTAGTATTGATCCAGTCAATAAATATAGCATAAATTTTGTATTTATCATCAAAAGCAGCTCCTGTTATCGGTTCTTTCCGTATTTGGCGATTAAGCAGCAATAAGGCTGATTATTTACTCAAGATTTCCATCGCCTTCATCTGCATGCTCATTGATGCTTTCGATGCCGTCACATTGGCCTCATAGGAACGTGTCGCACTCATCATATCTGTCATCTCCTCGATAACATTCACGTTGGGATAGGCAATATAACCCTGCTGGTTGGCATCAGGGTGCGATGGGTCATATTGAAGTCGCGGCGGATTGTGGTCTTCCATAATCTCCATAACTTCCACACCCAGAGCTTCAGGTTGGCTTTTCTTGTCCAGTATCGAGGCAAAGGAGTTCTTTTCCATGGGCATGGCGGCAAACATGGCGTCCTTGCGTTTATAGGGACCGCCTTCCGGTGTTCGCGTTGTAAGAGCGTTGGCCAGGTTACTGGCGATCAGATTCATCCTGGTGCGTTGCGCAGTAAGGGCGGAAGAACTTATCATCATGGCATCCATGCATGACTCTTTTTGAGGGAAACTGGTTCAAAACCTGTTCAGAGGATTCTTCACTTGATTTTCGGCTTCGGCACATTTTCGAGACGCGATGCCAACTTTAGCGCCTGGCTTGAAACGACAATGGTATCAGTTTTTGACTTCTGGGCCGTTTTTTGAGCAACTTCGCCAGATTTTACATTAATGGTATTTTGGGGTGTCTGAGCAGCTAAGTTGACATCAACTGGGCTAGCGGCAACGCTGTTGGGTGATAATTGCGCAATAGTGGACATGGATGGTATCTCCACTTTATTCAAGTAGTCGTATAATACAGAGCAACAAACCTGCCAATTTATAACACGCTAATATTGTTAGCTGTTTTGTTTGCCAGCCTGCTTTGTGCAAACAATATTCAACACTTGCCATGGAATATTGGAGAATATTCCATGGCTATCAAGTCAGGTTGAAATGAAATTTCAGCAAAAGCGCTTCTTTGTCTAAGCTTCGCTTTTGATAGCAATACAGTCTTCACGCCAAAGACAAGTGTGCTGACCGCATTCATCCGCAACACCTGTGGCAAAGCAGGCAAAATTGCCCTCCGCTCTCTGAATTGCTCTTATCAGATCGTCTTTTCCGGTTTTAACGGGGTTGATTCCCAAAGACAGGGCGATTGCCTTGATTTCTGAAAGTTTCATGACGGTTCCTTTCATACTATTATTTGTCCTTCAAGAATGCTTCCTTACAGTGGTCAGAGCAGAAGTAGATGGTTTGACTATCAAGCTCAATCATACTCGGAGCCGAATTCATTGGAATCCGCATCCCGCAAACCGGATCAAGGGCGAGGTTGTCTTTTTGATAGAGAGGATGAGTTTCTATTTTGAGGTAGGTGTCGAGAAATTCGAGTATTCGATCTTCCACCCACGCGGTAATCCTCTCATCGTCATCAATGGTTGCCTGTAATGTGTCATTACGACGATACGCCATAAAGATGGGCAGGACTTCCAGATTGTATATGACTTTCAATTCATTTTGTGCTTCCCCGGGAGCCATGGCAAATGAAAGCGAAACTGTCGCGGGAAAACGCAGTGAATGAGCGAATGAACAGAAGCAGCCATGCTCTCGTCGTGGTTCATGAGCCGCAAGCGTGGCATTCTCGAAATGACGCGCCAGTTCCTCAACCTTCGGGGTAACAATTGCGGTTAAAATACGATTCGCTGCTGCTGCAAATAATTCCTGATTATCCAACGTAGTCTTCATCTCTACATCAAGTTGCTGCTGTTGTTCAGTTAATTGCCGGGAATGCTGTTCCAAGCGTTGCTGGATTTTATTCGATAACGATTCCATTGCTCTCCTCCGTTCCAAGCCATTTTACATAAGTACCACTCTTATTTGGTATTGCAAGGAACTTCAATGCCATACTTCTCCAGCCGGTAAATCAGTGTGTGACGCGGAATACGCAGAAAACGGGCGGCAGCGGTCTGGTTCCAGCCGTTTCGCTCCAAAGCCTGTATAACCACTTCCCGTTCGAGCTGTTCAAGGGAATATCCCTCTTCCGGAAGTTTGATCACCGCGCTTCCTGTTGCACGGTTTTCAAGAAATTTCTCGGGTAACTCGTCGACACCAATGACATCCCCGTTCCTCATTATGAGCAGGCGCTCAATGGTATTTTCCAGTTCACGCACATTTCCCGGCCAGGGATACATGACCAGCGTATGGAGTGCATCCTTGTCGAATGTCACTTTGTCGCTGCCATGCTTTCCGCAGAAATACCGGATAAGCAGCGGGATGTCCTTGCGCCGTTCGCGAAGCGGCGGGAGGTTGATTGGGATAACCCCCAGGCGGTAATAGAGGTCTTCCCGGAACGTGCCTTCCGAGATAGCCTTTTCAATATTTATGTTGGTTGCAGAGACTACACGTACATCCAACTTCTGAACCTTTGTGCCACCGACAGCTTCTACTTCCTTTTCTTGCAGCGCTCTGAGCAATTTCGGCTGGAGTTCAAGCGGTAATTCGCCAATCTCGTCAAGGAACAGTGTGCCGCCATCCGCCACTTGGAACTTGCCTGGTTTGTCCTTTATGGCTCCGGTGAAAGCACCTTTGACGTGTCCAAATAATTCACTCTCCAACAAGTCTCTCGGGATGGCGGCGCAGTTGATGGCTACGAACGGGGCATCACGGCGTGAGCTATTGGCATGCAGGGAGCGAGCGACCAGCTCCTTTCCGGTGCCTGATTCGCCTGTTATCATAATTGCTGCTTCAGTGTCAGCCACCTTGCGGATGACATCAAAGACTTTCTCCATCTCTTTGGAAGAACCGACAATTGTACGGAAATCCGCCTTATCGGTAAGCTCACTTTTCAGGCGCTTGTTCTCTTCGCTGAGTCCGTTGAACCGGAGCGCCTTTTTAACGGTCAGTTTGAGTTCGTCCCGGTTAAACGGCTTGGTGATATAGTCGTATGCGCCGTTCTTCATCGCTTCAACGGCGACATCGACCGTACCGAATGCCGTAATGATGATCACCAGTGTCTCAGGTGATCGCTCTTTGATGGACTTGAGAACCATGAGACCGTCCATGCCGGTCATCTTCATGTCGGAAATCACGAGATCCGGTTTTGATTGACCGAACCAGTACAGACCTTCTTCACCGGAAGAAGCGGCTTGCACGTCATAGCCTTCCTCCTGAAGATTATATTCAAGCACCCTGCGCAGCGAGTTGTCGTCGTCAATTATCAGTATTTTTGCTTTCATGGTTGTTCCCCTGTGGTAAGCGGCAGTCTGACAATAACTGTTGTACCCTGTCCTGTCTCGCTTTCGATCAGCAGGCTGCCGCCATGGCTTTCGATTATTTTTTTGGTAATTGCCAGTCCCAAACCGGTACCATCAGGCTTGGTAGTAAAAAACGGTTCAAAGATCTTCTGTTGCGTATGCAGATGAATAGCATGAATGGTCGCACCAGCTTTTTCATCCTCAAATTACTCATTTGCCTTTTGGACGGATGTATTTCCATAATATCCATTGACCTTGCCGTCTTCGCAGGTATTGATAATCAACTAGTTCGCTACGTTGATGATGTCTACTGAATCGGATGCAGCACCGGGACGTTGCAATTCAACCTTGCCATTGACCGGTATCGGAGCGAACCGTGAAGTTCGGAAGATCCAAATAGGTTGAGGCCCGGAATACTGAATTTGCCAGCTTCAGGTTATTCTTCACAGCTTCAATTAGATTTTCCACGGATGATTTGATGGAATCAGACATGATGACATCTCCTTTGATGTTGAAAGAAAAGCTATTGCCCGCCTTGGCCGGAAGACGAAGGTCTGCCGATAATCTTGAAAACAGAGCTCATTGCGTCGTCCATCTGCTGCTCATACAAACTACGTTGTTTGCTGATACTCATAGCCTGTTGGGCACGTGTGTCTTCTTTTTCCTGCTGTTCGGCAACCGGCTGACCGCTTGGCATCAACTCAAAATGCACATGAGGACCGGTTGACCTGCCGCTGTTTCCGGAGAAAGCCACCACAGCGCCTGACTCCACTATTGCACCGGAACTCACTCGCACCAGCGAGTTATGACCGTACAGGGTGCGGTCGCCGTTGTCATGCTCAACAATGACAGTGCCGCCATAGCCGCGACGTTCGCCGGCAAAAACAACCCGGCCTTTCCGGACAGCCAGCACCGGGGTGCCGACTGGAACGGCAATATCAACGCCGCGATGGTAAACCAGTCTGCCGCTGCCGAACGGGTCAATACGTAAACCAACACCTGATGTCACCGGACCATTTACCGGCAATCCAAGGTCAGCGTTGGCAACATGGGGATTCAGCGAGAAAATGGTGAATAAAAACAAAACCAGAGACTGCCGCCTGTTCACGCCTCGTATTCCCTGCATAACCATTCGCCAGGACGGCACGATAAAGGGAACCTGCTTGCGGTAACGGACATATTCTTCTGTAAACTCCTCTTCCAAGCGCTTTTCCTCGATCAGAGCGCCAATCATGAAGTAGAGAGTTGCCAAGCATGCCAGGAGCAGCCAGCGAATTGTCATTACCGGGTTCATGAACATGAATAGAATAGATAAAAAATAAAGCGGGTGGCGAACGATTCCATACCAGCCGTGTGTCGCCAGTTGTTGCGGAGTTCTGTTTTCCTCTCTAGCTGCCAGTGCGTCAAACCCCAAAAATGACATCAGACCGGTGTTCACCAGGCAGAAGGCAAGAGCAATCAGCGCAAGCGTTTGCAGCAGGTAGAGGGTGTACCGGAGAACTCCGGAAATCTCATACAGGATAGCCGAATGCCGGTCAACCGCCATGACCCAACCGAAAGCGAACAACGCAACAATATTGTACCCAAGACGGTAGGCTGACTGATTCATACCGGTAAGCCGCATGATACGAGCTTTTATACGAGCTTTTATTGAAGGAAGTGCCAATAGCGAGTGCAGCATGGCGAAGGCAATAAGACGGAGTATGAAGGTCAGATTGTTATTCATGTAGGTAGCATTATCCCGTCACGTTTATTCCAGCAGAAAAATCTTGCCGGTTTCCTTCTGTCTTAATTCCAGGAGCATATCTCCAAATGTGTAAGGCTTCAGAGGTGTTGACGATATATCTGAAACGGTCGGGTTCAAGGTGAGTCTAATAATCTGCTCTGCATTATCTGCGATGAACAGGACGATATTCAAATCAGGGTTGATATCTAGGGCTGCGTGTGCCAATTCCAACCCGACCATTTCCTGCAAGTCGATATCGATAATCATGGTTCTGTAGTGACGGTGCTGCAAACTCTCAAGGGCTGAAGTCGCGCTGGTGAACGAATCAACCTTTATACTGAAATATCGGAACATCCTTTCGATAACATCAAGATTATCCCGGTTATTATCGACTGCCAGAATGCCAAGGTCTCTCATTGCTCCAACTCCTGGCAGATCATGATTGATCAGGCCTGTCCCATCACCATGCCATCCCGTAAACTTATGGTTCGATCAGAATATGTCCCGTTTTCCGGATTATGTGTAACCATGACCACGGTCTGACCCGCATCGTTCAGTTCACGGAACAGCGCCATGACCTCTTCGCTGGTTTTGGAGTCAAGGTTGCCGGTCGGTTCGTCTGCCAACAGGATATGGGGATTGTTGACAATGGCCCGGGCAATGGCAACCCGCTCCTGTTCACCACCGGAAAGCTGGTTCGGCAGCCGGTCCAGCTTAGTTCCCAGCCCGACCCGTTCAAGGGCCTGGCGTGCAGCGGTTTTCTTGGCCGGAGAACTCATCTTCACAATTGCCAATGGCAGCATGACATTCTCAATGGCGGTCAAATAGGGAATCAGATGAAACGACTGGAACACAAATCCAAGGTTCTGTGCCCGGAAATCGGCCAGTTTCTCACCAGGCAATTCGTAGAGTCTGACCCCGGCCATTGCAACCGATCCTGATGTTGGGTGATTCATGCCGCCCAACACCGACAGCAGGGTGCTTTTGCCGGAGCCGGATTGCCCCATGATGGTGATGAATTCGCCGGACTCGATGCTGATGTCCACCCCGCGCAGCGCTTCGACAACATCATCTCCGCTGGTGTATTGTTTCTTCACATTATTGATTTCGATCAGTGCCATACTATCCTCGTTTTAGCCCTTATAATCAGGATAAGTGTGTTAACGAAGTCAATTTCTGCAAGAAAAGTGCAGAAATGACTTCTAACTTACTAAAGCGCACGCAGCGCTTCGGTCGGGTCCATTTTACTGGCGTGCAGTGCCGGGTAGAGACTGGCCAGAAGTCCCAGTGTCAAGGCAAGCCCGATTGAACCAAAGGCTACAGTCGAATCCCAAATCAGGTGTACGTTCTTGCTTTCAGCCATGAACGGCAATGCCAGTTTGGCTCCTCCCATGCCGACGGCGTATCCCAGGAAACCGGCCAACAGGCTGACCAAGGCAGCTTCCAGCAGGATGATCCGCATGATATGACTCTTTCTGAAGCCGATGGCCCGGAAGACTCCGATTTCAGTGGTTCGCTCGTTGACGCTCCCCATCATGGTGACGAAGACGATCAGCGAGCCGATAAAGACCACCACGCCGGCCATGGCGTAGGAAAATCTTTTGAACTGGTCCAGTGCCTTGAGACGGCCTTCCACCACCTGCTGGATCGCCGACACCTTGGCATCAGGCAGCTTCTCGGCCATCTGGGTGACCATATCGCCGATGGGGCAACCGGAACAGAGCGCCGCCACCTCGACCATGCTGATTTTGCCTTCCTTGCCAAGCAGTTTCTGGGCTTTACCCAAGGAGGCGAAGACCAGCGAATCGTCCTGAGATCCGGTCTGTTCCAGCACTCCCGCCACGCTGAATTGCTCCCCCTTGATTGTCAGCTTGTCGCCAGGAGATACGTTCAGCACCTTGGCAGCATCGGTTCCCAGTAAAAGGTCATGCTCGGATTTAGGCTCATTGCCAAAAACCTTCCACCACTGTTTCATCTTCAGTTCGCTCTCAAAATGCACTCCCACCAGTAATACGTCGTGATTGTTGATGGTAATGCCGCCGAGCACTTTGGGGCTGATAGCTGAGATGTTCTTGTGATTCTGAATGGTCTTGATCTTGGCCAGGTCAGATTCCTGGATTTCTCGCTGATCAAAGGTGATACCACCCAGGCTGATGCCGCCATAGTTCATGGCCAGTCCGTTACTCTGAGGCGTTATCAGGATATTGGCGCCGAATTCATCCATCTTGCGCTCGATGTCGCTGGACATGGAACGGGTCAGGGTCACCAAGGTGACGATGGTGGCGATCCCCACCATCAGGCCGATGGTCAGAAAGGCCATCTTGGCCTTGCGGCGCTTGAGGTTATTGATGGATATCGTATGCAGTTTCATTAGAAGTATCTCGCTCCACCCTTGAGGTCATTGACTGAAATAGTTATGTTGCTTCCACTCTGCTGATGCGGCAGATAACCAGGATTGCAGCCGCCGGTGACATTAGGGCCGAGTCGGTCAATGGCAAACTTCTGGTTGCAGTTCTTGCAATTCATCTTGTCACCTTGCTGTTCATATCCTTTTTTCGATTTGTAGCAGGAGTCGCAGGCGTCAAAGGCTGTCTTTACGCTGCCGTCAGCCGCCTTGGCCGCAAAAAAGGTGATCTCCTTACCTGCGCTCTCGAACTTATAAAAGTGCGCCTTGCCGTCAGCCAGTTTGCTGACAGGAATGGTTGCCACCCCGCCGCTGATTTTAACTTTTTCATATTTGCCCAGCGAGAAGGCAAATACACTGACCACTCCGGCCAGCACCGCTCCAAGAACAACCAGTGCCACCGCAACCTGCTTTACATTCCTTGTCACCATTACAATCTCCTTTTCTCAGCTATTTTTGTTTGAACCGCATCCGCCGCCTTTGCCACTGCCACATCCGCCACAACCACCAGCTCTGGTGGCGTTTTTGCCGATTTCCCTGCCGGTTAGCTGCTTGAACTTCTCCGGTGTCAACACCATGTGCACATTACTGCTGAAACCGGTGCTGGCGACCTGAGCCGCAAGCGCATCCGGCTTAACACTCATGGTGTCATAACCGACTACCACCCAGCCACCTTCAACATCCACCTCGGTAACCACCACACCCTTCAATCTTTCAAGCGCTTTGGAAATTTTACTTGAGCAACTGCCGCAGGTCATGCCGGTTGTTTTCAATACGGCAATGGAATCTGCCGTTGCTCCGATTTTGACTTTGAAAGCCAGGACCGATAAAAACGTAACAGCTGCGAAGATGAGAAGAGCGGTAGATATTCTTTTTTTGTTCACAACGAACCTCCATGCAGTTTCAAGCCAGCACCCGTGTCGGTGCATTTCCCTGCCAGTTCCTCATTCCGTAAAGATTGATGGCAATCCCGGCTCCTTGCAGAGAAAGCCAACCGGGACGGCCAAGATATAAAGCGACTATGCCAAGCAGCATCGCCGACAGTGTCCAAAGAACGAATGAGCACCGTTGACCGCGTGCATTAAGTATTGATCCTGCCAGAGAACTGGCTAGAGCACCCTTTGTTGTATCAAATGTCGTGCCAAACTCAACGCGAGCTATATAGCGCTGATATTACAGCCTATAAACCATATTTAACGAGGTTTTTGATTCCATTTTATGGAGAATATTCTAAAAAGGTGTTGAATATTCTTCTGGCTCAGCAGGTTTTACATTGCATATTATTAAATTTTACCAATTCGTTCCACGCCTGACATCGATATTAACTGTTTGACCTGCTGTTGCCGACAAGCTGGTTTTGACGTTTATGACGTCTACTATTGGAGTACTGCAATTGACTGGTTTGACCCAGTTATGTATAAGTATAGCCATCATCGATACATCGAAATGAGCCGCCGCTGCATTAGTTGTAATCTAGTGCCACTCATCTCTGATCAACGGGAATAATATGAACACAAATTTACTGGAACTGACCCAGCGCTACAAAACTGATCCGGAATCGGTTTACAATACATGGTTCATTGACAATGACACCAGAATGAAAGCATTCCGGTCCATCCGGCGCGGGGTATTGGCTATCGTCGCCTCGATAAAAGGCGGAACTTTTGGCAATGACTTCAAAGGCTCACCGCTGGAATTAGTCCTCGCCTCAATCACGGAACAGAAACAGGTGTTCGAGGGGGCAGCACATCCGTTCTACTGGAAACCTAAGTTGCGCATCCCGGACATCTATGAGAATGACGGCAATAAACGGGCTTTCGGTTCCTTTCTTGAGGCATGCCTGACAGCCGGGTCTGCTGATAAACTGGTCAAAGAAATCCTTACCCTTGATGCATTCCGCATTAAAGGGCTAGGTCCAGCAGTTGCAAATATCCTCTATTTTCTCCATCCGACACTGATGCCCCCTTTCAATACAGCGATGCTGAACGGTTTTAATGCACTCTTTGAAGACAAGAAAAAGCTGGGCTCCTGGACAAGCTATCTGGAGATGCGGGAAAGTGTTGTCAGGGCTAACGAAGAGCTCCAACCCGAGTTGTCCAAGGATTTGGGAGCGATTTCAGGCCTTTTGTTTGATGTCGGTGTGGGGAAATTTACTCTGGATCAGGATTGGGAAAAATCCTTGCAGTTTGAAAAAGAGAAGCGTGAAAAAGCCATGAAAAAAAGGCATCACGAAGTTCAAGAGGAGATTAAGGAGGAAAATGAGCATTTGCGGTTGCAGTTTTTACTGACAGAGGTTGGGCGAGATCTCGGGTATGACGTTTTCGTGGCCACCAATGATCGCAACAAATCTCTTAACGGCCGCTCTCTCCAGTTTCTGACGCTGCCGGAATTGCCGCCGCTGGGCTTATTGCCGGATGTGGCAAAAACCGTCTCTTTGATAGACATCATCTGGGTTTCTCGTGATTCCAAACGGATAGAGTGCGCATTTGAAATTGAAAAAAGCACCTCCATTTACTCCGGAATGCTGAGGCTGATGGATCTTGCAGCTTCACTTGGGGATCGTCAGTATGATTTCTTTCTGGTAGTACCCGATAAACGTGAGAAGGAAGTTATTGCACAACTGAAGCGCCCATCATTCCAATCCAGTATGAACGTGGGGCTCAGATATATCTTGTTTAGTGAACTGGAAGAACATTGTCATGGGCTGTGCAAGTTTGGCGATGATTACCGGATTCTGTTCAAACTGGCTAAGGATGGAGGCTGTAGTTAAGATGGCACTTCATCTAAGAGGCTACTCTCATTGTCATGCGAAACAATATCTCGTAGCTGTTCCGGACTAATTGCCATGAATGTATCAACTATAAGCGGGTCAAAATGACTGCCGCTCATTCGGCTGATCTCCGCCGATGCCTCTTCATATGTCATGGGTGATCGGTAAGGGCGTTCAGAGGTTAACGCATCAAATACGTCAGCAACCATAAACATTCGTGCACCCAGTGGAATTTCATCACCTTTAAGTCCACGCGGGTACGGTATCACCGGATTTTTACTGTACCGCTAAAGGCTCGCCCGTCAGCATGCTCTCATCCACCGAAGATGCCCCCTCAACTACCTGTCCATCGACAGGCACTTTCTCGCCTGGTCGCACCAGTACAAAATAGCCCACCAACACGTCGGCAACTGGAATATCCTGCTCGACACCATTACGCTCAACACGGGCGGTTTTCGGTTGTAGGCCCATGAGGGCACGGATGGCTCCGTTTGTTTTGCTGCGGGCGCGGGCTTCCAGGAGCCGCCCTATCAGGATAAGAGTGGCTATGGTAGCTGCAACTTCGTAGTAGACGCCTGTCGATGACAGTCAGGATACTGTACTCGATTAGATTCTTGCCGCAGAATATCCTCCGATTAAGGAGGTCGTGTGTAGCATATTCGTAATGGTTGTGCATGCGCCAAAACAAGCCATTCAACAAAAAGCATTGCAATGTTAATATGTTAAGCAGCTACCAGCAATATGGCACGCAAGTTGATATAACAATGAGTATCTACAGGAGTATGAAAACTCCTGTATCGAGGCGGAGGCATTATGAACCTTATCGTAAGAGATCCGGTTTGTGGTGAAGTGCTTGTGTGGGAAAAAGCAGCTACGGGACTTAGCTACCAAGGAGCACTTCACTATTTCTGTAGCATTCGTTGCAGTAAACGATTTCGACATGCACCGATCCGGTATCTTCAAGCTAACTAGTTGTTATTGGGCGTACCTCGGCTCTCCCTCCTTGCTGGGGTGCGCCACTTTTTTCTTGTTAAAGCGCAAAGGAACCACAATGAAAGTTGCTCTGTTTTTTCTACTGTCCACAACGCTGCTTGTTTCTTCCGGCTGTGCCGTCATCGATTTCCTTGATGGCAAACACCTCAACCACACAACCGGCTATGACCGGTCTCAGTACAGATCAGGAAATGGCAATGGCGGAAGCGGCCATTCACATTAAATCACTGAAAGGAGTATATCCCTTGTGGTCCATAGCGGCCTCCTGAGAGAGAATGTTTTTCTCTCAAGAGGTCGCGCCCTACTCACTTCTAAAATCAATTACGTGAGTAGGGCGCGACCCACACTCTTGACCCCGCTGTCAA
>JAJYBH010000087.1 GCA_021779135.1 Deltaproteobacteria bacterium
CGCGACCGGCACCGACATCAAGCCGCTGGAATGCGTCTTCTTCATGCGCATGATCCGTTCCCGTTCCTTCTTCGAACAGATGAAGGGTCGCGGGGTGCGGGTGATCAACGACACCGACCTGCTGGCGGTCACTCCCGATGCCGTGGCCAAGACCCACTTCGTCATCGTCGATGCGGTTGGCGTCTGCGAACAGGACAAGACCGACTCCCGCCCGCTGGAGAAGAAGCCGACCGTCTCCCTGGAGAAGCTGCTCCAGGCCGTGGCGTTGGGGAATACGGAGAGTGAAGTCATCTCTTCCATCGCCGGGCGCTTTGCCCGCCTGGAGCGCAAGCTCGACCCGGCCGGCAAGGCGGAGATCGAGCGGCTGACCGATGGCAAGGGGTTGAAGGAGTTGACCGGTGACCTGATCGCCTCAATCGACCCGGAACAGAAGATCGAGCAGGCCAGGGCCGATTTCGGCGTCAATGATCCGACCGTGGAGCAGGTCAAGCAGGCTGGGGTTAAGTTGATCCAGCAGGCGGTCAAGCCACTTTGCGAACCGAGGCTGCGTGAGAAGATTCTGGAACTGCAGCGTAAGGCCGACCAGATCATCGATGCGGTCAGCGCCGACGAAGTTATCGAGGCCGGTTTTGACGCCGAGGCGCTGGACAAGGCCAAGGGGTTGGTACACTCCTTCGAGCATTTCATCGAGCAGAACAAGGACGAGATCACCGCCCTGCAGATCCTCTACAGCCGCCCCTACCGGCAGCGCCTCAAGTACGACGAGATCAAGGGGCTGGCCGAGATGATCGAGAAGCCGCCGTACCTGTGGCGAATCGACCGGCTGTGGGATGCCTATGCGGCTCTGGAAACATCCAAGGTTAAGGGTGTCGGGAGCAGACGTCTCTGGACTGATATTGTTTCGCTGGTCCGCTTTGCCTTGCATCAGGAACCGGTGCTGGAGCCGTTCGAGGAGCATGTTCACGAACGTTTTACCGCGTGGATTGCCAGGCAGGAGGCCGGTGGGAAGTGTTTCAACGACGAGCAGCGCTGGTGGCTGGAGCGGATTCGCGACCATGTCATCGCCAGTCTGGAGGTCGGTCGGGATGATTTCGAGTATACCCCGTTCAAGGAGAACGGCGGGATCGGCAAGGTTTATCAGTTGTTTGGAGAGGAGTTGTGGGGGATGCTGGAGGAATTGAATGAGGTTTTGGCGGCGTGATGTATTCATCTAATGCGGTCAATTTCTCTCAATGGGAAAAGAAAAAACTTGGCGATTTGGGAAAACTCTTTTGCGGACAATCTCCCTCAACTATAGATGTAAACTCATCTGGGATTGGAACGGTTTACATAACTGGACCAGAACAGTGGGACGGGTCCAAGATCCATGTATCGAAGTGGACAACGAACCCGAAGCGCATAGTTCCTGATGGTTGTATCTTTATTACCGTAAAAGGTGCCGGAGTTGGCAAGACCTTCCAAGGTATACCTTGTGCAATTGGGCGTGATGTCTATGCTTTCAAGCCTAACAGTGACGTCTCACAAAAGTTCATTTACTGGGCAATCATTTTCAGCGTTCAGGATGTGATTCGACATGCAGTAGGCGATATACCTGGTATTTCCAAAAGCCACATTTCGGACCACGAAATATTTGTTCCTCCTTTTGACGAGCAAGAACTTGTCGTCGCCGAAATCGCAAAACAATTCTCACGCCTGGACGAGGCCGTTGCCTCACTCAAGCGGATTCAGGCCAACCTCAAGCGCTACAAGGCCGCTGTCCTCAAGGCTGCTGTTGAAGGCAAGCTTACCGAACAGTGGCGCAAGGATCACCCCGACGTTGAGCCCGCCGACCAACTCCTCAAACGCATCCTCGCCGAACGGCGCACCACGTGGGAAGCTGAAGAATTGGTGAAGATGAGGACCAAGGGGATCAAGCCGAAGGATGATTCGTGGAAGAAGAAGTACAAGGAGCCTGCCGGGCCGGATACGGCCAATCTGCCGGAATTGCCGGAGGGGTGGGTGTGGACAAACTTTGAGCAGCTTGCGGAAGCATCACCGAATGCCCTAAAAGCTGGCCCATTCGGCTCAGCTTTAAAAAAAGAGTATTACGTGCCCAATGGATATAAGGTTTATGGACAAGAACAGGTAATCAGTGGAGATCCATTCTACGGTGATTACTACATTGATCAGGATCGATTCGATACATTGAAGTCATGTGCAGTGAAGTCAGGTGACATTCTCATAAGTCTGAAGTGGTTGCGCTTTTTGAGACAGGTGTGTAAGCAATGAACCGACCCATTTTGAAAGGAGAGGTTCAATGCCGCAACATCGCACACGTCTCAGCGCAGATTTTAAGGCCAAGGTAGCCCTGGCCGCCCTGTCGGAGTCAAAGACCCTGGCAGAGATTGCCAGCGAGTTCAAGGTTCACCCGACCCAGATTACCCGTTGGAAACAGGTGCTGATCGAGAACGCCACCGACCTCTTTGGCAAGGGCAAGAAGAAAGAGGTCAACCATGAGGCCGAAGTGGCCGAGCTTCACCGTCAGATCGGCAAGCTCAAGGTTGAGAACGATTTTTTGTCGCATCTACCCGGTCTGAACTTGACCGGGCGCAGAAACAGCAGGTGATCGCCACTGGACATCCTGAAGTTTCTGTTGAACGACGCTGCCAACTTTTGGGGCTACCCCGTGCCAGCTACTACCGTGGCCCTGCATCAGGACTTCGGAGTGGCGACTTGGAACTGCTGCTCAGGATAGACAAGCTGTACATGGAGCACCCTTGGATGGGGAGCCGTTCACTAGCCAACCACCTCACGACTCCTGAAGCGCCATTGGGGCGGGATCGTGCTCGACGCTTGATGCTCATCATGGGTATCGAATCCCTGGCTCCCAAGCCGGGCACCAGCAAACGGCAACCGAAACATCCTGTCTATCCCTACCTGCTGCGGAGACTGACCATTGACAAGCCCAATCAGGTCTGGGCAACCGACATCACCTACATCCCTATGGCACGGGGATTCATGTACCTGATAGCGATCATGGACTGGGCCACCAGAAAGGTTCTGTCCTGGCGATTGTCCAACACCCTGGACACCCGGTTCTGTGTTGAGGCACTTAAAGAGGCTCTTTTCAAATACGGAGCTCCGGAGATATTCAACACCGACCAGGGGTGCCAGTTTACCAGCGAAGCATTCACATCCGTCCTCAAAACTTGGAACATCAGGATCAGCATGGACGGCAAGGGGCGCTTCAAGGACAACATTTTCATCGAGCGTCTTTGGCGCACCCTGAAGTACGAGCGGATCTACCTGAAGACGTATGAAACCGGAACGGAGCTTTTCAAAGACCTGGCAACTTGGTTTACTCATTACAATGAGGAACGGAAACATACATCACTTGACAAACGGACACCGCATGAGGCTTATTCCCAAGGACTTGAGCAACTGAAACTGGCAGCCTGAAGCCAGAAACCACAACAACATCGGAGCATTGCTTATTTCACCTTTCAGGCTGTCTCACTAATCCCGGCCACCTCAGTCTGGTTGGTACAATTGGTAAGGTTCTAATTCTGCCAGAGGTTATCGAGCCAGGAATAATCAATCCACGCCTTGTGAAATTTTCTCTGAACAAAGATTATGTGATTCCAGAATTCGTTAAGGCATACCTCCAGTCAGATGCTGTAAGACATTCCTTTTCAGCACGCTCTCATGGTGGGACAATGGACATTTTAAATCTTTCTATGCTGAAAGAGTTACCAGTGCCGCTTCCGCCTATAACTGAGCAAAAAATGATAATTGATCAAATTGAGAGTTCATTTTCCATTGTTGATGAACTCGAAACCACCATCGAAACCAACCTCAAACGCGCCGATCGATTACGGCAAACTATTCTTCAGCAGGCGTTTTCAGGGGAGTTGCTTACGCAGAGGACTTGAAATGAAAAAACTGTCAGCATTTATCGACGAATCAGGCGACCCAAGATACGGCACAGGTACCTCAGAGACGCTGGCATATTGTTGCGTTCTTGTTGAAAGGGACAAAATTGAGGAAATTGAGAATAAGGCGAAAGAGATTCGGATGTCTCATGGACTGACTCAGTTCAAATCTGCTGACATAAGTAACGAAGGCCGACGTATCAAAATTCTGTCTGATCTGGTTAAGCTTGATCTGAAGTATCTGTGGCTTAATATTGAAAAATCAAAAGTAGTTGGTGATTGGTGTAACTATCCAAAATCATTTTACAAGTACACACAAAAAATACTACATCGTGAACTATATCGACTGTATGCAGGTTTAGAAGTCACTATTGATAAATTCGGGACACCTCGGTTCCAAGAGTCGCTCAAGAACTATATCGAACGTGACATTCAGATGAGTCTGTTTGATGGGGATATTACCATCGGATCAGCAAAACAGGACGTCCTCATTCAGGTCGCCGATTTTCTTGCAGGCACAAGAAGAAAGCTGGAGCTAAATGAATTTCAAAATCCGGTTGAAATTTCAGATATCTTGTCAGCAAATGCATTTTTATCATTGCATTGGCCTACTGACCGACCTGAAATCGATGTTGCTGACTTAGAATCTGCAGACGACCTCGAAATAGCTAAACTTTGCCTTGATTGTGCTCAGTCGTACATAGATCCAAACAGAACTAATCATGAAAATAGAGCAAAAGTTCTTCTCCTTGAGTATTTGTTGTTTACTGCAAAATACTCAGATCCTAAAGGATATGTTTTGTCACAGGAACTCCGTGGATGGCTCGAAGAAAATGGATTTGAGCACTCTGAGGAGGAGTTTCGTAGCCATATTGTTGGGAACCTTCGCGATGAAGGGGTGATAATTGGGTCATCCCGAAAGGGGCTTAAAATCCCATTAACTGCGTCAGAGTTGATTGATTTCATCAATGAGTCCTCAAAACGTTACATTCCAATGATTCGTCGTTCAAGAAGAGCCATTGAAACGTTAAAAGCTCGCTCTTTTGGGAGCGTTGACCTATTGGCTGATCCACAATTTGCAGAACTTAGAAAAGTAATCGAGGCAGTGAATCTTTAGGAGAGGGCAGTAAAAGTGGATACTACGTATGAAGTTACTCTGTAGTGAGTTTACTCTGTTTCTCTTCCAAGGCCCGTTTTTGCTGATAACGATCCAAATCCACTTCAGTGACATAAATGCCTTCAATGGCGCTGGAAGAGATTGCAGATCTGCGCAATAGTTTGTTACGCATCTCAGGATCTTTCAGGTAGGGGTTGGTTTCGATCAGTGATTTTTCATAGCGGTAGTATACCGAATCAGACGATAGTTTGCACCTGAAATGCCATTTTAGCTCCGTTGTTAGAGCACATCACTTGTAATGATGAGGGCCAGTTCCCCTTTAGCTCAGTTGGTAGAGCAGATGACTGTTAATCATATGGCAATCTGAAAGGCAGTAAAAATGATCATCTACCTCGATGAATCAGGTGACCTGGGCTTCGATTTCAACAAACCGAAGACATCCAGAAAATTCGTCATAACCCTGTTGGTATGCCAGAACCGTGACGCCATCGACTGTTTTCGGAAAGCTGTGAGTAGAACCCTGAAAAACAAAATTAACCACAAGAAAGGCGACCGGAAGGTTCAGGAACTGAAAGGCACGGGCACATCTTTTGAGGTGAAGTAATATTTTTATCGTCAATTGCTTCGAGACGGATGGCAGCTTTACGCGCCCACTATGAGGCTGCGATCGCGTCTCAGATGTATACCCCGCGCTGTTGGATGTTGACGCAACAGCATATTTCGAGAAGATATTCCACTCTTCTTGATTATAGACATTACATATAACATTAGAAAACATCAACACATGGTCAATGATAACATTTCCAATGGATAGTTGTTCTATCACACATAGGCACATTGACAGGTGTCACCGGTATCATCGCTATAACCACCAAAACAATTCAACATGAAGGGAGTTCTTCAATGGGAATATCAGCATTAAGAAGAAAGTCTGGTAATTCGGTTAAGTCGAGTACATCCAACATATCAGGTACGACTGGTAAGGCTGGTATATCAAGTAATACAGTTAAGTCCGTTAAGTCGAGTATGTCCAGTAAGTCAGATAAGCCGAATAACAGCAAAGTTAATGGCAGGGTGATTGGTAACCCATTCTCACGGCTTAAGCCGACTGGACTCAATTATGATTCTATTATTCCAACTGGTGCTAAAACTAGCAAAACAAAGGCGATGAAAGAGTTTGTAATGCAGGGTAAACCATATGCCTATTTCATAACCCTAACGTTTGCTCGTTCATTGGATATTCATGAATGCTGTAGTTTTATTGGCAAGCTGATTGACAAGCTGAACAAAGCTGTTTTTGGTAGGAAGTATTTTGATGGGCCTGACTACATAACAGGCTTTGCGATTGTGGAGCCTCACAAGCTGGGGAATGCCAGGTGTGACATTCATATCCATTTTCTGGTTCGTCAGCATCCCAAGTATGATGAATACAATGTTGAGGAGTTCAAAGAAAAGCTGCATGCAGCAGCACTTACAGTTCACGACGGGAAGAAGAGTGTCTTCGACGTGAAGGGGATTCATATTCGTGATGTGTGGGATGATGGCGCGATTGGCTATTGTTTCAAGGATATATGGGACAAAAATCTAAGTAACGTGAAAATCCTAGGTAAAGATGGTCTGTCTGACAGTGACGATGGGCAGTAGCATGTCGTGTTGGGTGTTTCTGCCATCAAATGGCATTGCACGTGTATCCGATTCTAGACAGGTGTATTCAAAGGGTTCTACAGGGAGACAATCGCCAACACATGCTATCGTTTCAACGTCACATAGCTCGAAACAAGGCTGTTTCGAGGGTGATTTTGTGCCAGTTAGAGCCAGATATCGGCAAGTTGAACCCGTCTTTTGGAGGCGATTTCTCCTGTGCTGTGCATAGTGCGTGAAGAGTAAATATCAGGAAAAAGGGGCAACGACAGCCGTACTAAGAACCATGTCCTTAGTCAGCAGTACTGGAACCTTCTAAAGAGCTACCTGTTGTTTAGAATGTCAATTGCTTCATGGGCAACAAAGGTACGGTTACGCTGTTGCTCATACGGAATGTTGAGGATGCCTATTTCTGCCAGTTTGACCAGGGCATTATTAGCTGCGGGGAACGAGATGCCCAGTTCGGCTTCAACCTGGCGGGCAGTTACGACCGGTCTGCCGATCAGTAGCTGTGGCAACTTGTTGACCGCCGAATCAGACCTGACACGCAACTCTGCTATACGTTCTTCCCACTGTCGCAACAGGTTTTCTAACGCGGAAGCTGTCTGGATTGATTCCTTGACCGACTCTTCAACCGCTGTGGCGAAGAACTGAATCCACGGCTGCCACTCTTCTCGCAACTGTACGCCTGCTAGTCGGTCGTAATATTCCTGCTGATAGTTTTTCAGATACCCGGCAATATATACCGGCAGATATCCTTCCGCAGCCAGCATTATCGGTAACAGAAGACGACCGACACGACCATTACCATCGACAAAAGGATGAATCGTCTCGAACTGAGCATGGGCAATTGCCATACGAACGACGATAGGTACTTCAAACATATCCTCTTCGGCAGGTACGTCATGAAGAAAGTCGATCAGCTCTTTCATGCAGTTCGGGACATGCTCGTGGGGTGGTGGAACAAAACGGGCATGGTAGATTTTACTGCCGCCGATCCAGTTCTGTCTCTCTCGATACTCGCCTATTTCGCCGCGATAATCAGTTCCATTCATCAGGTTGCGATGCAGTTCTTTTATCAAGACTTCATCAACCGCAAGTTGGCCGCGATCTCTGACCACGTTCAGGCCGACTTCAAGGGCTTTGACGTAGTTCAGCGTGACAAGCACATCAGCCGGTAAACCTTCATCGCTGCCGGTGGCTTCATAGGTGAACAGCTGATTCATGTCCGAACTGGTGCCTTCGATTTGACTGCTCCGAACTGCCTCACGTCGGTCAAAGGTCCTGGTAACGAGGTTGGGGTTGGGCAGTCGCGCTGTGGAGACTCGGAGTTCACCAAGTGCCTCGTGGGCATGGATAACTTCCTTGATTATGCCTTTTGAGGGTATGAACCGTGGGGGAGCTGGTGGGACAACAGCAAACGCTCCAGAATGAGTCGTTACCGGAACAAGTTGCTTTTGCCGAGCTGGACTGAGATCGTTCTTCTTCATGGCGATATCCTTTAATAACCAAGCAAGTTGTTAAAGGCTATCACTTTAATCATTAACAATCAAGCGTGTTGTTAAAGAGTAATATTGAGTCAAAAACAGTCTGTACTACCTTAGGACCTTTCTGTCCGATCAAGCTCTGCTTCTTTCAGTCGCCTCGATACGTTGAAAAATATAGTAGCAAGCATAAGGTCGGATATTGCACTGACCACCACTCCCACCAGGATCAGAACTATCGACGCAACACAAACGCCCGTTACCATGTTTAGATAGCTGAACGGCTTGAGCAAACCGCCAAGATTGTTCTCTAACTTTAGCAGCTTATACCCAAACTGGATTTGCACTATTCCCTGGAACACCATAATGACCAATGCGGCAATACCTGCGGTCTCTTTTATCTGGGAGAAGTACATTCCCCCAATAACAAAGATACCGGCAACGACATTGGCCATTATCATCAAGTCGATGCTCTTATCCGTATCATGGAAGCTGTAGGCGTGTCTGAGCAGCTTCTTCTTGATTCATATCGGGCTATTCCCAACCAACGGCTTCAGGAAAATATTCTTGAAATTGTTGTGAACGTCTCTTCCAAATAAGTTACTTTCTACCTGTCGCAGCGTAATCCTGATTTACTCAGGGTGCTTTTCGTAGCCACGATGGCACCTCATATTCTTCGTTGTCATTGAATATGCTTGAATCAGGCGCGCTCTGTTCAGAATGCCTCGTTTGGTCGTATTTATCATAAAGTGTCACCCAGGGTGGAAACACCTCTTCTCCCGATGGTCTGCGAACCGCAATGAAACTCACCAATAGATTGTCTCCCAAGCTGTCGTCATTGATTACGCCGATTCGATAGTTGCATTCGTCATTGATCTGACCATGAATAAATTCGCTTACCGAGTTGTAGTCATCCATGTTCATGATGTTACTTGAGCCGTAAACACTATTCAGCATGCTGGCTATGGTTTGTAGTTCGACTCCTTGCTTTATGAGGCATGCTGACGCTTTTTCCGCTGCCCTGGCGGCTCCCTCGTCCCCATAAGCTATTCCAGCCCCGAACTGCATCATGCCGCCGCAGATTGTGACCATTACATCGGCATAGTCTATACCCATCAAGCTATGGCTTGTTATCAGGTCTGAAATGTGCCGGATCGCCAGTTGAAATATATGATCTTGCAAAGATGAAGCATCCTGCACATTCCAAGAGAGCGGATAAGGCGGCGCCATGGAAGATTCTGATAGTAGCAACACGCCGTCAAGCGTCACCTTTTCCATGCTTTCAAGTCCGGCACTGTCGGCTTTTCTTTCCATGGTGCGGGCTGATTCCGGTATGACAAGGAAAGTGGGAATGTTCCCATTGTGGAGGGCGGTATCCCTTACCGACCGCCCTACAGCATACGCCACAGTTTTGCAGCATGGAGCCTCCTCGTGGGAGTCGAACCTTTACGTTTGGTCAATCTCATGGGGCACGGTTCCAAAAGGATGATTTACGAAGTCTATGGCAATTATGTTGAGGGGCTTGAAGGTGATTTCTGGGACATTTTGAACTATGTGGGAAAAGACTTCGCCGAGACAAAAAAAAGACCCTCAAGTTCTCATTATAACTTTCTTAGTGAAAGTTATGGTGAAAGTCGGGGGCCTGTGAGACATAACCACATGATTATGTTGAACAAATAGTGGCGGAGAGGTAGGGATTCGAACCCTAGGTACGTTGCCGTACACCTGATTTCGAGTCAGGCACCATCCGGCCTATAGCTTAGAAGGCTATTGCTCTTAACAAACAAAACGAAACGAGACCATTGATGACCCCAGCCGCAATCGTACAAAAACTCTGGAACTACTGCAATGTCCTGCGCGACGACGGGATGAGCTACGGCGACTACGTCGAGCAGCTCACCTTCCTGCTCTTCCTCAAGATGGCCGACGAACGGACCAAGAAACCCTACAGCCAAACAGGTCCGGTACCGGCCGGTTACGACTGGCCCAGCCTGCTGAAGCTGGACGGCGACGAACTCTTCGACCACTATCGCCACACCCTGGAAAAGCTGGGTCAGGAGAAGGGGCTGCTGGGGCTGATCTTCGGCCGTGCCCAGAACAAGTTCCAGGACCCGGCCAAGCTGCGCCGCCTGCTGGTGGACCTGCTGGACAAGGAAAACTGGTCGATCATGAGCGCCGACGTCAAGGGGGACGCATACGAGGGTCTGCTGGAGAAAAACGCCCAGGACACCAAGAGCGGTGCCGGGCAGTACTTCACCCCCCGCCCGCTGATCCAGGCCATGGTGGATGTGATGGTGCCCAGGTCCAGGGAGACAGTCTGCGACCCGGCCTGCGGCACCGGCGGATTCCTGCTGGCGGCCCATGACTATGTGACCAAACACTTCAAGCTGGACCGGGATGAGAAGCTGTTCCTCGACACCAAGGCCTTGCGGGCCTGGGAGCTGGTGCACGCTACGGCCCGGCTGTGCGCCATGAACCTGATGCTGCATGGCATCGGTGGAGAAAAGCTGCCGCTGACGGTGGGGGATTCACTGGCCTCCGATCCGGGCGAGCGCTTCGAGATGGTTCTGACCAATCCCCCCTTCGGCAAGAAGAGTTCTACCACCATCCTGGGTCCGGATGGTAAGGCCTACAGCGAGAAGGAGACCATCGAGCGCGATGACTTTTGGTCCACCACCTCCAACAAGCAGCTCAACTTCATCCAGCACATCAAGACCCTGCTCAAGCAGCACGGCCGGGCCGCCGTGGTAGTGCCTGACAACGTGCTCTTCGAGGGTGGTGCTGGTGAGACCATCCGCAAGAAGTTGCTGCAGGAGTGCGACGTGCACACCCTGCTGCGCCTCCCCACCGGCCTGTTTTACGCCCAGGGGGTCAAGGCCAATGTGATCTTCTTCGACAAGAAGCCGGCCAGCGAGACACCCTGGACGAAGCGGCTCTGGATCTACGACCTGCGCACCAACCTGCATTTCACCCTCAAGACCAATCCGCTCAAACGCATCGACCTGGACGAGTTTGTTTCCCTTTACAACCCGGCCAACCGCCACGAGCGCACAGCCACATGGAGCGAGGATAATCCATCAGGCCGCTGGCGGGTCTACGACTACGCCGAGCTGGTGGCACGGGACAAGGCCAGCCTGGACATCTTCTGGCTGCGGGACGAGTCCCTGGAGAACTCGGACAATCTGCCCGAGCCGGGCGTCATCGCTCGCGACATGATTATTGACCTGGAAACGGCATTGGAACAACTCAGGCTGATTGCCGAGGATGTGGGAGAGGTGGAAGTATAGATTCTGGGAGCGTCATGAAGGCAGATGCCTATTCGATTACAGAAAGGATACCTCTGTTGGACAGGGCATGATTTTGCCCAAGCAGAAGAGTAACTGATCTGAGCGGATGTCAGAAAATCGGTCCAGCCCCCACCTGTAAAGCGCCTGCTGGATTTTCTAGGGCAGGCCGCTTGAGCCGATAATATCGCTTGAAATTATACAGAGCGAAGCGTAATAATTATCCAGCAAAAGTTCTCTCTACCCTGCTCGTTTGTTGAAACGCCCGGGCGGAATGCTATACAAAACGGAAGTCGCTCCCTGCTGTAGTGTGCTGCCCCAGTACGCGGGATTTGCCTGAAACAGTATACTGACTTCCACCGTTAAGAAACTCGCTGGAGGCTCTTAATGCCGACGGCAGGGTGGAGAGATTAAAAGACGGGGATGGCTGGAACCAGTCATCCCCGTTGATTTTGCGGACAGATGTGTTTTGCGGGATTATTTCAGTATCCTCTTCATCGCCCCCACCAGTTGTTCATTCTCCTCCGTGGTTCGCACGGCAACCCGGAAAAACTCCGCTCCAAGTCCCATGAAATTCGCACAATCCCGGATCAGCAGACGCTGATGCAGCAGGCGCTCCTGCAATTCCCTGGCTGACATGCCTCTGGTAATCTCCACCAGGAGATAGTTGGTGCTGGAGGGGTAGACCTTGAACTGTTTCATCTCTGTCAGGCGCTCGGAAAATCTGCGGCGCTCCTGGCGGATATATTCGACCGTCCGCTGGTTGTGCTCACGGTCCAGTAGTGCGGCGACGCCTGCGGCCAGAGCCAGGCTGTTGACACTCCACGGGCCGCCCATGGCATCCAGTCGTCCGGCAATAGTGCCGCTGGAGAGCGCATAACCCAGCCGTAGACCGGGGATGCCGAAGAACTTGGTCATGGAGCGCAGCACGATGCCGTTGTCCCCCCTGACGATGTCACGCTTGGCGGAGGAGTCCTCGCAGAAATCCATGAAGGCTTCATCCAGGATCAGAAAGGTGCCGGAGGCGATGCACAGGCTGTAGATCTGTTCGATAACCCGCAAGGTATAGAGGGTCCCGTTGGGATTGCCCGGATTGCAGAGGTAGAGGGCGTCATATCCCTCTGACAGGGCATGTTTCAGTGCCGGCAGGTCGATGGAAAAGTTGCTTTCGGGCTTGAGGATGAAATGCCGGACCTCCCACTGTTGCTGGCACAGGGAGCGCACGTACTCGTTGAAGGAGGGGGAGATGATTAGTGCCCGGGAACCGGGGAGCATGGCCGGCAGGTGGTAGATGATTTCCGTGGAACCGTTGCCTACGACGATGTTTCCGGCGGACAGGCCGTGGTAGGCAGCCAGCGCCTGCTTCAGCTCGCCATGGGTGTTGTCCGGGTAATGAACCAGGCTGTCCAGGGCGCAGATGATGGATTTTCTGGCCTTCGGCGAAAACCCCAGCGGATTGATGCTGGCCGAGAAGTCGATGATGCCGGCTGGCTCCGTGCCGAGTTTCCGGGCAATGTCGAAGATGTTGCCGCCGTGGTCATAGGTGCGGGACAAGGGTGCCTCCCAGGGCATAGGCGCCGGCGATACAGGCGCCCGCCATTAGCAGTGTCGTCAGGTACATGAGCTTGAGCATACCCCGGTAGGCCTGTTCGTTAAGCGGCTCCAGCGGGAGTCCGATATATTCCTTCCAGGAGGGGATGCCTTTGTAGGTGGAGGGACCTCCCAGACGGACACCCAGGGCTCCGGCCGCGGCCGCCTCGGGATGGCCGCTGTTGGGGGAGGGGTGCTTCAGCCGGTCGCGCAGGACGATGGACAATGCGCCTGTGGGGGAGAGTCCGGCCAGGGGGGCGGCCAGGATCATCAGCAGGGCGGTCAGGCGGGAAGGGATGAAATTGAGCAGATCATCCATGCGGGCCGAGGCCCAGCCGAAGCGCAGGTAGCGCTCGCTCTTGTAGCCGACCATCGAATCCAGCGTGCTGACGGCCTTGTACACCATGCCGCCTACCGGTCCTGTCGCAGTCAGCCAGAACAGCGGCGCAACGATGCCGTCGGTGGTGTTTTCGGCCACGGTCTCGACCAGCGCCCGCCAGATCCCGCCTTCATCAAGTTCAGCGGTATCCCTGCCGACGATGTGTGCCAGGCAGCGCCGTGCTTCGACCAGGTTGCCGGCAGCCAGTGCATCGGCAACCAGGGCCGACTCGCGGTGCAGCGAACGGGTGGCCAGGCAGGTATAGGATATGATGACGGAGGCCAGGAAACCGGCCAGCGGGTGGAGATGCAGGCTGCCCCGGATAATCAGCCAGGCCGCGGCCCCGGCACTGCCGGCGGTCAATACGAGCAGCGCGACCCCTGCCGCCCGTTGGTGCGCCCCGATTCTGTCGAATGTGGTGTCGAGGGTAGTAATCAGGCGGCCGATGAGCACCACCGGGTGCGGCAGCCAGCGGGGATCTCCCAGCGCCAGGTCAAGAAGCATCGCCGAGGCAAGTATGGCCGGCTCGGCCGAAATCACTATTCAAGCCCGCAGATTTCCAGCAGTTGTGTGATGTCGAGGTGTTGCCGGAGGTGCTCTGCAAACTGGTCAAAGGGGTCGTGTTCCGGCACGTTATAGCTTTTGCGACGCAGCTGCATGCCTTTTTCGGCGCGAATTCCGTTCAGGTAAACCTCGCGGAAGTGCTCGTTGTCGAAAATACCGTGCAGATAGGTGCCAAAGATCCTGCCATTGCTGGAAACGGTGCCGTCTTCAATCGTATCGTAGGTCTCGCCGCGACGGAAGATGCGGGCAAACGGTCGCCGGGGTCCCAGCTGGGTGGTCCTCCCCATGTGGATTTCATACCCGCTGACGACGCCATTGCAATCGGGGGCTATCTGCAGGCCGCCTTCATCCAGATAGGCGAGCACCTGATGCGTCTCCTTTTCCGGCAGCATCTCGGTCTCCACCGGCAAGAGCCCGAGTCCGGTAG
>JAJYBH010000003.1 GCA_021779135.1 Deltaproteobacteria bacterium
CAGCGACGCGGCAGCAATCAGATAGTTCAGTCAATGAGCGCCATCCAGGATTCGGCGGGCTCCAACGCGAACTCGACCAAAGTGCTTGACAACGTGATTTCAAAACTTTCCCTGCAAGTTGCCTTGCTTCAGGAGGAGATGGCCAATTTCAGGCTGTAATCCGTAGCTGCGAATGGGCATTATGCCAGCGTTTGAGGGCGTTACCTGGAACAGGGTCGAATTTTATTGGATTACCTGAAATGCCCGAGGAGTTGTATAGATGAATCCTTCAATAAACCGCACCGTGACGACAATCGCCGTGTCCATTCTCTGCTGCCTATCGACGGGGGACTATCGTGCGGAAGCCGCCGAAACCATACGGATCAACGGTTCCGGCAGTTCACTGTACGTTATGAAGCCACTGATCAAGGCATATACGAAAGCGCACCCCAAAGTCCGCATTGAAATGAGCAAG
Source organism: Deltaproteobacteria bacterium (assembly GCA_021779135.1). Classification (GTDB taxonomy): domain Bacteria; phylum Desulfobacterota; class Desulfuromonadia; order Geobacterales; family Pseudopelobacteraceae; genus CAIPTY01. The sequence goes on from JAJYBH010000003.1 coordinate 455, forward strand.
CCTCTGGGAAGCTCCGGGGCAATAAATGCCGTTATTGCTGGTGCATTGGATATCGCCGTCAGCAGCAGGGTCCTCAAGCAGAAAGAAGTGGCTGCAGGTGCCGTCTCGCGAGAATACGGCAGGATGCCCTTGGCCATTGTTACCGGGGAAAAAGTACCTGTTACGGATATTACAACAACGCAGCTGGAGGAGATCTATCTTGGTGAGCGGCGGGCCTGGTCCAATGGCGAACCGATCCGGCTGATTCTGCGCCCGGAATCCGATATCGACACCACCATACTTGAGGGATTGTCGCCCGGCTTGAACAGGGCGCTTAAAACAGCCCATTCGTTTCAAGGAATGATTATCGCGGTAACCGATCCCGAATCCGATAAAGCGGTCGCGGCTATATCGGGTTCTCTGGGTGCAGCTGCCCTGCCGGCAATTTTAGTGGAGAAGGTCCCGCTGCATGTTTTAACCCTTAACGGAATCTTGCCTTCCGTACATACCTTGGCCAACGGGACCTACCCCCTTGGCAAGGATATACGTTTCATTACCACCAAGAATACACCTGGTGCCGGATTGAAATTTATTGACTTCATCTTCTCGTCCCAGGGGCGCGCCATCGCCGAAAAGGCGGGAGTGCTGGTCACAACCGGCGCAAAAGCAGGCAAGTGAAAACACAGACCCGTTCAATTGCCCGTATTACTACCCTGCTTGTCGGGGCCATGACCATTATCGTATCGATTCTGGTACCGGCCGGTTATTTTCTGGTCTCCTACCAATACATGATGGGCAGCCTCGACACCCAGGCCGAGAGCAGCGCACAGGCCATAACCAGACTGGTGATGGCAAACCCGGATATGTGGCGTTACGAAGAAGTCCGACTCATGGAGCAACTGGAGCGCCGCACCACGATCGATATCCCCGAAGCGCGCCGGATCATCGGGTTACACGGACAAATAATTGCTGAGAGCTCAGCCCCCCTGACACCGCCTGTCATCTCCAGGCGCCACTATATCTATGATGCAGGCTCTCCGGTGGCGCAGATAGAAATCACTCGCTCCCTTGACCACCTGCTGCGCGAGACAATTTTTGTCGCCTGCGGCGCACTGCTGGTCGGTGGGGTCGGCTATGTAGTCATGCGCAGACTCCCCTTGCGGGCCATCCAGCAGACGCACCAATCCCTGGAAGAGAGTGAGACAAGGTATCGTTCCCTCTTTGAGTCAATGAAAGAGGGGATGGCGTTGCACAGGATCATCTACGACACGGAGGGCAAACCTGTATCGTTCGAGGTTGTCGAAATCAACCCATCGTGCGAGCTGATACTGGACTTGAAGAGAAAATCCGTTATCGGCATGAGCGGGAATGAGTTTTTCAAGGGCGCCCTGATGGACTATTTCTCCGAGATTGTACACTCGGCAGAGACAGGTGAATCGCTGGTGTTCGAACTGCAGGGACAGGAAAAGAGGCGATATTTCACCGTATCAATATTTTCCCCGGATAAAGGGAAATTTGTCACCCTGATCGAGGATATCACCGAGCGCAAGAAATCAGATGAGCAGATCCAGCTGCTTGCCTATTACGACAACCTAACCGGATTGCCGAACCGCACGCTCTTTCTCGATCGCCTCAATCATGCCCTGGCGGGAGCCGTCCGATATGGCGGCAATCTGGCGCTCCTCTATCTTGATCTGGATGGCTTCAAGGATATCAACGACACCCTGGGGCATGCCCAGGGGGACCTGTTCCTGACAATGGTCTCGCAGCGTTTCCTAGGATGTCTCCGCCGGAGCGACACGCTTGCCCGGTTGGGTGGAGACGAATTTATCGTCCTCATTTCCTATACTGGTGAAGAGCGCAACGCCGCGCACCTTGCCCAGCACCTGCTGGAGGAGATAGCGCCATCCTTTGAAATCAGCGGCCGTGAAGTGTACACAACCGCCAGTATCGGCATTTCGATCTACCCCGATGACGGGCGGGACGCGGATACGCTGCTGAGATGCGCCGACATGGCCATGTACGCGGCCAAGGGCGCCGGCCGCAACGGATATTATTTCTATTCACAGGAGATGAACCGGAAAGCCCATGAACGGATGGAACTTGAAACGAGCCTGCGCCACGCCTTGGAACGGGAGGAGTTTTTTCTGGAGTTCCAGCCCATCATCAATGCAAGCAGGAACTGCCTGGTGGGTGCCGAAGCCCTTGTCCGCTGGCAGGATCCTGACTTGGGAACCGTTATGCCGGACACGTTCATCCACGTTGCCGAAAACTCCGGCCTGGTCATCCCGCTTGGAGAGTGGGTACTGCGGAAAGCCTGCGAAAAAATCACCCAGTGGCGGGAGGCCGGACTACCGCCTGTCACGATATCCATCAATGTCTCGGGGCGACAATTCGAGCAACGCAGCTTCACCGATGCCGTACATGACATCCTGGAGGAAACCGGCGCCGATGCCCGTTATATCCAGCTGGAACTGACCGAAACGAGTCTCATGAGGAATGCGGATACCACCGTGTGCGCCCTCCACAAGCTCAAGGAGCTGGATCTCCGGATTGTGGTGGATGACTTCGGGACCGGCTATTCCTCACTGGGTTACCTCAAGAACTTCCCGATCGACCGCATCAAGATCGATCGTTCGTTTGTCATGGACATCGATCAGAGCCAGGATGACAGGTCGATCGTGGAAGCCATAATCGCCATGGCGAACAAGCTGAACCTCCAGGTTGTTGCCGAAGGTGTCGAAACAACCGTACAAAGGGATTTTCTGCTGAATCTCGGCTGCCAGGAGATGCAGGGGTTTCTCTTCCATCGGCCACTATCCGAAGACAAGTTTATCGCGTTGCTACGGGACATCCAGTTGTGTTCAGCCTCTTTCTCCTGATTCATGGCCGGAGAACCCCGAAGCAGATTTGAAGCACACATACAAAAGCGGGACCGGCGCTCGTGCCGGTCCCGCTTTTGTATCCAGCTATAAAACAACAGGTCAGGCCACAACGACCCTGGCAAACCTGCGCTTGCCGATCTGGACGATGTATTCGCCGGCAGCCGTCAGCTCCAGGCTGGTATCCGAAACCTTTTCGCCATTCAGCTTGACCCCTCCGCCATCGATTGAGCGGCGTCCTTCTCCGTTTGACTTGGTCAGACCGGCCTCGGTCATGGCCTTTGCCAACAGAACACTTCCATCTGCCAGGCAATAGCTCACCTGCGGCATCTCTTCCGGAATCTCGTTCTCCTTGAAGCGCTTGACGAAGTGCTCTTCGGCGGTGTCACCGGCGCCGGCGCCATGAAAGCGGGAGACCAGTTCACGCCCGAGCGCCTTCTTGGCTGCCATGGGATGCAGCGATCTGTCCTTCAGTCCACCCTTGAGCTTTTCCAGCTCGGACAGCGGCATGTCGGAGAGCAGCTCGTAGTAACGGATCATCAGATCGTCCGAGATCGACATGACCTTGCCGAAGATCTCGTCGGCGGGGTCACTGACGCCGATATAGTTGCCCAGTGACTTGGACATCTTGTTGACCCCGTCCAGCCCCTCCAGCAGCGGCATGGTCAGGATACACTGGGGGGGTTGGCCCCACTCGCGCTGCAGCTCGCGGCCCATCAGCAGGTTGAACTTCTGGTCGGTACCGCCCAGCTCGACGTCGGCCTTCATGGCCACGGAATCATACCCCTGCACCAGGGGGTAGAGGAACTCGTGGATGGCGATCGGCTGCTGGGTGGTAAAGCGCTTGTGAAAGTCGTCCCGTTCCAGCATGCGGGCCATGGTGCACTTGGAGGCCAGGGCGATCATGCCGCCTGCCCCCAGTTCGTTCAGCCAGGTGGAGTTGAAGACGACCTTGGTCTTCTCGGGGTCGAGGATCTTGAAGACCTGTTCCTTGTAGGTCTCGGCATTGCGCAGGACGTCCTCGCGGGTCAGCACCTTGCGGGTCTCGGATTTGCCGCTCGGATCACCGATCATGCCGGTGAAGTCGCCGATCAGGAAGTTGACCTCGTGCCCCAACTGCTGGAACTGACGCAACTTTTGGATCAGGACGGTATGACCCAGGTGCAGATCGGGAGCGGTGGGGTCAAAGCCGGCTTTGATCTTGAGCGGAAGACCGGTCGTGAGCGACTTCTCAAGTTTCTCCTCCAGTTCCTTCTCCACCAGGATTTCCACGGCCCCGCGTTTGATAACGGCCATCTGTTCAGCTACGGACATGCACTACCCCTCATTTCATTTTTCAGCAACATACCGCAATTCGCTCGATGCCGACCGCACTGCCGCTGACTTCGTCGATGGCCACCACGACACCGTTCAGGCGAAGGTCCTTTTTGGGCACCTCGAACTTGACCGGCAACTGGGTCAGGAACTTGCGAATGGCGTCCTCCTTGCCGATGCCGATCACCGAATCGAAGCTGCCGGTCATGCCGGCGTCGGACATGTAGGCCGTGCCCTGGGTCAGGATGCGCTCATCGGCGGTCTGAACGTGGGTATGGGTGCCGATCACGGCACTGACCCGGCCGTCCAGATACCAGCCCAGGGCGGCCTTTTCCGAGGTAGCCTCGGCGTGAAAGTCCACAAAGATCAGGGAGGTTTCTTTCTTCAGGCGCTCAATCTCGCGGTCGGCGTAGCGGAATGGGCATTCCAGATATTTCATGAAGACCCGCCCCTCCAGATTGAGTACCGCGATCTTGACTCCGCCGGGGGTGGTAAAGGTGGCGCTGCCCGCTCCCGGCACACCGTCCGGGTAGTTGGCCGGCCGGATGATGCGGGGGTCGGCCAGAACCAATGAAACCTGTTCCTTCTTGTCCCAGATGTGGTTGCCGCTGGTGATGCAATGCACACCCATGTCAAACAGTTCTTTGGCCGTTTCGAGTGTCAGACCGAACCCCCCGGCGGCGTTCTCCCCGTTGACAACGACCAGATCGACCGAGTGCCGGTCCACCAGGCGATCCAGTTCCCTGGAAAGCGCCTGGCGGCCCGGCTTGCCGATGACATCTCCTATGAATAAAATCTTAACGGGCATAATCTGTCATTTCTCTAGTTCTAACCTCGCCCCTGTCCGCCTCCTGAATCGGAGGGGGTGCCGAAGGCGGGGGTGGTTTGTTTTTTAGCGGGCAAACTCGACAGCGCGAGTTTCCCTGATGACATTAACCTTGATCTGGCCGGGATAGGTCATCTCGGCCTCGATCTTCTTGGCGATGTCGCGGGCCATGATCACGGCCGTTTCATCGGTAACCTGATCACTGGAAACCATGACGCGGATCTCGCGACCGGCCTGGATGGCGAAAGAGGACTGCACGCCGCCAAAAGAGGTAGCGATGCGCTCCAGATCCTCCAGGCGCTTGACGTACGTTTCCATCATCTCGCGCCGGGCGCCGGGACGGGCGCCGGAAAGCGCATCGGCCGCCTGCACCAGCACCGCCAGTACCGTGGTCGGTTTCTCGTCTTCGTGGTGGGCCATGATGGCATGCACGATCTTGGGCGATTCGCCGTATTTCCGCGCCAGTTCGGCGCCGATTACCGCATGCGAACCCTCGACCTCGTGATCGACAGCCTTGCCCAGATCGTGCAGCAGACCGGCCCGCTTGGCCTGTTTGACATTGATGCCCAGCTCGGCTGCCATGATGCCGCACAGGAAGGCGACCTCCAGCGAGTGCTGATAGACGTTCTGGGTGTAGGAGGTGCGATATTTGAGGCGTCCGATCAGCTTGAGCACCTCGGGATGGATGCCGTGTACGCCCAGGTCGAAAGCAGCCTGTTCGCCGGCTTCCTTGATGGAAAGCTCCACCTCTTCGGTGGCCTTGGCCACGACCTCTTCGATACGGCCGGGATGGATGCGGCCGTCGCCGATCAGTTTTTCCAGCGACAGGCGGGCCACCTCGCGGCGTACCGGGTTAAAACCGGACAGAATGACCGCCTCGGGGGTGTCATCGATGATCAGGTCGATGCCGGTAGCGGCCTCCAGGGCACGGATGTTGCGGCCTTCACGGCCGATGATGCGGCCCTTCATCTCATCGGAAGGCAGCGGCACCACAGAGACGGTGCGCTCGGCCACATACTCGCCGGCATAGCGCTGGATGGCCAGGGCCATGATCTCCTTGGCTTTCTTGTCGGCGGTCTCGCGGGCCTCTTCTTCAATCTGCCTGATGATCTTGGCCGCGTCGTGCTTGGCCTCATCCTCCATGGCATGCATCAACTCTTTTTTGGCTTCTGAAGCCGACATGCCGGAGATGGCCTCCAGCTTGGCCCTCTGCACATCGCTCGCTTTTTTCAGCTCGTCTTCGCGCTGGACAAGCGCCTGTTCCTTGGTGGAAACAGTCTGCTCCTTCTTGAGGATATCCAGTTCCTTCTGGTCGAAGAGCGCCACCTTCTTGTCCAGATTCTCTTCTTTTTGCAGCAGCCGTTTTTCGAGACTCAGAAGATCCTTCTTCTTCTCCGTCATCTCCCGCTCATGACCGGCCTTGGCCTCCAGGGCGGTGTCCTTGGCCTTGAGTTCGGCCTCCTTGGTGATGGTGTCGGCTTCGCGCCGGGCATCATCGATCATCTTTGCGGCCAGCTCCTCGGCCTGACGAACAATGGAACCCGAGTCTTTCCTGTTCAGCTTGTTGCCTGCCAAATAGGCGCCGACTATTGCTACCAGAGCAATAACAATAACCACAATCATCATGTCCATATCAATAACCTCCTCTATATAAATCCGGGCCATCAGTGTGACGCCGGTTACTTCCGTGTGTTAAGCCTCCTTTTCATCCCCTTTTAGCCCCTCGTGGGGACCTGGACAGGGGAATGGGCACGTCTCCCCTGATGCGGGTAAGTTTGGTAGAGTTTGTTGCGAAAAACATCAGCTGCCGGACCCTTTTATATGAACAATGCGCCGGTCGGTGACGATCAACTCCATGCGCATATCGTGTTCTTCGGCCGGGATCGCCCCGTCAACCAGCTGGAAATCGTGGCAAAGCCCGACCAAGTGGGCCTTTCGGCCGGGATGCCGCAAAAACCTGTCGTAATACCCCTTGCCGTAGCCGATACGGTGACCGCAATGATCGAAGGCAACGCCGGGCACAACGATCAGGTCGGGCTCGTCAGCGTGGAGATCAACGCCGGTCGGGCAGGGCTCCAGGATGCCAAAGCTCCCCTCGGCCAGGTGCTGCAATGCCTCCACCTGGCGAAAGACCATCCTTTCCCCGCAGACGGCCGGATAGAGGACCCGCTTGCCGGCGGCAAAGGCCGCCTCAAGGATCTCGACCGTATCGGTCTCCTTGTGGGCCGGAGCATACAGCGCAATGCAGCCTGCCCGGAGAAACTCCTCAAGTGCGATAAGCTGCCGCTGGGCCATCCGGCTGGAGGCGAGCCACTGGTCGTGGCTGAGCGCCCTGCGCCGGGCCAGCATCTGCTGACGGAGTGATCGTTTGGGCATGTCGTCACTTAAAGGACGCTAACGCGTGGTGATGCCCGGAGAATTGTCCGGGAGGGTCGATCAGGGAGGGAGGCGGTGGGGAATGGCTCGTATGTGCCGCGGAATGAAGACGGTTCTCTGGCCCTTGTGCTTGAGCGATTCCCTCCTTTCCGTGATGGATATATTCTGCGGTGTTCAGAGCCGGCTGGCAGGTCGGTATTTTCGACGGTTCTGATATAACCGGTTAAGCTGCTGTGAATATATGATCAAGTCTCCCTGAAGAGACCAAGTAACTCAACTGCACTATCTTAATCAGGCCGTTTCCAGCCTGGCGATCATTCCCTGCAATCTGCTTTCCAGGGTTGTATCCGCTTCCCGTGCCGCACGAAGCTCAAGCATCTCTTCGGCCGTATTGAGCAGCGCCAGGGTCAGCACCAACTGGGCGTCACCACTTTTAAGCGCACTGCCGATTTCCTGCAGCCGGTCATTGACAAAGGTTTCGACAGCCCGAACCTTCTCAGCCGGAGCAGAGCTCCTGACTAAAATTTCCCGTCCCAAAACCCTGACAGAGTGGGCCGCTTTCAATGACGCTAAATCCCTTCCAGCTTGCCGAGGATGGCATCCACGCGGGACTTGAGCCCCTCCCGCTCGGACTGGAGCCGTTGATTCTCTTCAGCCAGTCGCGAGTTTTCGTCTTTCAGGGCCGCATATTTTTCAACAAGGTTGTTGACCTTGTTTTCGAGTGTTTCAAACAGTTCATGGTTCATGTTTTTTGATTCCTTTCGAGGGTCATTAATGTACTCAGATGCCGCCAAGAAGTCAAGCCCTAATTGCGCGAAATCGCGAGGTTCGTGCTCTTCCCGGCGCTTTTTGGAGCCTTTATTGTCAGGCCTGGAAGAGGGCATCCGTGAACTCCCGCGGATTGAAGTCGCGCAGGTCGTCGATCGACTCTCCGACACCTATGTAGCGCACCGGCAGGGCAAATTCATGGCTGACAGCCACAACGATACCCCCCTTGGCGGTGCCATCCAGCTTGGTCAGGGCCAGACCGGTCACACCGGCGGCGTCCTTGAAAATACGGGCCTGGGAGATGGCGTTTTGGCCGGTGGCGGCATCCAGCACCAGAAGGGTTTCGTGGGGTGCTCCCGGGATCTCGCGGTCAATGACGCGGCGGATCTTCTTCATCTCTTCCATCAGATTGACCTTGGTATGCAGGCGGCCGGCCGTATCCACGATCAGGATGTCCACCTCGCGGGCAAGTGCCGCCTTGCAGGCATCGAAGACGACTGCCGACGGGTCGGCCCCTTCCTTGTGGCGGATGACGGATACACCGGAGCGATCACCCCAGCTTTCGAGCTGCTCGGCGGCGGCCGCGCGGAAGGTATCCGCCGCGGCCAGCAGCACTTTCTTGCCGGAAGCCGAGTAGCGGGAGGCCAGCTTGCCGATGGTCGTGGTCTTGCCGACACCGTTGACGCCGATCACCAGAAGTACGAAAGGCCTATGGCCGGCAATATCGAGAACGCGGTGGTGGGCTTCCAGGCGGGCCAGGATTTCCTCCTTGAGGGCCAAGCGGAGCGCTTCACCATCTTTCAGTTCATTGCGCCCCAGTCGCTGTTCCAGCGTGCGTATCAGTTCAACCGTGGTCTTGACACCGATATCGGAGGTAATCAGGATCTCCTCCAGCTCCTCCAGGGTTTCGGCATCGATCTCTTTTTTTCCGAGGACGAGCGCATCTATCCTGCCCACCAGCCCCTCTTTGGTCTTCTTCAGCCCCTGTTTGAGACGCTCGAAAAATCCGGGCTCCCCCTTCGGTTTTTCCTGGACAGCGGCAGGACCGGTCGCCTGCACCGCTGGAGACCCGCCCTCCTCGGGAGGGGACTCCTCCGGCGGCCACACTCCGCCCATCCTATCCATCAACCCACGGAAAAAGCCTTTCTTGCCCTGTTCCATCATAGCTCCTTCTTCAGCTCTCTAACCGCGTCACGGAAATGATGCAGGGCCAGGCTGGCCGGGCACGCACGGCCGATGTTCATTACCAGCGAGTAATCATCATCGATGCAGCCGATTATCAGATGGCAATCCCTGGCGGTAATGACCACATCGTCGACCGGATCCGCCTTAACACTGCTGTGCAGCTCTTTGAGGCGGGCCAGGATGATCCCCTTGTGGGCGGCGACAAAGCGCATGTCATAGGGTTCGCAATGGCAGTATTCCTGGACCGCTTCACCCTCCCAGTCCACCAGGATCGCCCCGACCGCATCGGGCGTCCGCTCTACCAGCGTTTTCAGTATGTTTATGTAGGGCATGTCACTCCTCCGAGATTCAAGGGAACGTGCCGGGAAGAAGATGGTGGCTGATCACCATCCCGGCCTGCGGGCAACGCCCCCCTCATTATTCTGCTAGTGCAACCGCACCGACACGACCTTCGATGCGCCCGGCTCTTCCATGGTGATGCCGTAGAGCGTGTCGGCCACCTGCATGGTGGCCTTGTTGTGGGTGATGATAATAAACTGGGAAATGGCGCTCATCTCCCGGACCATCTCGTTGAAACGGCCGATGTTGGCATCGTCCAGCGGGGCATCCACTTCGTCCAGCAGACAGAAAGGGGTCGGCTTGATCAGAAAGATCGAGAAGATCAGCGCCACCGCAGTCAGCGCCTTTTCACCGCCAGACAGCAGGGTCACATTCTGCAGCTTCTTGCCGGGAGGCTGGACGATGATGTCGATACCGGTCTCCAGCAGGTCCTCTTCGTTGGTCAGGCGCAACTCGGCCCGGCCGCCGCAGAACAGGCGCGGAAAGACCTCCTGGAACTTGGCGTTGACCAGGTCATAGGTCTCCTGGAAACGCTGACGGGTGGTACGGTTGATACGCTGGATGGCCTGCTGGAGGCTGCGCAGGGACTCTTCCAGGTCATCCTTCTGCGCGGAGAGGAAGGTAAAGCGCTCCTCCATGCCGGCGTACTCATCGATAGCCATCAGGTTGACCTCACCCATCTCGTCCAGCAGCCGCTGCAGCACCACCTGGCGCTCACGGCGGGCGGGTTCGTCGAATTCAACCGCCTCCAGCCGGGCCAGCGCTTCAGCCATGGTGATGCGGCTTTTCTCCAAAAGCCCCTGCTCCAGGTGTTCGGACCGCATGCTCAAGGTGGAAAAGCGCAGATTCAGCCCGGCCTGGGACTGGCGCACGGCATCGCTTTCCTCGCGGAACTGCCGGGCCTGCGCCTCGGCGGCAGCCAGTTCGCTCCCGGCCGCATCGTAGGCGCCGCGCACCTCCGCCAGACGGGACTCCGCGGCCAGCTGCCGCCGCAAGAGTTCCTCCAGCCGCCCGCTGCCCGAGGTAATGGCTGTCTGCAGATGGAGCCGTTCGGCGCTCCCCTTTTCGGTATCCTCGCGGTCGGTAGTCATGCGCCGGAGCAGGTCCTGGCTCTGGCGCTCCAGGTCGGCGATGCCCCGCAGGTGCGCCTCATGCTGTTCACGCAGGGTGGCCACCTGCACCCGGATAGTGGTGACCCGTTCGCGGACAGCGGCCAGCTGTTCCCGGCGGGTGTCGAGTTCCGCCTTCAACCGGGCAACGGCCTGTTCCAGCTCCTGTGAGGCGCTGCCGGTTTCGGTCAGGCGCTCGGCCGTCAGCTTCAGTTCGGCCTCCAGACCCTCTTTTTCCTCGATCAGGTTGGCCGATTCCAGAGCCTGGACCGCCAGACGCTCATCAACCCGCGCAATCTCGTCGGCGGCCTGCTGGCGGTCCTTGTGCAATCCGGCCAGCCTGAGCTCCATCTGGTGCACTTGGGCCCCGGTGGCCTTCAGCCCTTCGGCGGTCTCCTGGGATTGACGACGCAGATCGTCGCGCTCCTTGCCGAGAGCGGCGACTTCCAGTTCCAGTGCAACGACCTGAGCTTCCAGCTCCTTGATCTCCCGTTTTTTGTGGATGATGCCCTTCTGCACCTGGTCGGTGGAACCGCCGGTGACAATGCCCCCCTGGGCAGCCATATCGCCGCTGCGGGTAACGAATGAGAGCGTTGGGTGCGAACGGGCCAGCTCGATGGCCGATCCGATATCCTCCACCAGCAGGGCGCTGCCGAGCAGGTGCCGGACCAAGCCGCTGCACGGCCCCGCAACCTTCACCTGGCCTGCCAGCGGGGTCGCTCCGTCCAGGACGGGGAGCGGCAGAGGGCCGGAATTCAGCGGCAAGGCCAGGCCGACACGGCCGCCGTTCTGTTCCCTGAGAAAGGTCAGAGACCTCACGGCCTCGGCATCACCGGCGCAGACGATAATACATTGCAGCCGGTCAGCCAGAACAGCCTCCACGGCGGCTTCCAGCTCCGGCGCCGTCTCGATGGAATCCGCCAGCAGGCCGCTGAAACCGGATTGCAGCTCCGTCGCCTTCATCAGGTTTTTTACACCCAGGCCATACCCGGCGAACTGGGCCTCCAGCTCTTTGAGGGAATGCAGTCGCGATGCGGCCCGGTTCAAGCTGTCCCGCCGGGCTTGCCAGAGCTTTTCCTGTTCCGGCAACCGTTTTTTGAGCTCATCTTCCTGGCTGCGCAGCCGTGTCAATTCGACCCGGCACTCCTCCTGCCCGGCCGTGGCCGCGGCAAGCTCACCATCCAGCTCCGCGGCGCGCCGGTGGGACAATGCCAGGCGCTCGGCCAACTGGATCTCCTCGCGGCCATGGCGCTCCAGGCGCTCGGACACACCGGACAGGCGCTTGCGGGCAATCTCCTGGCGGCTTTTGAACTGGGCTGACTCAGACAGCGCCTCGAAGAGCTCCTTGCGGCGCCCTTCCAGCAGCCTTTGCAACTCCTCCTCGGACTCCTGCTGACTGGCCAGATCCATCTCCGCCTGTTGCAGGCCATCGGCCATGCCGGCTGATTCGACCGCCGACGTATCGCGCCGCAGCTCCAGCAGTTCCCGTTGCGCGGCGCACTCCTTCAGGCGCTGTTCCAGTTCGTCGGCCTCGGCTCCCCAGCGCGCCAGGCGCCCCTCCAGGCCGGCCAGCTCCTTGCGCTGGAACTCCAGGCCGCTCTCGGCCGCGCTGAATTCGCCTCTGATGCGGTAGATATCCTCCTGGGCGGTCGTCAGCACCTTCTCCGCCTCCAAAAGCCCCACCCGCGCCTGCTCCACCCGTACGTCACTCAGCGCCAGGGCGGAAAACACCTCGCGGATACGGTCATTGAGCGCGGCCAGTTCCTGCTCGGCCTGGCGGCACAGCTCCTGTGTTTCGCGGTACTCGCGGGCGGTGAAGAGCAGCTCGATCTCGCGCAGTTCGTCGCGGTGCTCGCGGAATTTCTCGGCTTTTTTGGCCTGGCGCTGCAACGAGGAGAGCTGGCGGCGGATCTCCCCCAGGACATCCGTCAGGCGGGTCAGGTTGTAACGGGTGGACTCGATCTTCTTCAGCGCCAGTTGCTTGCGTGATTTGAACTTGGTAACGCCGGCCGCCTCCTCGATCAGGAAGCGCCGCTCTTCGGGGCGTGAGTGGAGGATCTGGCCGATCTTTCCCTGTTCGATGATCGAGTAGGCACGGGTGCCGACACCGGTATCCATGAAGAGCTCGGTGATGTCCAGCAAACGGCAGGGGGTCTTGTTGATCAGGTAGTCGCTCTCACCGTCGCGGTACAGTCGCCGGGTAAGCTGGATCTCGGCGTAATCGAGATACCTGGCCGGCGCCCGGCCATCCTCGGTGGAGAAAACCAGCGACACCTCGGCCATACCGAGGGGGCGGCGGTTGTCGCTGCCGGCAAAGATCACATCCTCCATGGATTTGCCGCGCAGATGCTTGGCGGACTGCTCCCCCATGCACCAGCGGATGGCATCCACGATGTTGGACTTGCCGCAGCCATTGGGGCCGACCACGCCGGTCACCCCCTGCTGGAAGTCAAGGACCACCTTATCGGCAAAGGATTTGAACCCTGATATTTCAAGTCGTTTGATTTTCATGGAATTGCGTACTTTATCAGAGGCAGGGAAAAAATGTCCAGCGGGATATCGAGGCACTGGCAAGGAACAAACAAATGCCCGCTGAATGCCGGCTTCAGCGGGCTTGGCCCGGTCCTGCATCGAGGGGGTTTTTCAGTCTGAAAAACGTAGCCGGACACGGCCCGGCTCCAGAGAGGCCTTTACCTTCACGGAGCCGTCTGCGCCCCAGGGACTGAAACCGGAATAGCGGGCCAGCTTATCAAAATTTTTCCGTCTCGCACTCTTCGATGATCTTGGCAAGTTCATCGTCGCTGATATCCGGCAGCACAAAGGTGCCCTTGGCGTTTCTCTGCACGCGGGTTATGCCGGGGTAGCGTTTTTCCAGGACCCTGATCTCCAGTGCCTGGTTTTTGACCGTTGCCAGCAGGCGGCTGTTCTCAGCCTCCAGGTCATATTTTTCGATTGCCGACAGCAGGGCGAAACGCAGTTGGGTGTCATCCCAGGGTTTCGAGAAGAAGCGATAGATCTCTCCCATGTTGACCGCCCGCATGGCGGCATCCAGGGTGGCGTGGCCGGTCAGAAGGATGCGGACGGTCTGGGGCGAGCGCCGCTTCACCTCGGCCAGCAGCTCCGAACCCTGCATCCCCACCATGCGCTCGTCGGAAACGATCACCTTGACGGTCTTGCCTTCCATGAGCTCAAGGGCCTCCTGCCCGCTGGTGGCGGTAATCACCTCGAAAGGTTCATCTATCAGTGCCCGGGTCAGTGCAGACAAAACGTTTGCTTCGTCGTCTACCAGCATAACCAGATCGTTCATAATCCGTCTCCCTTGGGTCATTATCAACTGTTCAGATTGATCGACACACTGTTATCATCGGCCAGGTTTCCTTGGATATCTACTGCAATACCACACACAAAGCAAGCGGCAACATAAAAACCCTGTCCGTTTGTTCGCGGACTGAATCGGATTAGGATCCGGTGTCATTTCCGGCCCCCATCAGCATGGTTGAGCGGTAGTCTCACCGTCACGGTGGTTCCCTTGCCAAGCTCACTTTCTATACTCATCACGCCACCATGCTTCTTGATGATGTCGTAGCTGATCGAAAGCCCCAGTCCGGTACCTTTGCCAACCTCTTTCGTGGTAAAAAACGGCTCGAAGATACGGGGCAGGTTTTCCGGGGTGATGCCCTTGCCGGTGTCGCTGATGCATACGACGATGTTGCCGCCTTCACTGAACGTCTTGACACGGATGGTACCGCGCCCCTCGATGGCGTGGGCCGCATTGACCAGCAGGTTCACGAATACCTGGTGGAGCTTTTGAGGGTAACAGGTCAGCAGAGGCAGCGACGGGTCATAATCGCGCTCGACATCCGCCACATATTTTATCTCGTTGCGCGCCATATTGAGGGTGCTGTCCAGGCAGTCGTTGATGCTGAACGGCTTGCACTGGTCCTCATCCTCGTGTGAGAAGCTCTTCAGGTCGCGAACAATGCGGCGCACCCGTTCCGCGCCATCCTGCGACTCTTCCAGCAGCGTGCTGATATCGTTCAGGATGAAGTCGATCTTCATCCTGGCGCGCATGTCGTTCATCAGCGCCACGGTCTCCGGGTCACCACGGTCCTGCAGCGCTTCAATCAGGGAGGTCTCAAAGGCGCCCAACTTTTGCATGTACTTGCCCATGGTAGTCAGATTGCTGGAGATAAAGCCCATCGGGTTGTTGATCTCGTGGGCCACACCAGCGGCAAGTTGACCGATGGAGGCCATTTTTTCCTGCTGAAAGGCCTGGGCCTGGGCCTGCTGCAGTTCGATGGAGGCCTTCTGGAGATCGTCATTCATCTTGCGCAACTCGGTGGTTTCGTGGATGGTGACCACCGAACCGCGTACCTCGTTGGTTCCTTTCTGCTTCAGTTCGTTGAAAATCAGTTCAAAATGGCGTGTGCCCCCCGAGTAGGTCATCTGTCCGCCGTCGTCGTCGCAACTGACGATCTCCATACCGCAACCTTTCAGCAGGTCCAGACTGTTCATGCCCAGTATCCGGGCGTAGGTGAGGCCCGTAAAGGTGGTGACGGCGCGGTTGCAGCGCGTGATGGCGCCTGTAGGATCGCACATCATCACCATTTCCTGGATGCTGTCCATGGTGTCCTCCCACTCTTGCTTGGCCAGGTGTATCCGGGAGAACATCGCATTCAGTTCCGCGTGCTTGAGCAGGAGTTCTTCGGTATTGTTCACCAGCTCCGCTTCATAAATTTTTCGTCCGGTGATATCTTCATTGACCGCCAGATAGCGGAGGATCCTGCCCTGACCGTCCTTTATCGGCGCAATGGAAGCGCTTTCCCAGTACAGCTCACCACTCTTCTTCCGGTTGTGGAGCTCACCATGCCAGATGCCGCCCCGGGAAATGGTCCGCCACATCTCGGCATACTGTTCCTGCGTCGTCTCCCCTGATTTGAGGATCCGCGGATTCTGTCCAAGCGCCTCGGCGGCGCTGTAGCCGGTCAGCGTGCAGAACTTTTGGTTGACGTACTCTATCGTACCGTCAAGGTTGGTAATAAGGATCGAGTTGGGATTGTTGTCAACGGCCCAGGAGAGGATGTGCTGTTTTTCCTCTGCCAGCTTACGCTCGGTAAGGTCGCGCAGGGTTTCTATGGCTGCGACTTTGCGACTGTTGTTGTCATAGATCGGGGCTGCGTCAAAAAACAGGTAGCGCCGCCGGCCATTGACATTGTCATACCACCCCTCTGATTGCAGCCCATTCTGGACATGCTGCGAAAGGCGGCAGAAGCTGTAAAGCTGATCCAGCTGTTCCCCTTCGCCCGACAGTATGATGTCCGCCAGTACCGGCCGCTTGGCCGGATAAAACGGCTCCCACTGGCGGGCAGTCCCCACCATCTCTTCCGACTTCAAGCCGGTCAGGTCTTCCATGGCGCTGTTCCAGACCAGGATGCGGTGTTCGGCATCCAGTACAAATACCGGCACTGCGGCCTTGTTGACGAGCTGGTAGGCGAACACCCTTTTGTAGCGCATCTCGATCAGCATCTGCCAGAAAACCAGCAGTGACGCCAGTACAATCAGTGCGAACGCAATGGCAAAGAATTGATGGTTGAACTGAACAACGTCCATGGCGGCCGACGACACCAAAGCGATGAGCGACATCACCACGGCGCATATCGTGATTTTTAATCTGAGAGAGAAGTTTCTGGAAATGTCAGGCGTCATTGGTTCCCGGCCTACGGCGAATTTACTATAATTATTGCTTCTACAGACTCATGACGCTGTCCAGCAGCGGCGTGAATTTATACTATACTGCACTCCGCATGCCAACCCTCACCGTTCGAGGTACAGCATAAACGTTTCAGGTTAACCGCCCGAATTTCAGGAGGCACGGCCGGTTCCGCAGAATGGACAGTTCTGCCATCCTTCTTCCAGCGGCATGCGGCAGCTCTTGCAGCAGTTGTGCCGGAACGACCCGCAGTGGGGACAGAACAGAAATTTGGAATCGATGTTTTTCCCGCAGGACTCGCAGGCCCGCTCCATCTTGACCGTCGGGCCGACGACCCGCAGCACCTCATCCAGAGTAGTCCAGCCCCGGCGCACCTTTTCCAGTCCATCTTCCAGCAGGGTCTTCATGCCATTGTTGCGGGCCAGATTGAGCACTTCGGATTCGCGGTAATCCGAGCCGATCATCTGCCGGAAATCATCATTCATCACAAACAGCTCATATACGCCGACCCGGCCGCGATAGCCGGTATTGTTGCACTGGGGGCATCCCCGGCCGTTGGTCACCTCGCCACCGAAGTAATCCTGCGGCAGCCGCAGCAGATCCAACAGCGCGGCATCGGGTGCGGCCTTGGCCGCGCAGCCGCTGCAAATCTTGCGCACCAGACGCTGGGCAAACACACCTTCCAGGGCCGATGCGATGATATAGGGCTTGATGCCCATATCAATCAACCGGGTGATGGAGGCCACCGAACTGTTGGTGTGCAGGGTGGTCAGCACCATGTGGCCGGTCAGGGCGGCCTTGAAGGCCGTGTCGGCGGTCTCGAAATCACGCATTTCGCCCACGAGGATCACATCCGGGTCCTGGCGCAGGGTTGCCCGTAACACCTGGGCAAAAGAGAGGCCGATCTTCTCGTGGATAGAGACCTGGTTGGCCTCCTCCAGAAAATATTCCACCGGTTCCTCAATGGTTTCGAAGTTCTTGCTGCTGTTCATCATGGCCGCCAGCAGCGAATAGAGCATGGTGGTCTTGCCGCTTCCGGTCGGGCCGGTGGCGATGACCACCCCCTGCGGTTTGCGGGTGATGATGGCTATGTTGCGGAAGTCATCCTCCAGCACACCCAGCTCATCCAGATGTTTGATGGCGGAGCTTTTATCGAGAATGCGCATGACGATCTTCTCGCCGTTGATGGTTGGCAGCGACGAAACGCGCATGTCGACGACACGGGTGCCGGCCTTGACGGTAATGCGTCCGTCCTGGGGGCGGCGGCGTTCGGAAATGTCCATCTTGGACAGGATCTTGATCCGCGAAATAACGGCCGGGTGCAGATCGGCCGGGATCTTGATCTTGGAGTGCAGCATGCCGTCGATACGGTAACGGATGACGGTGTACTTGGTTTTGGCCTCGATATGGATGTCGCTGGCGCCGTAGCGGATCGCCTCGGAAATGATGGCGTTGACGATGCGGATGACGGGCGGCACCTTGGACGAACCGATCAGTTCCTCGACGCTGGCCTCTTTCTCTTCCTCGTCGAGAATTATGTCGATCTCGTCCAGCGGTTCCAGATCCTCGAAATCCTGTTCTCCGGAACCTTCGGCCACACTCCAGGCCTGGGTTATCTTCTCGACTATCTGTGAGGAGGCGGCCAGCAGCGGCACCACCCGCAGGCTCGTTACCCGGCCGATATTGTCGCAGGTGACGATATCGGAGGGGTCCGCCATGGCAACCGTCAGGTTGTTCCCCTCCAGCCTGACCGGCACCAGACGGTTCTTCTCGCACAGATCCCTCGGCAGGCAGCGCGCCACGTTGTGGGGGATATTCACTTCGCGCAGGTCGATGTATTCGACCCCCAAATGTTTCTGCAGCACGGCTATGATCTGGGATTCGGTCAAGATACCGGCCCTGATGAAGAAATCACCCAGAAATTCGTTGGAATCCCTCTGCTTGCGTGCCAGGTCCAGCTCCTGGGTGCCGATGAGGGCCGACTTGACCAGAAGGTCCCCCAGCATGCCGCGATTCTGCTCGAACAGCCCGGCAAAGCTCTTGATCTTGGTCTGCTGCTGGCGGGCAATGTCCTTCAGACGCCGGTTTTCCAGCGTCAGGATGTACTGCTGCAGGGCCAGACTGACGGTCAGCCGCAGATCTTCGTCATTCCAGGGCTTGGTGATGAACTTGTAGACCGCCCCCTCCTTGACCGCCCCATGATGGAGTTAACGTCGGCATGGCCGGTCAGCATGATGCGGATCGTCTCCGGATATTTCTCGCGAACGATCTTGAGCAGTTCCGCACCGCTCATGACCGGCATGCGGTGGTCGCTGACAATCAGATGTACCGGTTCCCGCTCCAGGATTTCCAGCGCCTTGCGGGCCGACGAAGCGGTCAGTATGGTGTAATTTTCGTCGATGAAGATGCGGCTCAGCGCATGCAGTACGTTCTCTTCGTCATCCACGAACAGGAGTGTGAAGGTGCGCTCGGCCGCGGGATGAGCATCCGGATCAACCAGCTCCTCAGGCACCTCGGACAGTTTCTGGCCACCCATGTTTTTGAACAGTTCAGCGTACTTCGACATGCCTACTCCTCCCTCGGTACAAGCGGCAACCGGATCGATACGCGTGTCCCGGCATCTTCTTGAGAAGAAATCTGAATTGTTCCACCGGCCCCGCGTATGATCTCGCGGGCCACCGTCAAGCCCATCCCGGTGCCGCTCCCCACCTCTCTGGTGGTAAAGAACGGGTCGAACACACGCAGCAGGTTTTCAGCCGTAATGCCGCATCCGTTGTCACAGATGTCGATTTCTATCCCGCCATCGACGTATCGGCTGGCAATGTTCACCTCAAGACCGGATGTTCGAGACAGAAACGCATTCTGGATGATGTTGAGAAAGGCCTGGGACAGGAGACCGGCGTGGCAGCCAAACAGCGGCAACGGCTGGAGATCGTACACAATTGCCGCTGCCGGGTCCAGCTGCGGAGCCAGAATCGCCATGACCCTTCTGAGCTCCTCGTTCAGGTCGGCATCCGACGTGCCGGACTCATCCACATGTGAGAAGCTCTTCATGTCGGCCACAATGCGGGCGATGCGCTTGGTCCCCTCGATCGACTGCGCCAGCAGCTTGCTCGTATCGTCTAAAACAAAATCCAATTTCAGTTCCAGCCGTTTCCTGTCGGTTTCCTTCTGCAGCACGGGCAGCGGGGTATTGGTGGCAATCAAGTGCTGACAGAAGCTGAGCATCTCCTTCATCTTCTGGACATAGCGGCTGAAGGTCGCCAGGTTGCTGCGGACAAACCCGTTGGGGTTATTGATTTCGTGGGCCATGCCGGCAGCCAGGCTGCCCACCGCGGCCAGCTTCTCCTGCTGCAGCATCCTGGCATAGGCCATCTGCAGTTCAGCGGTGCGCTCCTCGACTTTCTGTTCCAGGGAGAGCGCCAGCTCGCGGTAGCATTTCTCCGACTCCGCCAGGCTCCTGTTGGTCTCGACCAGCTGATCGTAGGAATCCCTGACCACCGTGGTGTGGATTTCGGTGGTCAACATCCGTTTCAGATTGTTGGAAATGATCAGCTGCACGGCATCCCGCGCCAGCAACGCCAGTGAGTCCTGTGGATGGGCCTGGTCCGCGTCGAAGGCCACCACCAGTGTCCCTTTCGGCTCCCCTTCCACCACCAGGCGATAGCGGATTTCGCGGGCAGCATGCCGCGGATCGTCCTGGCCCTGCCAGCACAAGGGCAGGTTGTCTTCATCGAGGACGGCGGCATACAGCGGGCCGGCCTTGACCAGACTGCGCAGAAGCGGTTCCAGCTCTGCCCGGGAGATGATATCGGCAAGGCGCTTGTCCGCTCCGATGATGAAATCGATATGACTGCCGGTGCTGTTCATGACGGGGCATCCTCGCGTGCATCGTCGGCTGTCCTGAGAATGGCCTCCAGGAAGTCATTCTTGTCGACGCCGTAGCGCGCCGTCAGACCGTAGCGTGCATTTACGCCGTCAAAGGTCATCTCCAGAACCGCGCGGAATGTTTCCAGCACGCCCCACCCCTTGAGGGCCGATGCCATGATCACCGGCAGGCCGGTTGGTCCCCAGGCCCTGTGGATATCCGCCTCCCCGACAATATCATCCAGATCGCGCTTGTTGAACTGAACTACCAGCGGCAGGCGATCGAGGGACAGGCCCACCATGCTCAGGTTCTTTTCCAGGTTGTCAAAGCTCTCGAAGTTTATGGCCATACCGGCGGTATGCGAATCAGCCACGAAAACCACTCCGTCGGCCCGCTGCAGCACCGCCTTGCGAGTGGCGTCATGTCGCACCTGCCCCGGAACGGTATAGACCTTGAGCTTGATCTTCATGCCCGAAGGCGCAACATAGAAGAACGGCAGCAGATCGAAGTATATGGTGCGGTCTTCGGTGGTGTCCAGCATCATCAGCTCTCCGCGTCCGTCCAGCGAAAGCAGGTCGTGCAGCGTCAGCAGGTTGGTGGTCTTGCCCGACAGGGCCGGGCCGTAGTAGACCAGCTTCAGGACCATGCGTTTGTGTTGTTCATCAAATTCGATCATGTAGTTACCGTGCTTCCGTACCCTGCACCATCATGCCCGGCGCCGGATTATTGCGGGCCGCTTCGGCAATCGGCATAAAGAACTCGATCAATCGTGGATCGAAATGGGATCCCGCCAGCTCGCGCATAACCGCGACAGCCCGGTCATACTCGTAGGCCTTGCGATACGGACGGTCGGAGTAGATGGCGTCGAACACGTCGGCAATAGCCACAATACGGGCTTCGACGGGGATTTGCTCGCCATGGAGGCCGGACGGATACCCCTTGCCGTCGTAGCGCTCATGATGGTAGAGGATGATATTGATAACCGTTTCGGGCATGTGCGCCTGGCGGGCCACTTCCGAACCCCAGCGCGGGTGCTGCATGACCGTCTCGAAATCGTCGTCCGACAGCCGGCCAGGATTGTTGAGTATGCTCTCCGGTACTCCGATCTTGCCGCAGTCATGCAGCCAGCTGCCATATTTTATATCTTTTATGGTGCCGGCATCCAGACCGGCGGCGTGCGCAAGGCTGACGGCATAGCCGGCAACCCGGTCGCAATGCCCTTTGGTATAGGGGTCTTTCAGTTCCACGGTCTGCGCCAGGGAGCGATAAACCGCCTCATTCTCGCTTCCCAGGGATTGAATCAACTGATAGCGCATCAGGGCCTCATCGACAATGGCCATCAGTTCCTGGTTGTTCCAAGGCTTGGTGACAAAGCGATAGGCCTCGCTCTTGTTGATGGCGTCCACGGCGATGGACAGATCGGCAAAAGCGGTCATCATGATCCGCAGGGTATCCGGACTCACTCCCTTGACCCGTGACAGGAATTCAACCCCGCGCATGCCGGGCATCATATAGTCCGACACCACCACCCATACCTCTTCGCGCCTCAGAATATCCAGGCCCTCCTGTCCGGAAGCCGCAAACAGACAGCGGACGTCGTCACGCTCCAGATAGAGGCGTTCGATGGCATTGCGGATCGATCGTTCGTCATCGACAAAAAGCACGGTTCTCATGCCCCCGCCCCCAGAAATACCAAGGTGATTGTCCCAGCCCTGTCGCGCCCCAGAACCCGGCACTGCCCGCCAGGCAGTTCAATCTCGATTGAGATGCTATTCTCGCGGCGCACCTGTTCAACCAGGCCTCCCAGCGCTGCGCCACAACATACCGCCACGTTTTCGCCGGCAATCCCGCTGGCGGCTGTTGTCAGCAGCTTGACGGCACGCTCGTTGGCGTAGGTGATCATGTCATGTTCATCAATCGCCGCCACACCCACCGGCAGAGTACCCAGCAGGCTTTGTGAAAACTCCAGCGACCGGTTGGCGGCATCCAGCTGCTCCCGCAGTTCGCGGTTCTTTTTCTGGAGTGCGTAATGCTCCAGGCTTTTCTGGATGGTAAGCCGCAGATCTTCGTCGTCCCAGGGCTTGGGGATGAACTTGTAAATATGCCCCTCGTTTATGGCCGCCACAATTGCGCCGACATCGGCATAACCGGAGAGGACCAGGCGGATCGTATCCGGCCAGCGGGCATAGACCTCCTTCAGGAAGTCGACACCATTCATGACCGGCATGCGATAATCGGAGATGACTACCTGGAATGGGCCGGATTCTTCCAGGGCCCGCAACCCTTCCGCAGCCGAGGTGGCGGATACGATCTCGTAGTTGTCATCCAGAAAGGATCTCTCCAATGCCTGCAGTATGTTCCTCTCGTCATCGACACAGAGAATTTTTACCGGTTCCGTGCAATCGTTCATGGCGCACTCCGCTCTGGAATTATTTTGCAGCAACTGTATCACAAGGCTCTTGCTAATCATCCCCATCAATTAGCAAGTCAGAAAGTATTTTCTGCGTGTTTTGGCAAGAAAATAATTTCGTTGACGCGCTTATCCGGTTTATCCGGGTCATCTACTGCCCGGCGGCGCACTCCCCGCGAGCGGAAGGCGGATGGTGAAGGTAGTGCCGCGGCCCGCTTCACTTTGGACGGTTATCTCGCCGCCATGTTTGCAGATGATGTCATAGCTTATGGAAAGGCCGAGCCCGGTCCCTTTTCCGACCTCCTTGGTCGTGAAAAAGGGCTCGAATATGCGTTTCCGGATTTCAGCCGGGATCCCGCAGCCGGTATCGCTGATTGCTACAAAAATGTTGTCACCCTCCTGCCAGGACCTGATGGTTATGACTCCCTGGTCCTGGATGGCATGCGCCGCATTGATCAGCAGGTTCATTACCACCTGCGAGAGTTGGTTGGGCAGGCATTTTATGGACAGTAAATCTCCATATTCGGTAACCACCGTCGCAACGTATTTGATCTCATTCCTGACGATGTCCAACGACTTGCCGATGATCTCGTTGATATTTGACTGGACGAATTCATCATTTTCCGTTCGAGAGAAACTCTTCAAGTTAGCCACGATTTCCTTGATGCGAGCAAGTCCTTCCTGGGTCTCCTCCAGCAGATTGGGGATGTCGGCCGCTATCTTGTCAAAGCGGACATTTTTGCGCACCCCCGCGATTCGTTCGAGCTCTTCGGGCGGGCAGTATCTGCCCAGTGATTCATCCTGGACCCGGATAAAATCCAGCAGGCGGGAAGTGTATTTTTCCAGCGACCCCAGGTTGCTGGAGATGAACCCTACCGGGTTGTTGATTTCGTGGGTAACCCCGGCCGCAATCTGCCCCACCAGGGCCATCTTCTCGTTATGCAGTGCAATTTCATTGACCTTGGCCAGTTCGCGGGCCTGATCCCGCAGGGCCTCTTCCAGATCAGCCCGATAGTTCTTCTCGTACATATGCAGACGTCGGTAGGTGATCGCCTTCTTGATCGCCTTGACCACGTAGTCAGCCTTGTAGGGTTTGATTATAAAATCGAAGGCTTCATTTTTTATCGCCGTGAGCAGCAGGTCCATATCGGCTAATCCGGTCATGAGTATGACCGGAATCTCCGCGTTGATTGCCCGAACCCTGTTCAGAAGATCCATGCCGCCCATTCCGGGCATACTGATATCGGTGATGATGACATCCACCTCGGCATGCTGCTCACTCAAAAACGCAAGCGCGGCACTGCCGTTATCAAAGGCATGCACCCTGGAACCGTATGCTTCGATGATCGCGCCAAGGCTGCCCCTGACTCCCGGATCGTCGTCGACAATCACCACCTTGCCGTCACTTATCTGTTCCATCCGTCCCTCCATCCAGCACGGTGCGCACCTTGACCAGCAATTGCCGGGGGTTCATCGGTTTCGGGATAAATTCCAGACGCTGGTCCAGTATGCCCTGCCCGTGGATGATATCGTTGGTATAACCGCTCATGAAGATGGCCTTGACGGCCGGGGCGATCTTCCTGATCTCGTCATAGACCTCTTTCCCGTTCATCTTCGGCATGATCACGTCCATGATGACCAGTTTGATGCTGTCCCGGTTTTCCCTGAACCTTTCCAGGGCATCGATGCCGTCGTTTGCAATAATAACGCTATAACCGAATTCGTTGAGAGTCAGTTTCATCAGTTCCCTCAGTTGAAAGTCGTCATCCGCCACGAGGATGGTTTCATCCCCCAGCGCCGGGGTCTCGCTCATGGTATTCAGGCTGGTCACTACCGCCGCGTGGATCAGCGGGAGGTATACCCTGAAGGTGGTGCCGGCGCCCGGTTCGCTGTAGACCGTGATGAAGCCTTTATGCTGCTTGATGATCCCGTAGACGATGGAGAGCCCCAGTCCGGTCCCTTTGCCCACCTCCTTGGTGGTGAAAAACGGCTCGAATACCCGTTTGCGGATTTCAGCATCCATGCCCACGCCATTGTCGGAAAACGTCAGCAGGGCATACACACCCGGCTCACCAAAACCGTGGGCTTTGACGAAATCGTCGTCCATGGCCACCGTGTCGGTCTCGATGGACAGCAACCCACCACCTGGCATATCGACAGGATCGGCCTCTCTGGACAAAAAACCACCGTTCGGCATGGCATCCCGCGCATTGGCCCCCAGGTTCATCAGCACCTGCTCGATCTGCCCGGCATCGGCATTGATGACCAGGGCGTCTTTTTTGAATGAGGTTCTTACCTCGATGTCCTCGGGGATAATGCGCCGCATGAATTTTTCGGTCTTGGCGATGATCTGGTTGAGATCGACCGGTTGCGGGTTGATGATCTGTTTCCTGCTGAAGGCCATCAGGCTCTTGGTCAGCTCCGCGGCCCGGTCGGCGGCGGCAAGGACGTGCCCCAGGTGCTCCTTTTGCGGGTCGCTTTCGTTCATGCGCATATCGACCAGGGTGGCAAAACCGATGATTGAGGTAAGGATGTTGTTCAGATCGTGGGCAATGCCGCCGGACAACTGGCCGACCACTTCCATCTTCTGGGACTGCAGGAGTTGTTCTTCGAGCTTTTTGCGTTCCGTGATGTCCCGGGCATAGTGAACGGAGCCGACCAATTTGTTTTCCTGGTCAAATATCGGGGAGACGGAGACCAGAAAACTGCCGCCCAGCCGCGGTTCATCTATCTCTGTCGCGTGGGACATTCCGTCGGCCATCAGCCTGGTATGGGGGCAGTCGGCGTGAGGCTCCTCGGTCCCGTGGGCCATCCGGCAGCAGATGCCCCCCTCTGTTTCGGCAGGCGTCATCTTCAGGATATCAGCCAGGGCCTTATTGGACTTGACGATCCGATAATCGTTATCGAGAATCATGATCGGGTCTGTTATGGCGTCAAAGGTCCGTTCCCACTCTTCCTTGCTCTTGCGTATCACCGCCTCCGCCCTATTCCGTTCGGCGATCTCCTCCTTGAGCGATGCGGTTCTGGCATCCACCTTCTGTTCGAGCTGCTCGTTCAGCGACTTGAGATCCCTCTGTGCCCTGAGCAGTTCCCCATTCTTCTGGATGGCGGTCTCGTACGAGGAGAGCAGGAGATTGAGGATCTGGATGCGGTCAGATTTGATGAAATAGCGCTCGTTGTCGAGAACGATCTCGACCCCGAGCTGGGTCTGTTCTATCTCCCGAAGATTCCTGTTGGCGATGATGTACTGGATGCGCGACAGGATATATCTCTCATCGTAAGGTTTCGTCAGAAAGTTGTCCGCCCCGCACTCAAGGCCCCTGACAACATCGCGCGGGTTCGAGAGGGAGGTGAGGAGAATGACGGGGATATTATTCAGTCCGTCATCCTGCTTGATCTCCCGGCAGAGCTGATAGCCGTCCATCTCGGGCATGACGATATCGGTAATAACCATGGACGGCCGGCGCGCACGGATCGATGCAAGCGCCTCGACACCGTTGCGGGCGACCGATACGTCGAAGTTATGCCGCTCCAGGGTGTATTTCAACTCCTCGGCCTGCGTCGGACTGTCCTCCACGATGAGGATATCCACCCGCCTGTTTTCCTGGCTATGATCATTCATGTCTCAATCCTTTCACCTCAAACCATGATATTGCGTAAACCGATCAAAGCGGATTCCGTTAATCCTGCCGTGTAACCACAAGCCTCTTCAGTTCCTCTATGATGGAATCGGGCGGCAGTATCCGGGTAGCCGCATCCAGTTTCTCCGCCACGCCCGGCATGCCGTACACGATCGAGCTTTCCCGGTCCTGAGCCAGGGTCACGGCGCCGCGCTCCCTCATCAGCAGCAGCTCTTTCGCGCCGTCCTCTCCCATGCCGGTAAGCAGGATCCCGACCGCCTTTTTTCCGTAAGCCTCGGCCACGGAGCGGAAGAGAGGGGACACCGCCGGGCAGTGCCCGTTGCCGCTATCTCCTTGTCTGAGCGTTATCCGTGCATCAGCCACCAGCAGATCGAATCCTTCCGGGGCGACATAGGCCAGCCCCGGATGGAGCGTTTCACCATGCTCGGCGAGCTTGACAGGGATTGCGGAGGAAAGCGCCAGCCACTCGACAAACCCGGTGGTGAATCCCGAGGCCATGTGCTGGACGATCAGAACCGGAACGGGAAAATTCCGCGGCAGAGAGGACAGGATGCGTTTGATTACGACCGGCCCCCCCGTCGAGGCACCTATCGCCACCACCCGTGGTGCCGAGGTCTCCGGTCTGGCCGCCTTCTGCGAAGCCGCGGGGAAAGTGTCTGCCAGAGCCGGCTGAAATCGCCTGCAGACGACCCGCACTTCAGACATGGCCTTGACATTCTGGAGCAGCGCCTTGACCGACTTTTCATGATCCGGGTGGCCAATTCCGGCTGGACGGGCCACGAAGGCAACCGCACCCGCCTCGACGGCGCGGAAGGTCATCGACACCTCATGAGGATCAACGCTCCCCGAGACAATGATGATCGGAAGCGGTGCTGTTTCCATGATGATGCGGGTGGCTTGAAAGCCGTCCATTATCGGCATATGCACATCCATGGTGACGACATCTGGCTTCTTCTCCCTGACCGCCGCGATGGCCTCCTTACCGTTGCTGGCCGTCCCGATCACCTCAATCCGCGGGTCGTTATCAAGGATATGTGTCAAGAAGTCCCGTACCACGGGCAGATCATCTACAACCAGGACCTTGATCACCATTACCTCCGTTATACCAGCCTCTTGATCATATCCAGCAGATTGCTCTGGTCAAAGTCTTTCTTTACGATATAGGCGCTGGCGCCGGCGTCGATGCCCCGTTCCCGGTCTTCGCGCGATTCAAGTGCGGTCACCAGCACCACCGGCAGATCGGCAAAGTGCTTATCGGCGCGGATCCGCGTGGTAAGTTCGAAGCCGTTCATCCGCGGCATCTCGACATCGGACACCACGATGTCGAATTCCCTGCTCTTCAGCTTGCTGAAGGCGTCGAGTCCGTCGACAGCGGTCACAACATCATAGCCTGCCGTCCCGAGGATATTCTGCAACAGGGTCCTGGTCGTGATGGAATCTTCCGCAACCAGCACGGAGCGCCTCTCGACGATAGCCTGCACTTTTTCCGATGCGCCCGCTGCCGGAGAAGAGGCTGCTGAAAATTTCACCGCCGATTTCAGCAGGTCGGGCACACTGAGCACCGGGATAACCCTGCCGTTGCCGGTGATGGTGGCACCAGCCACGTTGCGCACCCGGGAAAGCTGGCGGCCGAGCTTTTTCAGGAGCACCTCCTGTTCGTTCAGCACCTCATCCACGAGAAAGGCGATCCTCGTGCCGGCGGCATTGAGGAGTACGACCTGGATCAGCTCAGAAGGTGCCGCGACCGGTTGAGATGGGGATAGCCGCAGAACATCCGCAAGCCGCGCCAGGGAGACGGCCTCACCCTTCAGCTGGACCGTCTCGCGGTTTTCAACGGTCTTGATCCCGGTCCGCTTCAGCCGCACCGTCCGCTCAACGTGCATCGTGGGTATGACGAACACATCTTCACCTACCCGGACGAGGACGCCATGGAACGTGGCGAGCGTCAAGGGCAGCACCATGCGGAAGCGGACGCCGGCATCGGAACGGCTTTCCAGGGAGATCGTCCCGCCGAGCTTTTCCACCTTTTCCCTGACAATGGCAAGACCGAGGCCCCGGCCGGAAATCTCGGTGATGATAGGGCTGGTCGTGACCCCGGACTGGAAGACAAAGGGCAACAGCTCCCGGTCGCTGAGTTCCGCCACCTTCTCGCGGGAGTGGGTGCCGAGCTTCAGCACCGCCGCCCTGACCCGCTCCAGGGCAATACCGGCCCCGTCATCGGTAATGACGACCTCCACCCTGTTGTCTCCGGGAATAACATCAACTGAAATCAATCCGCGCCGCGGCTTGGCTTTCACGATCCGCTGCTCAGGCTTCTCGATGCCGTGATCGATACAGTTTCGTATCAGGTGCACAAGGGGATCCTTCAGTTCCTCCAGGATGCGCCGGTCGATCTCAATCCCCTCGCCACTGACCGCCAGGTCGGCCTCCTTGCCGTTGTCCCGTGAGAGTTCCCGCACAATTTTGGGAAGGATCTCCAGCAGGGTTGAAAAGGGGAACATCAGAACCTTTTTCATATCCGCCAGGAGGCTGTTCACCATGCCGTCAACCGTCCGGCTGTCGTGAGCGGCCGCTTTTATCTCGGTGACATGCCGGTTTCCCAAAGTCTTGATGAATTCCCTGTTCCAGGCCAGGAACCCGGAGACATCCAGCATCGCGCCGCTTACCTTGGAGGGGCTCACTTCACGCTCTCCAGATGGGGTTTCATGGCTGGCCGTCCTGATCTGCCGAACGGCGGGGAGGATCCTGGCCCATTCCTTTTCCCAGGCCTGAAAAGACGACACTACCTCTTGCAGATGCGCAACGCGCTCTGCCGCCGCTGATTTTGCGAAGAGCAGCTCCTCCGACTGCAGGAGCAGCGAGTGCAGCCTGGCCGTGGAAACCCGCACCGTCTCCGCCATGACCGGGAGCGATGCCTGCGGTTCGGAGGCAGGGGGCAACTCGTCACCCAGCGGAGTCCGGTGGGCAGGGACTTCTCGCGGATCCGCCGCGGCAGGCCGGGAATCGGACCCGGGCGCTGTTTTGGTGTTTGGAACTCCAAGCCCGAAACTTTCGTGCCTGGTCACTCCTTCAAGCTGGACAACTAGCTCATCCAGCAGCGCCTTGTCACCGGCGCCCAGCCTGCCCTCGGCAGTAGGGAGGAATCGGCCGAGATAGTCGCTTGCCTGTTGCAGAAGTTCGAACAGTTCGGCACCGAACTCGAGTTCGTGCCGTTTCATGGCGGCAAAGACCCCCTCCATGGCCTGGCAGAGCGACTCGATATCCGCCAGGTTAACGGAGCGGGCCGCCCCCTTCAGGCTGTGCGCCTCGCGGAAGACGACCTCCACGATATCCGCCAGCTCTGCCGCGCTCGCCGCCCGCTTCAGCCCGTCCAGTCCGGTGGAGATATTTTGCAGATGCTCCTCCGCTTCAACTCTGAAGGTAGCGAGCAGGCGTTGTAGAAATGCGGCGTCTTTGTCGACCATGTATACCTCAAATTCCGGGAGCGATGCCGGGTTTACGGATGTGCCTCAGAATTCAGATTTTATATCGCTCCACGAGTCCTTTCAGCTTTTGACCCAGATCGTGCAAACCCTGCACGGTGAGCTCCACCTGCCGCATGCCGGTGACGTTCTGCTCGCTCGCCTGACGGATGTTCTCCATGGCCAGGCTCACCTGGTCGATACCGACCAGCTGCTGCTGGCTGGAGGCGGAGATCATCAGTGCCGACTGGGCCGACTCGTCAATGCTCTCGCCCATCTGGCGGATCGCCTCGCCGGCCTCCTGCGATTGGCGCACACCCTCCTCAACGGCCCTGTTTCCCTGTTCGGTGGCCAGCACGGCGGCGTTGGTCGCCTTCTGGATATCGTTCAGGATGGTCCGCACCTGGGAGGTGGCCTCCTTGGACTGTTCCGCCAGGCTCTTCACCTCCTGGGCCACCACCGCGAACCCCTTGCCCTGTTCCCCGGCCCTGGCCGCCTCGATGGCGGCGTTGACCGCCAGCAGGTTGGACTGCTCGGCCAGGTCGTTGACCGTGGCGATGATCTCGCCTATGGTCTGGCTCTGCTCGGAGAGCCGCACGATGCTGTCGGCGATGGCGGCCACCTGCCCCTGGATCCTTCCCATGCCGGCAATGGATTCATCCACAGCCCGCCGGCCCGCCTGGGCAACCTGGACCGTATTCTGAGCGGCGTCCGAGACATTGCGCGCCTTTTGGCTCGAAACCTGGGCAGTCTGCCTGACCTCTGTCATCGTGCTGCTGGTCTCGCTCACCGCCGCCGCAGTCTCCGAGGCGCCGGTGGCCACCTGGTTGGTGGAGGCCATGATCTCGCTGGAGGAGGAGGTCAGGACATTGATCCCCTCGATGATCTCCCGGGTCATCTCCCTCAGGTTGTTTGCCATGGCGGACAGGGCATTCCCCATGACATCTTTCTCGGATTGGGGGACGATCGCGACCGAGAGATTACCGACTGCGATCTGCCGGGCCAGTTCCGACATGTTCCGAAACTGTTGAAGCATCCTTTCCATCGACCGCAATAGCTGACCGGTTTCGTCTTGCGATGTTTCACTGATCTCTGACGAAATATCACCGACCGCCAATTTGTTTGCCACTTCAACCGCTGTTGCAAGAGGCTTTGTTATGCTGCGTGTAATGTACAAGGCAATGACGATTGCCAATAAAACAGCGACCGTCAGGAGGGCATAGGTGAAACGAACGGTCTGGTCTTTGATTTCAAAGGACTCTTGGTTCAAAGCAGCAGCCTTTTTCATGGCAAATTGGCTGATATCATTAATTTCATTTTCTATCTTTGCTATGATCCCCTTCGACTGTTCTCTATGCCATACAACTGCCTTCACTTTTTCGTTGTCACGCAGCAGTTTGCCTGTCCTCTCACGACGCTTTTCCCAGGTATCAAGGTCCTTCGCGATCTCGTCAATGATCTGTTTGTCGCCAAGGAAGCGCTCCCTCACAAGCACCAGATTTTCATGTGCTTTCCTGTTGTTCTCCTCTGCCTGGGCTAGGGCAATCTCGCGATCCCTGGCGTTCTCCGCCAGCAGAGCATCCTTTGTGTTCCTGTTGATCTCACTAATACAGGTATGGACAACCTCAATCGTTCGGGAGACGGTGAAGGGATGCTCATAAAAGGTTTGCTGTCGCTCCTGAACCGCTACGATCTTCTGTATGGCCAGCGCTCCCACGCAGACAAGTAGAAGCGCCACCATCCCAAAGCCCAACAATAAGCGACTTCCGATTTTCATATTACTCAGCATGATTTACCCTCCTCAATTCAAATCGGAGAAACTTGATCGGACGAGCAGACCTCTTCCTTTCCCCGCAACATCATTGTTCATCTATACCTCTTCATGCACCACGAAGCCGCGATCGGAAAGGATCCTGCCCCCATCCAGCACCACCAGACGCTCCTGGGTAACTCCCAGCAGGTACTCCTCACGCACGTCGGTCAGGGTGGGAAGCGCAGGCCGCAGGGTGCTGCGGGGTATCCATCGTGCCTCTATGACCGCATCCGCCAGAAGGCCGAACTCCATGCTGTCGCTGCGCAGGACGATGACCTTGCTAAGACCGGATACCCCCCGCTCCGGCAGGTCGAAAAACTCGCGCAGGTCGATGATGGAGAGTATCTGGCCGCGCAGGTTGATGACCCCCAGTACAAAGGACGGCGTGCAGGGCAGCGGGGTGAGCTCCTTCAGGGGATGGACCGCGCCGATGTATGCCGACTCGATGGCGTAGCGTTCGCTGGCCAGCGAAAACTCGACAATCTCGATCCGATCGCCTTCTGCTCCGCTTTCCTCCGGCACCCGCGCCAGAGCGGCGGCCCGTGCCCGGAGAATGCGCTGTTGTTCATCGTTGCCAGAGGGCATCATTCATCTCCTTGTCCAATCCCGGCGGTTGTGGCCTTGATGATTTCCCTGAGTCTCCAGGCCTGCATCCCGTCGGACTCCGGGATGACCTCGTCCGGACGATACCTGTCGAGAAGTGCAAGCACCTGTGCGAAATGCCTGCGCGACTCCCTGTGTTTTCCCTGTCTCAGCCCGATATTGGCCAGTGAGAAGTGGGCCAGAACCAGGTCCTGATCGAGGTAGAGCGCCCTTTTCAGCGCAACGGCCGCCTCGTGGTCGTCACCCTGCTCCTGGAGTATCATGGCCCGGAGATTGTGCAGCCCCGGATTGAGCTTGTCGGCCAGTATGGCCTGTTCGAGCAGCTGGCGCGCCTCGGCCAGTTTCCCCTGATTGGCGTGGATATGGCACATGAGGACGGTCTCTCTGATGTTCTGCCGGCTGGGTGGTAACAGCGGTGCCAGCTTTTGTTCCGCTTGAAGATAGAGACCTTTTTCGTAAAGCGAACGTGCCGCTTCGAAATCTGTTTGTCCCTGAGGTACAGGGGTCCGGAGAGCGGGAACAGATTTGAGAAGGGGTGACCGCTCTTTCACCGGCAGTGGTTCAACCGAGCGGGTGGCGGACCAGGCTTGCGCCTCATGGGCGCTGGCCCCTTGCGGGTCGGTCCCTGGCGATTGTTTTTGATAGAATACCGCGCCTGGGAACTTAACGGCCTTGAACTGCGGATAGAGGACCTGTGACGACTCGCAGGGGGAGACAATCAGCCATCCTCCATCCACGAGCGAGCGGTGGAACCGTTCGACGACCTTCCTGGCCAGATCCGGGGTGAAGTACATCAGTACGTTTCGGCAGAAGATGACATCCATCGCGTTGGTGTGGACGGGGAGCGAGGGATAGGGATCTTCCGCCAGATTGAGATAGGAAAAGTCCACCATTTTTTTGATCGCTGGAATCAATGCCCAGCGGTTGTGGCCGCATTTCTCGAAATAACGCTCCTTGAGCCAGGGCGGGGTAGTGCGAAACGACCATTCCGTGTAGACCCCTTCTTTCGCCTTGCGAAGCGCCCGGGGGTTGATGTCGGTCGCCAGGATCGAAATCGGCCAGTCATGCAGGAAGTGGCGCATCCTGGCGAGCAGAATGGCAATCGAGTAGGACTCTTCACCGGTTGCGCAGCCCGCGCTCCAGATCCTCAGCCGTTGCTCGCCCCCCCCGCGTTTCCGGATGATTTCAGGAATAATCTCGTCCGTAAAGATCTCGAAGCTGCGGTCCTCCCGCAGAAAGTAGGTTTCACCGACGGTCAGATAGACAGCCAGGGATTCCACCAGTTCCCTGGAGATGGGGGTGCTGATGAACCAGTTGGCACACGCCACCGGGTCTTGAAAACCGAGATCCATGGCAACCAGACAGAAGGCATTTTCCAGGGTTTGCCATCTGGCGGGGGGGAAATACAGGCCCATGCGGTCGGTGATCTGAGGGCTGAGCCGGGCCAGCAGCTCCTCCGGCATCTTTCCCGCAGGTTCGGGAATCCGGCTCGGGCTGCAGTTCATGGCAGCTGCTCCCGGCACTCGTGCCCCACTCCTGCTTCGAGGCAACCCATTTTCTCAAGTTGATCGTCGAGGAGCAGCTCATCATCCAGGGAAAGGATTTTGTCGATGTCGGTGATGATGATCATGCCGTCGGCGAGTATCATCACCCCTTCGATGCGTTCCATCCCGGGAAGTATCTCCCCAGACGGGACAGCTCCACCGGACGGGAATCCGATTACGTCGAGTACCGCGTCCGTCACAAACACCAGCGTACGCCGGGCCGTGGATACAATGATGAACTGGTCACTCGTACGCAGCTCCCGTTCCTGCAGGCGGAAGCAGCGGCGCGTGTTGATAACAGGGACTATCCGTCCCTGCAGGTTGATGATCCCGAGTACCATTTCCGGGGCATCGGGCAGGGGGGTGACCTCGACCGCACGCACAACGCTTTCGACCGCTTCGAGATGAAGGGCGTAGCGCTTTCCCTCCAGAGTGAAGACGAGGAGCTGATCGAATCTGTTCTCAGGCCAAACCGCCATGCAGACTCCCGGCTTTACAGGGACAGTATTCCTGGACTGAACTTGCAACATGATTTCCTAACTGCCTGCACAGCACAATCGAGGCTGCCCAAGTCTCGCAACATACATATATCGTTAAATCAAGTACTTTCCGGCTGCGGCGCACTCCTCGCAACCGGGAGACGGACGGTAAAGGTAGAGCCGCGTCCCGCCTCGCTTTCCAGGGTAATCTCGCCGCCATGCTTGCGGATGATATCATAGCTTATGGAAAGGCCCAGTCCGGTCCCTTTTCCGACCTCCTTGGTCGTGAAAAATGGCTCGAAAATACGTTTCCGAATTTCAGCCGGGATCCCGCAGCCGGTATCGGCAATCGATACGAACACGTTTCCGTCCTCGCACCAGGTGCGGATGGTGATGCTCCCCTGCATCCCTTCCATGGCGTGACCGGCATTCACCAGCAGGTTGAGGAAGACCTGATTGAGTTGATGGGGAAAGCAGAGTATTTCGGGAACATCCCCATATTCACGGTTGAGGGTGGCAACATACTTGATCTCGTTCCAGGCGATATTGATGGTGGTCTCCAGGGCCTCGTTCAGCTTGATCAGCTCCTGACTGGAGTGATCGACCCGCGAGAAGCTCCTCAGGTCCTGGACGATACGCCGTATCCGCTCGGTGCCATCCTGGCTCTCATGAATCAGCTGGTGGGCGTCGCCCTTGATATGGTCGATCTTGAGGCGCGTCCTCACCTCTGCAAGCTTGCCGGCACCGTCGGCATCGCACCTGCAGCCTTGCAGCGCCCGGTCGCCGACGCCGATGAATTCCTCCAGCCGCTCGATGTACTTGTTGAGCGTGGACAGGTTGCTGTTGATGAACCCGATGGGATTGTTGATCTCATGGGCCACACCGGCCGCCAGCTGGCCGATGGAGGCCATCTTTTCCTGATGGAATATCTGCATCTGGGCCTCTTTCAGTTTGGTGTAGGCCTCCTGCAGTTCCATTTCCACCTTTTTGCGCTCGGTGATGTCCTCCTTGACTGCGAGATACCCGGTGATACAGCCGTCCTTGTCCAAGAGGGGCGAGATGGAGGCAAATTCCCAGTACAGCGAGCCGTCCTTGCGCTTGTTGTGAAATTCACCACGCCACTCTTTCCCGGATGAAATCGTCTTCCACACGGTCGCATAATTGTCCGCCGACATTTCACCGGACTTGAGCACCCGGGGGTTCTGTCCGACGGCCTCCTCGACGGTATAGCCGGTGGTCTGGCAGAACTTTGGATTGACATACTCGATGGTGCCAGCCAGGTCGGTCATCACAATCGAGGCCGGACTCTGCTCAACAGCCCGGGTCAGCCTGGCCAGCGATTCCTCCATCTGGCGTCGACCGGTGATATCTTCCAATGTCTCAACAGCCGCGACCACCCGACCCTCGCTGTTGCGAATCGGCGCTGCCTCAAAAAGCAGATAGCGCCGTTTTCCGCCGATATTGAACCACCCCTCGGCCTGAAAACCGCCATCAACGTACTTGGAGGGTGAATAGGTGCTGTACAGGCTTTTATCCATCCGAGTCTCTCCGTCAATAACCATGTCGGCCATTGTCGGGCGCTGCGTCTCATAAAATCCGGACCAGTGCCGGTCGGTCCCCTTCATTTCGCGCCGGCTTTTGACGGTGATACTCTCGAGGGCCTGGTTCCAGTACAGTACGGTATGCCTGCTGTCGATGACAAACATCGGCATTGAGGCGTTGTTGATGAGGTTCTCGACAAACACTTTTTCGTCATGCAGCCGCTGCTGTGCCAGCATGGTGTCGGTTATGTCGCTGAAGCTGCCGCGGATGCCGGTTACCTCTCCACCCTCACCACGCACAAGGTGACAGGCGTGAGTCATCCATTTGGTCACGCCATCCTTGCACAGAAAGCGTATCTGAAAAGGCGCATGGGTGTCATTTTCATCATAATTATCGCGGTGTCGTCTCCATAGGCGGCGGTCATCGGGATGGATCACTTCATCAAGAAGTCCGGGATTGATATAGAATTCCACATCCCGATAGCCGGTAATCGCGAAACAGTTGGTGGATATGAACCGGATCGCGCCATCGAGGGTGACCCAGACGGCGATCTCGCTGGTGTATTCCGCCACGATGCGATGGATCCTGGCGCTCTGTTCGACGGCCTCTCCCGCCTGCCGAACCTCATCCATCATGCAGTTGAAGGCCCGCGCCAGCCGTTCCAGTTCATCACCGGTCTTCAACTCCAGCGGCTTCCATTCCACACCGGGTCGGCCGGCCCCCTCCACATGCGCGATCAACTGCTCGATCGGCCGGGTCACCCGGCGGGTTACATACCAGATCACCAGCAGCGAAAAAAGGATGCCGGCTGCCGCGATCAGGGCGGCGTTGAGCGCCAGCTGGTTCAATGGAGCGAAGGCGTCAGCATAGGGGATGTTGGCGGCCAGGATCCAGCCGGTTTCCCCAACCCTCTTGAAAGAGCTGAGTATGCGCTGCCCCCTGGAGTTGACATTGTCCAGGGAGCCTTCCATGCCCTTCAGGGCCTGATCGATGCCGCGATTTTTCCCCGCGGCGATCGTTTCCAGGATCCGCTTGCTGTCGGGATGCGAAAGAATTGTGCGGCCATCCAGGATATAGAGGTAGCCGGTACTGCCGAGGCCTTCGGAGGAGAGACTGGTAAGGAACTGATTGACTCCCAGGGAATGGTAGCCGGCCAGAAGACAGATGATCCGGTCATGGTTGTCCCTGACCGGAACGACCATGGCGATCATCGGGGTGTGCGGAGGCAGGCTCAGGCGAAACGGCGCCGAGATGTAAGGCTTCCCGTTTTGCAAGGGTACGTTGACATAATCGCGGAACTGCAGATCCGCGCCGACCAGCGCCGGGTTGTCCATGCTCTCGGCAATAACCCGCCCATCGGTCCCGATCACCAGTAAACCGGCATCAAAGATCATCTTGGCGGGACTGGCATGGATAAAGAATTGTTGCAGTTTACCGGGATCAGCCAGAACCTGGCTGGTAATCTCCGTGGCTGCCAGGGAAAGCTGATAACGGGCTAGACGGATCCGTCCATTGAGCTGTTCCGCTATCTCGGACACCATGACGGATTGCTGCGTGAAGATGCTGGTGCGCAAAAGATTATGGAAATAGAAGAAGAGGGTCCCGGAAACACAGGCCAGGACGATCGAGACGGTCAGAAGGGTCGTGAAGGCGACCTTGTTTCTGATGCTGGTAGTCATGGTTCTGGACAGGCGCTGCAACATCTTCGCCTCCTGACCCGCGAGGGGTCCACCACCGGCTCTCCACCAAGGCCGGAAAACGCCTTGCGCGGAAAAAAGAAACTGATCCGACGTCCCCTCGGCATTCAGACAGTGCAGGCTGCCTTGAACCTCTAAGAAATAGACATCAGAGCCTCGTGAATCGCTACCTGACCGATGGATCGAGCATTCGGCATCGGGCTGATTTTGAAGAATACATTAATGTTATGCCGAAAACATAACAGCATTTCAGCGGCCCGTCTGTCAGGAAAGTTTGACTTTCTAAATTAGTTGTTGTCGGCGGGCGTAATTCCATGCAGGAGGGAGTACTTGACCAGGGAAGGGATGTTGTCGATGCCGAGTTTCAGCATGAGCCTGCTGCGGTAGGTTTCGACGCTCTTGGGGGAAAGCTTCAGTATTTCGGCGACCTGGACGCTTGTTTTTCCTTCAACGACCAGTTGCAGCACCTCTCGTTCGCGCTGGCTCAGGCTTTCAAGAGGACTGGGAGGATGTGTGCGGCTAGGGGAAAGCAGATCCGCTGACGGGGCCTTGACCCCGGTCCCGAAATAATACTGCCCCTTCATGACCGCGTGAACCGCCTTGGCAACCGATGCGCCAGCCGACTCCTTGAGCAGGTACGCGCTGGCCCCGGCCTGTATCGCCCGGAAGATATGCTCGTTGGTATGGTGCATGGAGAGGATGATGATCTTCACCGCGGGCAAGCGTTCGCAAATGATGCGAGAAGCCTCGATCCCGTTCATCTCGGGCATGGCGATATCCATCACGATGACGTCGGGGGCAAGTGTTGCCGCCTTTTCTACCGCATCCCGGCCGTCCAGGGCCTCCCCGACGACAGTCATATCGGCCATTGACTCGAGAATCATCCTCAGGCCTTCACGTACAACGGCGTGGTCGTCCGCGATAAGAATCCTGACTTTCATGCTACATGTCCTCCAGGGGTATTTCGACTGTCACGACCGTGCCCTGGCCGGGCTGAGAGACAAACGAGAACGTGCCACCCGCCAGTTCGGCCCGCTCACGCATGAAGGTTATCCCCCAACCGGTGCCGTGCGGGCGCGTCGCAGCTGGAGAACTGGTCCCTCTGCCGTCATCGGCGACGCTAAAGCGTACCCTGCCCGCTTCGCATTCGAGAGTGACCGCTACTATCCTGGCCCCGGCATGTTTCGCCGCATTCATGAGGGCCTCCTGGGAGATGCGGAAGATCGCCAGCTCCACTTCCGGCGACAGCCTCGGGAAGAGTTCGTCGGCCTGCACCGTGACCTGCACGCCGGTGCGTGTCGCGAAAAGCTCGGAATGCCAGCGCAGGGCCGAGGCCAGGCCATAGTCGTCGAGAACCGGAGGGCGCAGGCCGACCATGATGTTTCGGACGGTGCGGCTCACGCCCGCGATCAATCTGGCTGAATCCTCGAGCCGGTCATCGATTTGTTGCGGCAGATCGTTGGCCAGGGTTGACTTGATAATCGAAAGATTCATGCCGAGCACCGTCAGGTCGCGGCCGATTTCGTCGTGCAGTTCCTCGGCCAGTTTTTTCCTGAGGTTTTCCTCTATCTCCACCAGGCGCCGGGCGTAACGGCGCAGGGTCTCTTCGGCCTGGCGGTGCGCAAGGACCAGCGACCATACCTGAAGGGCGTGGCCAGCCGTTTCGGGCAGATGCGCAAAGCTCTCCGGGGATTTCACGATGCAATTTCGCACCCCGGCACTCAGGTCCTGATCGGCAGCCGGGTCGCGGCTTCCGTCTGTCATCAGCACCACGGGACAGGTATCCAGGGTCAGCGGAACCAGATCGCCGCCCATCCCGTCGGACAGGCGAGAATCGGCCAGCACAAGGTTGGGCTGAAGCTGGAGGATTGCCTGACGCGCGGCGCGCAGGGAGGCGGCTGTTGCCAGACGATATCCTCCCGGCGCATCCCGGAAAGATCCTTGAATGGCGAGGATCTGGCTGGAGTCGCTTGCAACGATGAGTATCAGAGGGTCGGCGGGGTTTTCTGTCAACATGTCGGCTCCTCGAAACATACTTCGCGCATAAAATCCTGAGAGGGAACCGTCCGGCCGTGCAATGCGGCTGCCAGTGAAATCAGACAGTTCCTTTCTAATGAACGTCGGCATTTTAGCATCGGCCGGGAAGCTCTGTCCAGCGGTTATGCAGGATTCACGGCAGCAGCGTGACAGGCTGGCGTACGGTTGCAATTTGGGTTATACTTGCGAAAGTTGAAAAAGGAGGATGTATGTCCATACAAGAACAGATCAAGCAGTTTCTCTCCGCCAGCGCCTTCGGGGTGGTTGGGGCGTCATCCAACCGGCAGAAATTCGGCAACCGCGTGTTGCGCTGCTACCTTCAGGACGGCCGACAGGCTATTCCGGTCAACCCCAATGAGGCCGAGATCGAAGGGGTCGCCTGCGTCAAGGGGGTCGAAGAGTTGCCGGCAGAGGTGAAGAGCATCTCCATGATCACCCCGCCCAGCGTGACAGAGCAGATCGTGCCGCGAGCCATCGCCCACGGGATTGAAAACATCTGGATGCAGCCGGGCGCCGAAAGTCCGGCCGCCGTGGCGCTCTGCCGGGAAAAAGGGGTCAACGTCATCGCCGACGGGAGCTGTCTCCTGGTCGTGGTGGGGTTCCATGATCACTGAATGGAGCTTCGAAAAACTGTATGCCGAGCTGGGTCTGATGCGGATGGGATTCGGGATTATCTTCGCCCTGTTTCTGCTGCTGTTTGTGGCCGTCATAGTTGAAGAGGTCTTTCTTGGCGGGCGGAGGCGGCGTCAGGCGGAAAAACAGGCCCGCCTCCGGCAGGCCGCATCGGAAGCAACCGAGAAATGACCGGCCGACCTGGTTGTGAAGCCCAACTCATCCCATCTATTTCTTCCGTATCCAGCGCCGTCAGGCGTCATTGTAAAATAGAGCCCGCCCGAAGCAGACTCAAAAATACATGCTATACTGTCAAAACAGGCATAAGCATTATTTAATCCAACCGGACATTCGGCAACATGGTAATGCAGCACAGAGTAGTGCCCCTCCAGGGTGGCCGCCATGATTCGAAGAAAATTCGACCCCGAAGTCACCAAATCCATCCTGAGAAAAGTCCCGCTTTTCGCAAGCCTCGAAGACCCCGAATTATCCTCGTTGCTGGAAAGTTCAAGTACCTATTGCTACAACAAGGATGAAATCATCATCATGTCCGAGGAAGAGATCAAGCAGATGTATGTGGTCCTCAAGGGGCAGGTCAAGGTAGTGAGGATCACGTCTGACGGAGAGGAGCGTGTCATGGCCTTCCGGCATCGCGGCGACTATTTCGGCGACATGGGCCTCCTTGACAACAAAACGGATTCGGCGACGGTGATCGCCGCCAAACAATGCACCGTGCTCCTGATTTCAAAGCGTGTATTTGACGAATACTTTCTGGATGACAAGAAGGCGTTGCGTAAGGTAGTTGAAATGCTCAGCGGCCGTCTGCGCGAGAGCTGGCTCTTTCAGGCCATTCTCGGCTCCCATGATGCGGAATCAAAGATAAGGGCAACCTTGGCGCATTACAGCAAGACATTGGGCGTGCAGGATACTACCGGCATCATCATCAATTCGACGTTCTCACATCAGAGCATAGCCGACCGCGTCCACATCGCCCGCGAAACCGTAACCCGTGTCATGAGAAAAATGAGAGACCACCGGGAAATCGAAATGGTGGGGCGTTGTTACAAACTGCTCCCGCCCTTCTTTGAAAAATATGAACAATCCGAACTGTACAACTCCCTGCAATCGGGTGTAAAAAAACGTTGAATGGTTTCGTGACGCGTATAGATCCCGATTTTCCGGCACA
This sequence comes from Deltaproteobacteria bacterium, assembly GCA_021779135.1. GTDB lineage: Bacteria > Desulfobacterota > Desulfuromonadia > Geobacterales > Pseudopelobacteraceae > CAIPTY01. Next base: position 41,836 of record JAJYBH010000003.1, read on the forward strand.
GGTACCGGAGCTGTAAACCCATCTCATCCCTTCAGCGTCTCCAGCTCGTCCCAGCGTGAATATGCCTCCGCCAGCTCCTTTTCCAGATTCGCCAGCCGATCGTTCGCCTGGACTATTCCGGCGCCAGCCGATTTGTAGAAATCCGGGGCAGCCAGCCGGGCGTGCAGCTCTGCCTGTTCCTCCTCCAGCGCGGCGATCTTTTCCGGCAGAGATTCCAGCTCCCGCTCCTCCTTGAAGGAAAGCTTGCGGGCGCGCTCCTTCTGCGGCCTGGCCTTGTCGGACCCGGATCTGGCGGCAGCCTGTGAAGCGGAGCCCTCGGCCGCTGTCTGCTGCAACCAGTCGTCGTAGCCACCCACGAATTCGCGCACACTCCCGTCCCCGGCCAGTACCAGTGTGCTGGTGACCACGTTGTTGAGAAATTCGCGGTCGTGGCTGACCAGCAGCAGGGTGCCGGAGTACTCCAGCAGCAGGTCTTCCAGCAGGTCGAGGGTTTCGGCATCCAGGTCATTGGTCGGTTCGTCCATCACCAGGATGTTGGAGGGTTTGGTGAACAGTTTGGCCAGCAGCAGGCGGTTGCGTTCGCCGCCGGAGAGGATGCTGACCGGGCTGCGTGCGCGCTCCGGCGAAAAGAGGAAGTCCTGCAGGTAGCCGATGATGTGGCGCGACGCGCCGTTGATGACCAGGGTGTCGTTCCCCTCGCCGACGTTGTCCTGCACGCTCTTGTCCAAGTCGAGCTGTTCGCGCAGCTGGTCGAAGTAGACGACCTCGCGGCGCGTCCCCAGCTTGATCTCCCCCTCTTGCGGCTGCAGTTCCCCCAGCAGCAGGCGCAGCAGGGTGGTCTTGCCGGAGCCGTTGGGGCCGATGATGCCGATCCGGTCGCCGCGCATGATGGTGGTGGAGAGGCCCTTGATGATCGGCCGGCCGTCGTAGGAGAAGGTGACCTTCTCGGCCTCGGCCACCAGCGCACCGGAGCGGTCGGCCTCCTGCAGCTGGATCTTGGCCGTACCCTGCCGGACACGCCGCTGGCGGGATTCCTCACGCAGCTTCTTCAGCGCCCGGACACGTCCTTCGTTGCGGGTGCGACGGGCCTTGATCCCCTGACGCACCCAGACCTCCTCCTGGGCCAGCTTCTTGTCGAAGAGCGCCTGGCGGGTGATCTCCGCCTCCAGCAGCGCCTCGCGCCGCTCGGTGAACTCGTCGTAGCCGCAGGAAAAGGCATACAGGCGCCCCCGGTCCAGTTCTGCCACCCGGTTGGCCAGCCGCCGGGCAAAGGCGCGGTCGTGGGTCACGAACAGCACGGTCTTGACCGATTTGGCCAGAAATTCCTCCAGCCAGAGGATGGTGGCAATGTCCAGGTGATTGGTCGGCTCGTCCAGGATGAGGATGTCCGGTGACGAGACCAGGGCGCGGGCCAGCAGTACCCGGCGCTTGGTGCCGCCCGACAGCGAGGTGAACTCGACCTCGGCATCCAGGTCCAGCCGCTTCAGCACCCGTTCCACCTCCTGGTGCAGCGACCAGCCGCCGCTCTCCTCCAGGCTGTGCTGCAACTCCTCCAGCCTCGCCAGTAATGGTTCACTGCCGGCAATGCCCAGTTCGTGGCTGACGTGGTGATACTCGGCCAAAAGCGAGGCCACGTTGCCCATGCCGGAGGCAACCACGTCGAAGACCGTGCCGGCCAGCCCCAACGGCACCTCCTGGGCCACCTGGGCCACCTTCAGCCCCTGCTGGCACTGGATCTCGCCCCCCTCGGGGGCCAGCTCGCCGCCGACCAGTTTCAGCAGGGTCGATTTGCCGCTGCCGTTGCGCCCCATCAGACACAGCCGGTCGCCCGGCTCGATCTGCAGGTTGATGCCGTCGAAGAGCGGTGGGCCGCCGAAGGCCAGGGTTATGTTGCGAAGGGAAATGAGTGCCAAAGGTTTCTTCTTTCAGCAGGTTTGAAACTGCACGTACAGGGGGAATTTGAGCTTTACTTCCACATATCCTCATCAACTGCTTCGAACACAGCCGTAGCAGCAAGGAAATCGTCACTGTCCTGTGCGCTCCAGGTACCCGCCAGATGATCCAGATCGCTATAGACAATGGACCTTTTTTTCTTCTCGATTCCCAAGGACTCCTTGAGAATTCTGAGCATCACTGCATTGACACTGGTATCCTCACGCCGTGCTTTTTCCTTTAATGCTCCGGCGATGGTTTCATCTACGCCGCGCAATGTCATGGTTGTCATGGTGGTATCTCCTCATTTACCTGAGTGCCAGTAAGATGCTGCTGATATGACTGAAATGATCGTCATAGGTTGCCAGAGCAAGTCCATGCTGCAATGCCGAGGCTGCCAGCCACAGGTCATTGGAAGGAATCGGGCACCCTTTACGCCGCAGGTCAGAAAAAATCTGCGCATAGAATTCTGCGGTTTCATCATCAAGCGGAATCGTATCAACACGTACCGAGTCAAGAAACTGTTCAAGTTCCAAGCGGTTTTCCCGTTCCCTGTTGCCACATCGAAATCCAGCGAGCAGTTCGCCAAGTATGACGGTATTGACCCCGATGTAATCCACCGTTTTCAGAAGGCTAACGGCATCAGCCTCGTTTCTCTTGAAAGCGGCATAAAAATTGGTATCTATGATTATTCGTTTCATTTGCACATCCGCTCATGATGACATCACATTATAATGTCATTATGATGTCGCATTGTGATGCTGTCAAATGAAAAAGGCGCGGTCGCCGAAGGCCAGGGTTATGTTGCGAAGGAAACAGAGTGCCATGCCTTTACTTTTCTCCTACCCACGAGAATCTTGGTTTCTGCTGCCCATCAACCATCACATCCTCCACGAACATGACCAGGGGCCGGACCCACATTGAGCCGTCGCCGTAGAGCTGGCGGTAGACGACCATCCCCTCCTCGGTCTCGCTGTGGCGGGCGATACCGATCACCTGGTAGTCGTTGCCCTTGTAATGGCGATAGCGGCCGCTGCGGATCATTGCCGCTCCAGCGGCTCGTGCGCCTTGCGGCCATGCACCCGCTCGTAGGCCCGGCAGAAGGGACAGATACGCTCTTCGACCCCTTTGACAAAGCGGTTGGCCAGCCCCTGCTGGTTGCGGCGGGCCGGCCGGCAGACCGGGCAGGATTCGCAGACTTTGGCCAGGGCCCGGTCCAGGCTGGTGATCTCTGTTTCGCTCATATGCGTTCCTTACAGTTTTCTGGGGGGGAGTATCAACATCAACGACAGGCATCGCGCCATTTTCCGCTTTTTCGTGGCATCCGTCAACCCATCAGGGCCACAATTTCGGTTGCCACCGGTTACCCGGCATGGTATCAAATCCAGTTCAATTCCAGCGTAAGAGGTCTCACCACAATGATCCACCTTTCCAACATTACCCGGCAGCACGGCTCGCAGGTCCTGTTCCGCGACGCCAGCTTCCAGATCCTGCCCGGCTCACGCTCCGGCCTGGTCGGCCCCAACGGCGCCGGCAAGACCACCATCTTCCGCATCATCACCGGCGAGGAGGAGCCCGACAGCGGCGAGATGACCTGCGCCAAGCGCACCACCATCGGCTACTTCTCCCAGGACGTGGGGGACATGTCCGGTCGCTCGGCCCTGGAGGAGGTCATGGCCGGTTCGGCCGCGACGGTGCAACTGGCGGAGCAGCTGCAGCAGATGGAAACGGCCATGTGCGACCCGATGGATGATGATGCCATGGCGGCCCTGCTGGAACGCTACGGTGCCGCCCAGGAGGAGTACGAGCACCGCGGCGGCTACGACCTGGACACCCGCGCCCAGACCGTGCTGACCGGGCTGGGGATCGGGCCGGACCGTTACAACCACCCGGTGGAATCCTTCAGCGGCGGTTGGAAGATGCGTATCGCCCTGGCCAAGATCCTGACCCTCAAGCCGGATGTGCTGCTGCTGGACGAGCCGACCAACCACCTGGATGTGGAATCGATCATCTGGCTGGAGGATTGGCTGGCCAGTGAATTCGACGGGGCGCTCTTGATGACCAGCCACGACCGCGACTTCATGAACCGCATCGTCACCCGCATCATCGAGGTGGCCAACCGGACGGTCACCACCTATGGCGGCAATTATGACTTCTACGAGCGCGAGCGCGACATCCGCCGCGACCAGCTGCTGTCCAGCCACAAGCGCCAGCAGGATATGCTGGCCAAGGAGGAGGAGTTCATCGCCCGCTTCGCAGCGCGCGCCTCCCATGCCGCCCAGGTGCAGTCCCGGGTCAAGAAGATCGACAAGATCGAGCGCATCGAGATCCCGCCCGAGGAGCGCACAGTCAAATTCGAGTTCATCGACCCGCCCCGCAGCGGCGACGATGTAGTGGTTATGGATAATCTGGGCAAGGTCTGGGAAACGCCCGATGGCCGCCAGCGCCCGGTGTTCAGCGGCGTATCCGGCATGATCCGCCGCCAGAACAAGATCGCCGTGGTGGGGGTCAACGGGGCCGGTAAATCGACCCTGCTCAAGATCCTGGCTGGCCAGACCGAGCCGACGACCGGCAGCTTCTACCTGGGTGCCAACGTGGAGGTGGGCTACTTCAGCCAGCACGCCCTGGAGGTGCTCGACCCCCGCAAGACGGTCTTCGAGACGCTCCAGGATGCCATGCCGCTGGCCAACATCGGCGTGATCCGCAACCTGCTGGGCGCCTTCCTCTTTTCGGGCGACAGCGTCGACAAGCGGGTCGAAAACCTGTCGGGCGGCGAGAAGAGCCGCGTCGTCCTGGCGACCCTGCTGGCCCGGCCGCTCAACCTGCTGATCCTGGACGAGCCGACCAACCACCTTGACATCCGCTCGCGCGAGATGCTGCTGGATGCACTCAGGAACTTCGCCGGGACCGTGGTGCTGGTCAGCCATGACCGTCACTTCCTTCGCCACCTGGTGGACCGGGTCTTCGAGATCGACCACGGTGAGATGCGGGTGTATGACGGCACCTACGAGTACTATCTCCACAAGGTACATGGCGAGGAAATGCCGGCCGGGTAAAAATTATATTTTATTAGCCATTAATTTAGTTTGACATTACACATTTAAAGCTGTTAGGGTGATTAAACGTTCGCGGATATTCCCGGACAAACTTAAAGAGAAGTATCAGGAGAAAGAAGAACATGGTAAACGGAACAGTAAAATGGTTTAATGACAGCAAGGGGTTTGGGTTTCTTGAGCAGGAAGGTGGCGATGATGTATTCGTTCACTTCTCCGCAATCGCGGGAGACGGGTTTAAATCCCTGGCTGAAGGCGATAGCGTAACCTTTGAACTGGTCAAAGGCCCCAAAGGCCTGCAGGCCGCTAACGTAGTGCGCGTGTAATTCACGCCTGCGTTCAAGCACTGAGAGGCCCCGGAGAAATCCGGGGCCTTTTTGTTGTCCAACCCGAAAAAAAGGATCCAGCTGACATGGCCCAGCCATCAACCATCTACCGCGCCGGCATTCAACTGTCGGATATCGACCGGGGTCTGTACGAATCGCTGCAGATCACCGTGGCCCGGCACCCGTCGGAAACCGAGGAGCGCTTGCTGGCCCGTCTCCTGGCCTATGCACTGTACTACGAATCGGATCTGGTCTTTACCAAGGGGGTTGGAGCGGGAGATGAGCCGGATCTCTGGAGCAAGGGACCGGACGGGCGCGTCAGGAGCTGGATTGAGGTCGGTCTCCCCGATGCCGAACGGCTGGTCAAGGCCAGCCGCCATTCCGAGCAGGTCGTCCTGTGCGCCTTCGGGCCTGCACTGCCGGTCTGGGAAAAACAGCATCTGCCGAAACTGGCCGGCATCTCCAACCTGACGGTCATCAGCCTGGAGCAGGCATTTCTGGGGCAGCTGGCTAAACGGTTGCAGCGCACTATCACCTGGTCACTGACGGTCACCGAAGCTTCACTCTACCTGGCCATTGACGGCGAGACCCTGGAGTCGGCGGTGAACCATCTGATCGGGCCTGACTTCTACACACGGACGGGAACACATGACTGATCTGATATCCGCAGCAGGTTTGAAAAAACTGGAAGACGAATACCACTACCTGTGGCGAGTGGAACGTCCCAAGGTCTGCCAGGGGGTATCCGACGCAGCAGCCGAAGGGGACCGCTCCGAAAATGCCGAATACATTTACGGCAAGAAACGGTTGCGCGAGATCGACAGCAAACTGAAGCACCTGGGCGCCCGGCTGAAGGTGCTCAAGGTGGCCGCGCCGCCCGCCAATCCGGGCGTGGTTTCATTCGGATGCTGGGTGGGATATGAAGATGAATCCGGTGAGGCCTGCTGCTACCAGCTGGTCGGTCCGGATGAAATCGATGTAAAAGAAGGCAGGATCAGCATCGATTCGCCGGTCGGCCAGGCGCTGCTGCACAAGAAACTGGACGACGAGGTTTTCATCAAGCGTCCCAACGGCGACCTGACGGTCTACATCACCTTCATCAGCTCCACGCGCCCATGAAAACAGCGCCACCTCCTCAAGGGAAATGGCGCTGCGTACTGCTTTTTCTACCGTTCCCGCCCTCTACAAGTTAAGTTCGGCGTGCCCGTGGTACATCTCGTCCCGCTCCCGGTTCACATCGGCATTTTCCAGATACTCCTCAAAACCCATGACCCTGTCGATAACACCGCCGGGGGTGATCTCGACGATCCGGTTGGCTATCGTGGATACGAACTCGTGGTCGTGCGATGCGAACAGGACAACCTCGGTGTAGGCAATCAAGCCGTCATTCAGGGCGGTGATCGATTCCAGGTCCAGGTGGTTGGTCGGCTCATCCAGGATCAGGGTGTTGGCGCCGGTCAGCATCATGCGCGACAGCATGCAACGGACCTTCTCCCCTCCCGAAAGCACCGAGCATTTCTTGGTGGCCTCGTCGCCGGAAAACAGCATCCTCCCCAGGAATCCGCGGGCAAAGGTCTCCCCCTCGGTCGGCGGTGAGAACTGCCCCAGCCACTCGATCAGGTTCAGGTCATTGTCAAAATAGGCGCTGTTTTCCTTGGGGAAATAGGCTGACGTGATGGTCACGCCCCAGCGGAAACTGCCGCTGTCCGGCTCAAGCTCACCGGCCAGGATCTGGAAGAGGGTCGTGCGGGCCAGGCTGTTGTTACCCACGAAGGCGATCTTGTCGTTCTTGCGGACGATCAGGTCAAGATCGTCCAGAACCTTGACACCATCGATCTCCTTGGTAAGCCCCTGGATCTCCAGGATGATGTCGCCACAGGCACGCTCAGGCTTGAAGACCACATGCGGATATTTGCGGGAAGAGGTCGGCATATCCTCCAGGGTCAGCTTGTCCAGCAGCTTCTTGCGTGAGGTAGCCTGCTTGGCCTTGGAGGCGTTGGAAGAGAAACGCTGGATGAAGGCCTTCAATTCTTCGGCCTTTTCGGACAGCTTGCGGTTCTCGTTCTGCTTCTGCTTCAGATTAAGCTGGCTGGCGTGGTACCAGAAGTCGTAGTTGCCGACGTAGACCGTGATGCGGCCGAAATCGATATCCGCCGTATGGGTGCAGACCTGGTTGAGAAAGTGTCGATCGTGGGAGACCACGATGACCGTATTGGGGAAGCGGAACAGGAAATCCTCCAGCCAGGTGATGGACTTGAGGTCGAGGTTGTTGGTCGGCTCGTCCAGGAGCAGTATGTCCGGACTGCCGAACAGCGCCTGGGCCAGCAGAACCCGCACCTTGTCGCCGCTTTCCAGCTCACCCATCTTTTTGTGGCGCAGCTCTTCCGCTATGCCCAGTCCATTGAGCAGCACGGCTGCCTCAGACTCGGCCTCGTAGCCGTTCATCTCGGCGAATTCCCCCTCCAGTTCGGCCGAACGGGTACCGTCCGCCTCCGAAAAATCGGGCTTGGCATAGATCGCCTCGCGCTCGACCATGACCTTGTAGAGCTGCTCGTGCCCCATGATAACGGTATTGAAGACCGTCTCCTCGTCAAAGGCGAACTGGTCCTGTTTGAGAACCGCCATGCGTTCCCGCGGGCCCATGACGATATCGCCCTTGTCAGCCTCGATCTCTCCGGCCAGGATCTTGAGAAAGGTCGATTTTCCGGCGCCGTTGGCGCCGATCAGGCCGTAGCAGTTGCCGGGGGTGAACTTGATGTTGACGTCCTTGAAGAGGACCCGCTTGCCGTAGGAGAGGCAGACGTTGGATGCAGAGATCATGTGCTGGTAATTCCTTTCAGACAAATAAAAAAACCACAGGGACAATCCCTGCGGTTCAGGTGATGTTCATTTATAGCACTAACCACGGCAGGCCGGCAATATAATTATTCCCGCATCAGCGCTGCAAGGACAGAGCGGCTATCCGTAATGAGCCGCCGTTGCTCCATATCAGGTATGTGCAAGGTGGCCGGCAATGATTATCAATACCGGGAATCACACGAGAAGCTGCATCTCCAGCCACTTCGGCCAGTTCATGGCCGAGGCGGAACAAGTCGGCACCGATTTTGCTAAATTGTGCTATAGTGCCCCAACCAATGAAAGGAGAGTCGCATGAAGAAAACAGTACTGGTGTTCCTGATAACCGTGATAGCGGCGGCATCAACAGCGCAGGCAGAGGTGAACGTCAATGTAAACGTCGGTGTGCCGGTCCCCCGGGTGGTCGTGGCCGCCCCCCCGCCGGTCCTTTTCGAGGCTGCACCGCAATTTATCGCCCCCTCCCGTCTGGGGTTCTATGTCGGCATAGACACACCCTACGACATCATCTTCAGCTCGGATTTCTACTACCTCTACTACGGCAACAGCTGGCATCGCTCCCGCTTCTACAACGGCCCCTGGGTCGAAGTCCCCTACCGGCAGCTGCCCCCGGGCATCCGCAGGCACCGTATCGAGCAGATCCGCTCGTATCGCGACCGGGAGTATCGCGTCTATCGCAGAGACCGGGACCACTATCGCGGACGTTACTTCCGCCCCGACCATGAACGCCGGGAAGAGTGGAAAGATGAGCGCAGGCGTGAAAAGCAGGAATGGAAGGACGAGCGCAGGCAGGAAAAGCAGGAGCGGCGGGAAGAAAAGTGGGAGAGAAAACGCGATAAACATGATCGCGACTGATCACGAGTGAGACACCAGCGGGGGCCTTCGAGTCCCCCGCTTTTTTTACGCCAAGAATTCCGTCAGCAGCGTTCCAGTATCCCTTCCCGTTCCGCAAACGCCAGAAACTCCCCGGCCTCGGCCGCCGGAATGCCGAGACGGGCGGCCAGATCCCCGGCCGGGGTTGCCCCGTCCATCTGCTCCAGCAGCCTGTAGTACAATTCGCTGACAGACTCCGTAAAGACCCCTTCGGCCGTCGGATAGATGACCGCCCAGGAACCGCTCTGTTGCAGGCTGCCGCTGAAGCCTCGCACATCCGCCACCCCGGCCTCCAGGATCTCCAGAATCTCGTAGCGGAAGGCGGCCAGGCGGGCGGAACCCGCCAGGCGGAAGGCACTTTGCAGCGGTTTTTTCGCACCCGCTGTACCGTTGGCCGGCCGGGGGGGCGGGGTCATCAGTGCAACGGCATAGTGATAGTGATAATCCACCAGATCGAGTACCACCGGCAGGAAGCGCCGCACCCTTTTCGGGGAGAACGCGCCGGACAGGAAGGCCCGCTGCAGGTGCCAGATCTGATCATCGCCCAGGTCGGCCTCGCTGATCACGGCCCCTTTCTCCGACTCCAGCCAGGCCGCAAATCGCTGCAGGAATTCCGCCGGCCGCTGGCCGAGCGCGTCAAGTACGCCGTTGAACCAGGCCACCGCCCGGCCGCGGGTGTAGAAGATGTCGCAGGCCAGCGCCAGTTTGCGGGCCTCCTGCATGTCCGCCTCCGTAAAGGTCGCCGAGGAGTTCAGCGTATAGGGCGGTCCCGGCAGATGCCTCAGGCCGATGGAATCCGCGCGTCCCGCCAGGGCCGTGCCGGGCAGGATCGCCAGCGGAAAGATGTCCAGGTGGTTGGGATAGAGCCCCAGGGCGAACTCCAGACTATCGCGGAAGCCTGACAGTGTGTCGCCCGGCAGGCCGTACATCAGGTCAAACCCGAACACGGCACCGCTTTCGTTCAGCAGCATGGTGCGGCTGACGAAATCATCCCGCCGGAAGGCCCGTCCGACCTGCTTCAGTACCCGGGGATCGGCGCTCTGCAGGCCGATCTGCAAGGAACAGGTGATACCGGCGAAGAGTTCCGCCATCTCACGGTCGATAAACTCGCTGCGCACCTCGAAGTGGAAATGGATATGGGGGGCAATCTTTTTGATTAAACGAAGAATTGTTTTGGCGCGCCGCTGGTCCTGGTTGAAGGTCGAATCCAGCACGAAGACTTGGCTGACAGCGTGGCTGGCGAAGTGCCGCAGCTCCGCTTCGATCCGCTCCAGCGAAAAGCGCCGCACCCCGTGACGGTCGCGGGAATCGAAGCAGAAATCGCAGGCGAAGCCGCAGCCGCGCGATAGTTGCCAGAGGATGCCCGGATAGAGATCGACATCGAGGGTGCCATTCAGCCAGGGGGAGGGGATTGCATCCAGGTTGGCGAGCGGCGTTGACGGGATCAGGGAGATGCCGGCCTCTGCCCGTGTGGCGACACCGGGGATGCGGCTGACATCCCCACCTTTTGACAGTCGTTCGCAGAGAGCGGCAAAGGGGACCTCCCCCTCGCCCGCGATCAGGAAATCAAACCTGGTGCCGGCCAGTACGCCCAGCGGGTCGGCGGTGGCCTCCGGCCCGCCGGCGAAGATGGTCACCCCCGGCAGACACCGGCGCAGTTCCTCGGCTATTTCTCCACAGAGCCCTCGATTCCAGACATATAGGGAGAAGCCGACCAGGTCAGGCTGCAGCTTGACTATCCCGGCAGCACACGCAACGGGGTCCTGGCCGAGAAAGAAATCAGACCGTACGACCTCAACCGGCCGGGGCAAGGGAACAGTCGTCAGGTAGCTCTGCAGGAAGGCATTGGCCAGTGGCACGGCCTGCGGGGAGGGACAGGTGTGAACGGCAACCAGGTCTATGCGCATTGCTGATCCCTCCCGCTGACCGGCAACAGCCAGACCGCGGGCACCATCCCGTAGTTCCAGGCCAGGCAGAGCCGGCGATAGCCGGAAAACAGCAGCGCCTCGCCGCCGCACTGCAGTATGATCGGCGCCGGAAGTGTCAGCGTGCCCTGGCGTTGCAGGGCCTCCTCCATCAGGGAATAGCTTCTGCGGTAGCCCCGTTTGGCCTTGGCCAGGTAACGGGCATAGTCGTCGTAGCTGCTGTAGGAGAGCGCCACCGGTATCCCGTTGATCCGCTCCGAGCGGGGGTATGGGGTCAATTGCCCCGCATCAAAACAATCCTGCACGCCCTCCCAGGATATGCCGTGACGCAGGTAGAATCCCTGCTTGCCGGGGTGGCCGGCGAATTCCCACTGTTCGGCGGCAATGTCAGGTTTGACCCACTGAATGGTCAGGCTGGAGGTAGAATGCATCTCAATCCACCGTTGACCGCAGCTTCTTACGCTGCGACAGAATCTTCTTCTCGGTCAGGCGCGCTTCCCTGGCCCGTTTCGGCACCTTGGTGGCAATGCGTTTTTTCTCTTTGCGGTCGCGGCGTTCCAGGGCGGCCTGCAGGCGCTCCATGGCCTTCTCGCGGTTCTGCAATTGCGAGCGGCTCTCCGAGGCCTGGGCCACGATACCGGTCGGCAGGTGGCGGATACGCACGGCGGAGTCGGTCGTGTTGCGATGCTGTCCGCCCGGCCCGGAAGCCCGGTAGAATTCCACCCTGATGTCTGCTTCACGTATCTCAATGGTCATGGCTGTTTGACCTTCACCTTCTCAGAAATCATTCCGGAACCTGATCAGCAGCCAGAAACAGCCCGCGCCGCCCGCCAGCATCAGCAGGTCACGGGTCCAGGGGATCGGCAGGCCGAGCATGGAGTAGATGACGGGATCGAGGAAGGCCGTGGTCAACAGGCCGACCGCTCCCCAGGTGAGCATCTTCTTCATGGCTGTCCTCTCCCCTTCAGCATGTGCGTCAGCAGGCTGTCGAGCGAGGACGCGAAACGCTGCCGGTCGGTGTTGCTGAACTGCCCCGGCCCCCCCTGGATCATGCCGGCGCCGCGCAGTTCCTGCATCAGGTCGCGCATGGAAAGCCGCTCGCCCACATTCTCTTCGGTGTAAAGCTCTCCGCGCGGATCGAGGCCCACCGCACCTTTTTCCACGATGCGGGCCGCCAGCGGGATATCGGCGGTGACCACCAGGTCCTGGGGCGTGGCATGTTCGGCGATATAATCATCAGCCACGTCAAAACCCTCGGCCACCACGACCGAGGTGATCAGCCGGGAATGATGCTTGGCCAATCCGGTGTTGGCCACCAGGCAGACCGGGATCTCCAAGCGTTCCGAGGCACGGAAGACGATCTCCTTGATGACCCTGGGACAGGCATCGGCATCGATCCAGATTTTCATGTGTGCAATGGTCCCCCTCAATGGCTGCAAACCAATAGAAAACCCCGCGGGAATGCGTCCGGCGGGGTTGTCATCCTCGGTGTCCGAAGGGTCTCAGACCTGAACAACTTCCTTGACGCCCGGGATCTGATCTTTCATGGCCCGCTCGATACCCATCTTGAGGGTCATGGTGGACATGGGGCAGCTTCCGCAGGCGCCTTTCAGCCGTACCTTGACGATGCCGTCCTCGGTCACTTCCACCAGTTCCACATCACCGCCATCGGCCTGCAGGCCGGGACGTACCTGCTCAAGGACTCTCAGTACTTCTTCTCTCATGGTCAATCTCCTTTGTAGTTGTATTGTTTCATCGTTAAAGAACGGCTGTACCGCGTTATTATTGATGAAATAATCATTTTTCTCCCAGCGGCAGACCGGGCTCGGTCAGATGTTCCGGCCGCAGGGCCTCTTCCAGTTCGGCTTCCGGCATCAACCCCCGCGCCAGTACGATCTCGCGGATGGAACGGCCGGTAGCGATCGATTCCTTGGCTACCTCGGCGGCGGCGTTGTAGCCGATGGATGGGGCCAGGACCGTCACCAGCCCAAGGGAATCCTCCAGGTAACGCCGGCAGCGCTCTTCATTAGCCTTAATTCCAGTAATACATGAATCGGTGAATTTCTGCACGCAATTCTTGAGCAGCTCCAGGGAAAACAGCAGGTTATAGGCGATCAGCGGCATCATCACGTTCAGCTCCAGCTGGCCGGCCTGGGCGGCCAGCAGCACGGCCTGGTCGCACCCCATGACCTGGAAGCAGACCATATTGGTCATCTCGGCCATGGAGGGGTTGATCTTGCCGGGCATGATCGACGAACCGGGCTGGACCGCCGGCAGGCGGATCTCGTCCAGGCCGGTGCGCGGGCCGGAGGAGAGCAGGCGCAGGTCATTGGCGATGCGCCCCAGGGTAACCGCCGTTCGTCGCAGGGCTGATGAAAGCGCCAGGAAGGGGTCCATGTTCTGCATGGCCTCGAACAGGTCGGGAGCAGCGACCAGCGGGAAGCCGGTGGCCAGCGCCAGCTCCTCGATAATGGCGCTGATGTAGGCCGGCTCGGCATTCAGCCCGGTCCCGACGGCGGTGCCGCCGATGCCCAGCTCCAGCAGGGCCGGGATGCAGACCTCCAGCCCTTCACGGTTTCTGCCGATGGCGGCGGCATAGGCCTTGAATTCCTGGCCGAGACGGATCGGAACGGCATCCTGCAGGTGGGTGCGACCTGATTTGAGGATATGGTCGAACTCGCCCCCCTTGGCCGCCAGTGCGTTCTCCAGCCCTTCCAGGACCTCCAGCAGGGGATCGAGCATCTCCAGCGCGGCCAGGCGGATGGCGGTGGGGATCAGGTCATTGGTGGACTGGGCCATGTTGACATGGTCGTTGGGGTGCAGGGTGGAGAAGTCTCCCCGCTGGCGCCCCAACAGCTCCAGGGCGCGGTTGGCCAACACCTCGTTGACATTCATGTTGTGCGAGGTTCCGGCCCCGGCCTGGAAGGGATCAACCACGAACTGATCGGCCAACTCGCCGGCCAGGACTTCGTCGGCGGCAGCCGTGATGGCGTTGCCGATCTCCACGGAAAGCCTGCCGGTGGACATGTTGGCCCGGGCGGCGCATTTCTTGATGATGGCCACGGCCCAGACGTAGGCCGGATGGGGCTTGAGGCCGGATATGGGGAAGTTCTGCACGGCCCGCGCCGTCTGGGCGCCGTAGTAGGCCGATGCCGGGACTTTCATCTCGCCCAGGGAGTCTTTTTCGATGCGGGTGGGTTGATCCATTGCAACCTCCTCATTATTTTTTTGGATGCGCCGCAGTTCATCATGTAACAGGGTACCAGGAATCAGTTACAATAGTTGCCGATAATCGCAATGAAGTGCTTCGGCCAGTTTCTTCGCGCGCTCTTTGCCAATGCTTCGCTTGTTGTTTTCCATCTCGCTTATGTGATGCTGCGGAATGCCGGTCAATTCGGAAAGCTGTTTCTGGGTGAGGTCTTCACGCGTACGGTATGCCCGCAATGCGACTTGTGACTCTTTGCCGATGTATTCCGGAAATACTTCGGAAACGGTATAGGTGCGCTCTTCCTCTGACTCGACAGCTGCCGCATAGCGCCTTACCAGCGGGGCGTTGTGGCGGTGGACCGTTAGCCGCAATGTTATCATATCTTCAGTAGGGTGCTTTTTCGTGTGTGCCTGCATACGTGACCTCCACAAACCTGATTTTGCCCTTATCTTCGCGCCAGACAACAACGAACGTCGGTTGTCCTTTTTTGATATGGCAATGATGCTCACAATCCGACAGCTTTGAATAATTTGGCCAATCTCCCCGAACCGGACCTGTTGTCTGAATATCCCTTACAAGCTGAAACAGGAGCTCCCTGACGCGTACCGGCAGCTTATCTTTCTGTTTGCGGGCTCGGTTGGTAAATTCTACAGTCCAGTCCATAACAGTATATATCCCTTTTTTAGGTATATAGTCAATAGCTGTCGCTCCAGCCCGTAGTTTTCCAAAATCATGGTGATTACTTTCGAGATACTCTGCGGCAACAATCTGGATATTTGGTTGTGAACGACCAATATTGTTGGTATTGTCTATGCCTGTTTTTACCATACAATCCATTCTCAAAATAATATATCCATGAACTGACGACAATCTATCTTTCAGGAGAGCTCCATGCAGATCAAGTTTGGTACCGACGGCTGGCGCGGCGTGATTGCCCGCGATTTTACCTTTGAGAACCTGTCCCTGGTGGCACAGGCCACCATGGATTACCTCAATCGCGAGGGTCTGGGCAACAAGCCCCTGGTGATCGGCTACGACCGGCGTTTCCTCTCCCGCGATTTTGCCCGCCGGGTGGCGGAGGTAGCCGTCGGAAACGGCATCCAGGTCTGCCTGACCGATGGCTATGCTCCGACACCGGCTGTCTCCTGGGCGGTGCACGAGATGGGGGCCGGAGCGGGGGTAATGATTACCGCCAGCCACAACCCGCCGGAATATAACGGATTCAAGGTCAAGGAGGCCTACGGTGGCTCGGCCGGACCGGGTACCACGAAAATCCTGGAAGAGATCGTAAAATACAACGTGGCCAATGGCCGGCGGGTCGTGGATTGCCCTTTCGAAGAGGCGCAGCGCAAGGGGATGATCCGTTTGTTCGACCCCTGCGAGAACTACTTCCACCAGCTCAGCCGCTATGTCGATCTGAACCTGATAGCCAGGGCGGGCATCGCGGCGGTGGTCGATCCGATGTACGGCGCCGGCAGCGGCTTCATCCCGCGCCTGCTGGCAAGTGTCGATGAGATCCACAACAGCGAAAACCCCTCTTTCGGCGGCCTGCCGCCCGAACCGATCGACGCCAATCTCCAGGAGCTTTCCGCCCTGCTGAAGAGCGGAACATACCGGGTCGGCCTGGCGCTGGACGGTGATGCCGACCGGATCGGCGCCGTGGACGAGAACGGCGACTTTTTCTCCTCCCACTGCATCTTCACCGTCATCCTGCGCCATCTGATCGAACACAAGAACCTGCGCGGCGGGGTGGTCAAGACCGTTTCCTCTACCCGCATGATCGACCTGCTGGCGGAAAAATTCGGCCTGGAGCTTTACGAGACGCCCATCGGCTTCAAGCACATCTGCGAGCTGATGCTGGAGAAAGACATCCTCATGGGTGGCGAGGAGTCAGGCGGCCTGGGGGTCAAGGGGCATATCCCCGAGCGGGACGGCATCCTGATGTGTCTGCTGCTTTTGGAGGCCATGGCGGTCAGCGGCAAGGGGTTGCGGCAGATGCTCGATGAGACCATGGACGAGATCGGCCATTTCTTCTACCGCCGTCTTGACCGGCGGATCGAGGAGATCGCCAAGGAGCAGCTGATCGAGCGGCTGCGGTCGCAGCCGCCGGCGGAAATCGACGGCAGGATGGTGAGCGGGACCAACTTCAGTGACGGATTCAAATTCATCTTCGAAAATGGCGACTGGCTGCTGATCCGACCCTCCGGCACCGAACCGGTGCTCCGTCTGTACAGCGAAGCGACCACTGCCGACCAGGTGGATCGTTTCCTGCGCGCCGCCAGCGTGATTGCCGGGCTGTAGCCGTGTGGAGCGGGCACATTCAGGCGCTGTCTGCACGCTGGGTCATCCGCTTTTCAAAAAACCGCAAACCGGTCTCCATCCGCCGCAACGTTTTCCGCCTCTCCATGCCGGTGCTGCTCTCCTCACTTTTTCAGCGCCTGGTCTCGATTGTCGACATCTTCCTGACCGGCGGACTGGGGGCCGCCGCTATTGCCGCCACCGGCCTCGGCCAGCTCCTGATGATTGTCACCATGACCGTCTTCTGGGGACTCTCCACCGGAACCACGGTGGTCATCTCCCATCTGTGGGGCGCCGGCAGGCGCGAAGAGTCCAGCCGGGCGGCATTTGTCTCCTGCCTGGCCTGTGTGGTCATGACGGCGGTCTGCAGCGCCCTCGGCTCAGTCTGGGGTGCCGATATAGGCCGCTTGATGGGTGCCGCACCTGATGTGCAGGCCCTGGCGGCAGAGTATACCAGGCTGATATTCCTGTGGCTGATCTGGACCACCGGCCTGAACTGCCTGTCGGCAATCATGCATGGCGCCGGCGACACCCGTACGCCGATGGAGGCCATCATCCTGGTCAATATCCTGCATGTGGCCATTGCCTGGCCGCTGATCTACGGGAAATTCGGCCTGCCTCCCCTGGGGGTGAAAGGGGCGGCCATTGCCATCAATACCTCCGAATTCATCGGATTCAGCTACCTCCTGATCCAGGCGCTGCGGAAGCGCTACATCACCTTCAGCCGCCCCGATCTCCCCATCTTCGGCAGGATCTGGCGGGTCGGCTGGCCGGTGGCCCTGGAACGCATCGCCCAGCAGAGCGGCCAGCTGTTCTATTCCAGCTTCATTATCGGCTATGGCACATCCGCCTATGCCGCCCACCAGATCGGGCTCTCCATCGAATCGCTCTCCTTCATGCCGGGGGCCGGCATGGGCATCGCCGCTGCAACCCTGATGGGCCAGGCCCTGGGAGCCGGCAAGATCCGCCGGGCCCGCATCAGCCACAACGAGGCGCTCAGGCTGGCGGTCGGCGTGATGACGGTCATGGCCCTGATCTTCTTCTTTGCGCCGCATTTCCTGATCGGCCTCTTTACCCACGACCCGGACGTTATCGAAAAAGGGAGCGTCTTTCTAAAGCTGGTGGCCTTCGCCCAGGTGCCGCTGGCCATATCGTTTGTGTATGCCGGCAGCCTGAGG
>JAJYBH010000088.1 GCA_021779135.1 Deltaproteobacteria bacterium
GTCGGCGGCTTCCCTGACCGGCAAGCGGCAATTGGCGTTGAGCCGCTCCGCATAGGGACCGGTAAAGGCCTGCGGCATGTGAATGGCCACCATGATGGCATGGGGAAAACCGGCCGGAAGCCGGGAGAGGACGTCCTGCACAGCCGGCGGCCCGCCGGTGGAGGCGCCGATGCCGATATATTTGACCCGTTTCGTGCTGGTGACGGAAACCTTTCTCTCGATGACTATCCCGCCATGCGGAGCGGGCGTCTTGGCAGGGCCGGTGGCGATAGAGGCGTGGGCCGCATCCTTGATCTTGCGGAGCAGTTCGGCGCGGAATTGATCCTGACCTCCCGGGGCGTCGGAGGTGTTTTTCGGAATATAATCGATTGCGCCGGCTTCGAGGGCCTCGAAGCTGGCTGTCGCACCCGAGCTCGTCAGCGTGGAAACCATGATGATCCGGGTGGGGGTCGTCGCCATGATCTTTCGTACCGCGCTGATCCCATCCATGACCGGCATTTCCACGTCCATGGTGATGATGTCGGGGCGCAGCAGGGCTGCCTTGGCAACCGCATCGGAACCATCGCTCGCGACTCCGGCCACCTCGATCTCCGGATCGTGGCTGAGAAATCCGCGGATGGCCATCCGCATGAAAGATGAATCGTCAACTATCAGTACGCGTATCTTCTTCATAACCCCTCACTTTGCCAATCCTTCGAATAATGAATCAACCAGATCCTGGATCTCCGGCACCCTCTCGTCCAGTTCAAAACAGAAACGTTCCACGTCCATGCTGGCCAGCTTGGGCGAATAATTCTGCAGTATGTTCCAGGACTTCTCCTCGGCGAGGTTGAAGCTCACCCATTCGCGGCCGCCGTAGTCCAGATGCCGGACCGAACAGAACAGGTCCGCCAGGTTGACTATTGCGACCAGCATCGGGTCGAGGGTGGCCTTGGCCGGTTCATGGTGCAGTGCGATCACTTCGCAGTAATCATTCGGAAAATTCCATTTCTTGGCCAGGCAGTGGCCGATCTCGCAGTGAGTGGTGCCGAGCCAGAGCGCTTCAGCATCGACGAAACAGTGCGAGGTGCCCTTGATAAGTTCGACGATCTTGTTGAATTCCTTCTGCATGTAGTTGCTCAGGAATACCTCGCCGATATCATGGATGATTCCGCAGATATACGCCTTTTCCACCTCCGGGTAGCGCACACGCTGGGCAATGATCCTGGACACGGTTCCGACGCCAAAGGAGTGCTGCCAGAAGGTCTTGATATCGAAGGCCCCGTCCTTGCCCTCGAAGGCCTTGATGATCGAGCAGGTGAGTGCGATCTCCCTGATGCGATGCAGACCCAGGTAAATCAGGGCGCGTTTCAGGGAGCTGATTTCATGCATCGGCTTGAAGAGGGGTGAGTTGACGATTTTGATGACGCGGGTGGCCATGACCTGGTCGGTCAGGATCAGCTCGGCCACCTCTTCCACTTCGACATCCGGATTGTCAAGGAGGCTGGCGACCCGCGTGGCGATGGCCGGAATAGTGGGTAGATTGATAACCCCGCTGACCATGCGCTGAGCTTTTTCCATCATTTTCTGTTTATTCACGGTTCCCCTCCTCTTGGTTACTTTTTGTAGGCAAACCCGCCCGGAAAATGGACAGCCTTGAACTTGTCGTTGACGCCATGGAGCGATTCGGCCTGACCTACAAAGAAATAACCGTAGGGTTGCAGGTTATTGTAAAAGTGCTGCACGACCTTGGATTTCGAGGCAGTATCAAAATAGATGAGAACGTTGGCGCAGAAGATGATATCAAAGCTCTTCATGAAAAGCATCTTGGTATCATCGTTGAGGTTCAGCCGGGAAAAACTCACCATTTTCTTGACTTCCGGCGCGAGTATGAAGCGTCCCTGACCATCGACGGTGAAATATTTCTTCCGGTACTGCTCATCGATGTTGCGGACCGAGTAGGTGGTGTAGATCCCTGCCCGGGCCTGCTCCAGTACGGTTTCATTGATATCGGTGCCGATGATCTCGATTATCCACCCCTTCAGCTGCTGTTGGAACTTTTCCAGAAGAAGCATGGCCAGCGTGTAGGCCTCTTCGCCCGAGGATGATGCGGCACTCCATATCCGCAGCTTGCGGAAGCCGGTTTTTGCCTTGCCTTCGATGAGTGCGGGGAGGAACTGCTGTTGCAGGGCGGTCAATTGGGCCACATTGCGGAAAAAGAAGGTTTCATTGGTGGTGATGTCGTTGAGCAGCCTTTTCAACTCCTCGGTCCCCCGGACCGCATTACGGAGCAGGGCCAGGTATGCCGCGGGGTCGGGTGTCCCGGCCTGCGCCATTCTCTGCGCGATACGGCTCTCCAGAAAATATTTCTTGCTGGACTGGAAGTAGATGCCGCAAACCGAATATATGAAATCTCTCAGCATTTCAAAATCTTTTTCGGTCAGTTTCACTGAGGTTCCTTTGCTTCCGATAACAACGTTGTCAGTCGGGCTGATGCAGCCGGTAGTTATATATTCATATCCAGGTCGATAAGTTTGGAGGGGTCAATGATCAGCGCGACCCTGCCGTCGCCCATGATCGTGGAGCCTGCTATGCCCGGCACGTTGCCCAGGTAGTTCCCCAGCGACTTGATGGCGACTTCCTGCTGTCCCAGGAGCCTGCTTACCACCAGTCCGATCCTCTTTTCGGCGACACCCACAACAACCACATAACAGTAGCTGGCGCGCTTCTTCTCCGTCCTGACATCGAAGACCGCCGCCAGTCCCAGGAGCGGGAGGACCGAGTCCCTGAGTTTAAGGACCTTGCGGCCGCCGATGGTGTGAAAATTCTCTTCCTTTACCCGCAGAGTTTCCAGTACCGACGACAGGGGGATGGAATAGGTTTCCTTTTCGACCGCCACCAGCAGTGACTGAATGATGGCCAGCGTGAGAGGGAGCGTGAGGGTGAACTCGGAGCCCTCTCCCGGCACACTCTTGATATCGATGATACCGTTCAGTTTCTGAATGTTGGTCCGCACGACATCCATTCCCACGCCACGGCCGGACAGGTCCGAAGCCTGCTCCTTTGTGGAAAAGCCGGGCAGGAAGATAAGGTCGAATATCTCCCGCCGGCTCATGCCGGAAAGCTGCTCCTGCGTCAGCAGTCCTTTTTCGAGCGCCTTTGCCGCCACCCTGTCGCTGTCGATGCCGCGGCCATCGTCCCGGATGCTGATGATGATCCGGTTTCCTTCGTGGCGGGCGGCAAGCATGATGACGCCGGTCGCCGGTTTCCCGGCCGCGACCCTCTCCTCGGTCGTTTCCAGGCCGTGGTCCATGGCGTTTCGTATGAGATGGATCAAGGGGTCGCTGATTTCGTCCACCACCGATCTGTCCAATTCGGTCTCCTCGCCGAAGACCTGCAGGTCAACCTGTTTTCCCAGGTCGCGCGCCAGATTGCGGACGATGCGCGGGAATTTCTTGAAGACATTTCCGACCGGAATGAGACGCATCTTCAACACCTGCATCTGCAGTTCCGAGGTAACGAAGTTCATCCTTTTGGAGAGCTTGGCGAGTTCCTCGCCAAAAAACGCCAGGTTCGTCTCATTCTGGTAATCGCTGGTCAACTGAATCATCCGGTTGCGTTCCAGGACCAGTTCGCCTACCTGATTCATGAGGTCATCGACCCGTTTTACGTCAATCCTGACGGTGCTTTTGTCGGTCAATTCCTCCCCGGATGTCCGGGGGGCACTGTTTCGGGATGCGGTCTGATCGTCGCCTGGCGCGGGCGCCGGAGTCGCCAGTGGTGTGGTCTCCGTGACAATGACGGTTGTTACCGCGGATATCTCCGTGGCGTTGCCGCTCTCTTCGGTCTGCATGGCAATCAGCCGCTCTATGATGCCGTCTATGGGGCGCTCCTTGATCTCGTCCCCCTTGATGTCGTTGATCAGCACCTTTACCAGGTCCACCGCCTCGAGAATAACATCCATGAGCCCCGGATTGAGGACCATCTCTCCGCGGCGCAGCTTGTTGAGCACGTCCTCGGTCCTGTGAGTCACCTTCACCAGCAGCTCAAACTCGAGAAAGCTGGCCGCGCCTTTTACCGTGTGAATCGACCGGAAAATGCGGTTGAGCAGTTCCATGTCGCACGGCGATTGTTCGAGCGTTATGAGATCATCGTCTATCTTCTCCAGAAGTTCGGTCGCTTCCGTGAGAAAACCATCCAGCAGTTCCTGATCTTCGCATAGTGAACTCATATACCACTCCTTGATTACTATCCGTTGTTATGCCGAGGCCGTTTTGCCGGTAAAGAGTTGCTGCTCTTCCTGTGAAAACAGCCGCTCCAGGTCCAGCAGCACCAGCAGGCGGTCTTCCCGGTTTACCACCCCGGAAAGATATTCCTGATCGACGCTTCCCGAGACAACCGGCGGGGCGGGCTGGATTTCGCCGGAGGTTATGCGGATGACCTCCGCCACCGAATCCACGATAAATCCGGTCAGTTCATTGGTCATGTCCATGACCATGATCCTGGTTCTGCCGTCACTTTCCGCGCTGTCCAGGTTGAACCTTTTCCGCAGTGAAATGATCGGAATGACCTTGCCGCGCAGGTTTATCACCCCCTCGACATAGGGCGGCGTATTCGGAACGCGGGTAATGTTCGGCATGCGGATAATCTCCCTGACCTTGAGCACCTCAACGCCATACTCTTCCTTGTCCAGGATAAAGCTAACCAGTTGCATCCGTTCTTCTGTCGAGTGCTCGTTTAGATTGATTGCGGCCGCATCCATTGTGGTTCCTCCCGTTGCCGCTCATATCCGGAATACATTAAGGGTTACGTGGTGAATATCCCCTGAACTACCTTTCGGCATTTTTCCCGAAATATTTAATCAAATATTGATGTGGATGGGTTGGATTTAGTGTTTCACGGCATGGCAGGAGAGTTCGATACAGATCAATTGGGGGTAGGGAGGATGGAATCTGCCTCGTGTATCTGAATAAACAGATGGAAGGTATTAGAATGGCTGAATAAATTATATTATTTTTATCATGCTTTCCTGACAGACAAATGCCTTGCGGATGGTTTATAACTGATCAGCATCGGGTAATAATGTTTATTCCCCGCCAGGTGCGGTGATGTAGCATGTGGCACGTTATTCAGCAATGATGGCCGTTTGCAAGACACTACAAACCCTTATTCGCTCGTATCGGCAGGAACTGTAAAATCTTGATAGAAAATTTAACCCGCTTGAAAAAAGATGAACACGCTAGCCCGGAAGAACTATTGGAATGTTAACGAGGAGCTGATTTATGCAAACAGGCAAAATACTGGTGATTGACGACGACGATAAGTCCAGGGAATTCCTGAATGCCTTCCTGAACTACAAAGGGTATCAGGTTGTCCATTCCGGCGATGTTTCCGAGGCGCTCAGGCTGATCGACGAGAAAGAGTTCGATCTTGTCATCACCGATCTGATGATGCCGAAGATGAACGGGCTTGAACTTGTCAAAAGGATCAAGTCCAGCCATCCGGCAATCGTCACGATCGTGTATAGCGGCTACTGCAGCAATGAAATGATGGCCAACCTCCTCAAGGCCGGCGCCTTCTTCTGTCTGGACAAGCCCTTCAACCTGTCGGAGATGGAGACCCATGTGAAGCGCGGACTGGAGCATCATTCCATACAGAGCCGGACGTTCAAGGGCAAACCGACGGTAAAGAACCGCTCGCTGATGAGCAATATTGTCGGTGATAGCAACAAGATTCTCTCACTGCTGGAAATGGTCGAGAAGGTGGCCGAGTCTGATTCGACGGTCCTCATCCAGGGTGAGTCGGGGACCGGCAAGGAACTGTTTGCACGGGCTATTCATGACCTGAGCAACCGCAAGAACCGCAACTTTGTCCCGGTGAACAGCGCCGCGATTCCCGAGGAACTGCTGGAAAGCGAGCTTTTCGGACATGTGAAGGGCGCCTTTACCGGCGCCATCGCCAACAGGATCGGACGCTTTGAAATGGCCGACAAGGGATCGATCTTCCTCGATGAAATCGGCGACATGAAGCCGAGCCTGCAGGTCAAGCTGCTGCGGGTCCTGCAGAACAAGGAAATCGAGACCGTGGGCGGGATGCAGTTGAAGAAGATTGACACCAGGTTTATCGCCGCCACGCATCAGAACCTGGAAGCGCTGGTGGAAAACAAGACCTTCCGCGAAGACCTGTACTATCGTCTCTCGGTTATACCGCTGGTCATTCCGCCCCTCAGGGAGCGCAAGGAAGATATCCCGCTGCTCGTGGAAAGTTTTCTGAAGAGACTCAACAGCGAAAAGAAGAAGCGCATCCAGGGCCTGAATCAGGAAGTGATGAGCGCGCTCTGCGAGTACCAGTGGCCCGGCAATATCCGCGAGCTGGAAAACCTGATCGAGCGCCTCATAATCCTCAAGGGCAGCGGCATCGTCACGATCGATGACCTCCCGCACAAATACGTGGGCAAGGCACCGGTCGAGGAACAGGAAAGGTTCCAGCTCCCCGGCGGCGACATGAATTTCAACTCCGTCATAGAGGGCTACGAGAAACAGCTCATCACGGAGGCCCTGCAGAAGAGCGGCGGAAATAAAAAAGAGGCCGCTCAGATGTTGAATCTGAAACGGACCACGTTCATCGAGAAGCTGAAAAAGATGAACCTGGCCCCGGAAAATTCATGCGCACTGTCGTGTTGAGAAGGCCATGTCGCTAGGTTCGATACAGGACATAGGCTCCCTCCGCCCCGAGACGCTCAAAAATGAACTGGAAGCGGTCAGGCCGGAAGGGAGCGGGCAGGCGTTCAGAGCCCTTCTTGCCGCTTCCGCCGCCGGCAAAGGTGCAATAAACAACAGCGCGAAAAATGTTGCCAGGACGGCGGAAATCCTTCAGCTTGAGATGATGCGGAGTGCCCTCACCCTGGATAATTCACCAGCGCCTGCCACGGCTGTGAGCGGGGGGGTGCTGAACAGCCTTCTGGCCGCGTACGGTGCCGGGGAGCAGAAGCCCGGCGGTTCTCCGGAGAAAGTCTCACCTGCGGTGGCTGAGGTGAGTGCCGGCTCTTCTTCCCCCGCGCCGTCCGCTCCTCCGGCCGTGAATCCGGCAGCCGGACCGGCGGGACCCGCTGGGTCCGCGGACATCGCTACTCTTATCAGCAGGGCCTCGCGACGGTATGGCGTCGATGAAGGGCTGATCAAGGCGGTCATCCATGCGGAAAGCAATTTCAAGACAAACGCCGTCTCCCACGCCGGAGCCCAGGGACTGATGCAACTCATGCCGGCCACCGCAGCCGGTCTGGGAGTGACCGACGCATTCAATCCCGAACAGAATGTCATGGCCGGCACCCGTTTCCTCAAGGACCTCTTGAACAGATATGGTGGCGATATCGATAAGTCGCTGGCCGCCTACAATTGGGGGCCGGGCAATGTTGACCGGGGGAAGAGCCGCCTCCCGCAGGAGACTCGCGACTACCTGGTGAAGGTTAAAAAGCTGTACGCCACCTATAGCATGGCGTGATGGAAGCGGAGAACTTCTCATGGATTTGGTAAAAATACTTCTGCTGTCAACTAAGGATCTGTTCGACGAATTTTCTGCGCAGGTTATCGCATACGCGCCAATTCATCTGATCCATGCCGACTCCCTGGAGAGCGCCCTGGAGGCGGCCAGGAAGGAGCGCCCGGAGTTGATCCTGCTGACCTCCGGCCCGTCCGGCCTGGACGCATTCGCCGGGTGCGCCGCCTTCAAGGATGACGATGAACTGCGTACCATTCCCGTTGTCGTGCTCGCTTCCGAGAGCGGGATGGACACCGGGCGGTTGAGCAAGGCCGGAAGCGACGGTTGCCTGATCGAGCCCCTGGATAGCAAGGGTTTCTTTTCCTGCCTGCGGAAATATGTCCCCAGTTTGGACCTGCTCAAGGAGAGAGTACCCTGCTATTCCCAGGTGACCATCCGGGACGAGAACGATCTCTATTACGGGATGACCGGGGACATAAGCGGTGGCGGTCTGTTTGTCGCCGCCCTGGATACATTGCCGGAGAAGGGTGAAATACAGCTATCCTTCAGCCTGCCGGATGACAAGGCGACCCTGGTCGAGACAATGGGACGGGTTGCCTGGTATAACAGCAGAAACCATCCCGTCAGCCACCTTCCCGAGGGATTTGGGGTCGAATTTACGAGTATTACCCGCGACGAGTATCTGGCGATAAAGGAGTACATCGCCTCCATTCGACAAAACCGCGGTCCCGAGTAATCTCCGGCAATTTCATCTGTCCCGGCCGCTAGCCATCGGTCGATCTCCACCCCGGCCGCCAGCTTCCCGATACCTCAGGCAAGACTTGAGAAAATCTCTTCAAACTTACCGGTATTGTTGCTGAATGCCGCCAGCACCTGAGGGTCGAAGTGTCCCGGCATGGTTCTGTCATCCCCTTCCAGTAGTATCCTGACTACATCCTTATGCTCCAGGGCCGGTTTATACGGCCGCTCACTTCGCAGTGCCTCGTACTGGTCCGCCAGCATGACGATCCTCCCCTCTATCGGAATCGCCTCGCTTTTCAGGCCGAAGGGGTAGCCCGAGCCATCCCATCTCTCATGGTGGCAGAGGGCGATCGAAGAGGCCATCTGTATGTTGGCGTGGGCTGAACCCGACAGTATCTTGTTGCCGATAATGGTGTGGTTCTTCATGACCTCGAATTCTTCGCTGGTGTACGGTCCCGGTTTCAGGAGGATCGCGTCCGGTATCCCGATCTTGCCGATATCGTGCATGGCGCTGGCGAAGGTGATCGACTCGATAAAATCAGGCGGCATCCGCAGGGTTTCGGCGAGCTCTTTGGCGTAGAGACCCAGCCGCCTGATATGATTCCCCGTTTCATCGTCACGGTACTCCGCCGCCACGATCAACCGGACGATCATCTCCTTGCTGGCATCTTGTACCTCGCGGGTCCGCTGCCGGACCGTCTCTTCCAGGTTGTGTTTATAATCCTTTTCCATCTGGAGAAGTTTGAAGTAATTCACGGCCTTTTCCACGGAATGGATCAACTGCACCGGATTGAACGGTTTCATTATGAAATCGAAGGTCCCTTTGCGGATTGCCTTCACGGTCATGTTCAGTTCCGCGCCAGCGGTCATGAGGATGACCGGTATATCCGGATAGCGGACATGTATTTTTTCAAGCAGATCCAGACCGTTTATGCCCGGCATATTGATATCCGTCAGTACGGCATCGAAACTCTCCAGTTCCATGAACGCCAGCGCCTTCTCGGGGGTGCTGCAGGACAAGGCCGGGAACCCGTTAGCGGTGAGCAGTTCGCAGACCATCTCCAGTATGGGAGGATCATCGTCGACTACGAGTATCTTGCGGGCCATAACCATGGATTCCTCCTCATCGATCCAATCCTTTTCCGGTTTGAATGGCGGGTTGGACAGTCTCTCACGCAATCCTGGCGTTCAAGCATCAGAATACTTATCGGTCCGGCCGGCGGATAGTTTAGCAAGAATTTCAATACCCGGCCGGCAAGGTGAATTTTTCCGAAAGACGTAACGCCAGGGAGGAAAGCAGGGACTGTGGAAAATTTATTACTCAATATTTTAATCTTTGAACCGATAAGAGGAGAAACAACGTTTTGTGGAGGAGAACGCCATGCTGAAGGGTAAACTCATATACAAGGTCCTGGGGATCATTGCTGCTACGATGTGCGTCGGCTTTGCCTCCCTGGGGATCATCGCCATCTGGATCGAGTACCACGCAACCATGAATTTGCAGGCCAACAACAGCCGCACTCAGGCTGCCGTTATCGTCAAGAATATCTCCGATTCGATGATGAGGGGAGATGTGCGGGAGATCGAGGAGTACGTCAAGGACTTGAAGGATAAACGCTACGTTCGGGACCTGACGGTATTCAACACCGAAGGGAAGAGATCGAATTCCGCATCAACGGAGATTAATCCCGTTATCATGCAAGCCATCGCGGCCGGTAAGATCCAGGAGCATGTCCGGAAAGAGCAGGGCATACATACCATGGTGGCCGCTATTCCGCTGGCCAACGAGGAGCGCTGTAAAAAATGCCATGATGCCGCCCCCAGGTTTCTCGGCGGGATACTGCTCGATACCTCTCTGGAAGAAGGGTATCAGAGCGCCAAAAAACTCACCATCATGCTGTGCGCGGCGGGCTTCTTCTTCTTTTTTGCCATGCTGGGCGGATTGTACTTCTTCTTCAAGCGGACCATTGTCAAGGATATCGTCGATTGCTCCCGGATGGTCGAGGTGCTTTCCCAGGGGGAAGGTGACCTGACGACCGAGATGCCGGTTCGTTCCAACGACGAGATCGGCCAGCTTGCCAGCGGGATTAATCATCTGACCGGCAAACTCCGGGGAATCATCGCCGACCTCTACCTCCAGGCAGAGCAAGTGGCCGTGCTGATCTGCACGGTCAAAAAGGAAACCGGTGGTGCTGTCAATGCCGCGTCCGAACAGAAAGAACAGTCCGTATCGGTTGCCGTGGCAGCGGAAGAGATGGCCGCGACCCTGAACGACGTGGCCTCCAATACCCAGCGGGCCGCACACCTGTCATCACAGGTCGATTTCGCGGCCGGCGAGGGGATGTCGGCTGTCGGGGAAACCTTCAATTGCATGGAACTTATCAGCGGCAGTGTTGTCGAAACACTCGAAACGGTCGAGAGGCTGTCAGTTTCCTCCGTCAAGATCGGCGAGATCGTCACACTCATCGAGGATGTTGCCGATCAGACCAACCTCCTGGCACTCAACGCCGCCATCGAGGCGGCCCGGGCCGGAGAGTACGGCAGGGGATTCGCCGTGGTTGCCGATGAGGTCAAAAGCCTTTCGGCGAAAACAGCGGCATCTACCAAGGAAATAGCCCAGATAATCCATACGATCCAGAATGAAAGCCGCGCCGCCATGGCATCCATGACCAACGAAAAGGAGCGGGTGGGGGAAGGCGTGGCCAAGGCGGTCACCGCCAGGGATTCACTGACCAATATCCTGCAGTTGGCCGGAGAAGCCACCAATATGATCAACCAGATCGCCTGCGCCACCGAGGAGCAGAGCGCCACTACCGACGAAATTTCGGTCAAGATCCATCACGTTTCCGATGCAGCCACGCTCATCCATTCCCAGATGGAGAGCAATGACGTGACCTTCCAGAATCTTGCCGAGGTAGCCGAGCGGATCTTTACCACCGTCGGCAAGTTCAGCGTGGGCAATTCGCATGATGACATGAAGAAACTCGCCGTGGAGTTGCGGGACCGCGCCACGGCGGCGCTCGAGAGCGGTTTGACCGCCGGAAAGTTCACCCTGGAGGAACTTTTCGACCGGAAATACGTCCCGATCCCCAATACAACTCCTCAGAAATACAGCACTAATTTTGACCGGATGTTCGACCAGCTTATTTCGCCGATCCAGGAACAGGTACTGACCAGGGATAGCAGGGTTGCCTTCGCCATCTGCGTTGACGACCACGGCTACGTTCCCAGCCACAACCTGCGCTACACAAAGCCACTGACCGGAGATCCCGCCTTTGACCGGGACAACAACCGCACCAAGCGCGTCTTCGACGACCGTACCGGCGGGCGGGCCGCCCGCAACCGGGATAAGTTCCTGCTGCAGACCTATATGCGGGATACCGGGGAGATCATGAACGATATCTCCACACCGATCGTCATCGGCAATCGGCATTGGGGCGCCGTCAGGGTCGGGTACCAGGTTAGTGCCTAGGGGACTGTTGGGCTTAGGAGAAATCTACTGCGTCCGTGATAACACGAAGTTGAATTTCGAGGCATTCTGACAGGGACCATACCGTCAGAATGCCTCGACGCGTTCGGGATGGTTGCATCTTGTCCGGTTGGGCGGTATTATTGGCGAACAATTCCGGCCGGACAGCCGGAAGATGCCCTGCCAGGCGATTTGATTGGCAACGCCATGTGCAGGAATCCGCGGAGTGTTCATGCAACGAAATGAGAGATTCGACCGTGCCGACCGGATCATAAAGATCGGCTTCTGGATCAATGCCCTGTTGATGATCTTCAAGATGGCCGCCGGCCATTGGGGGCATTCGGATGCGGTCTTTGCCGACGGTATCGAAAGTGCCTGCGACTTTGTGGCGATCTTCTCGACGATGGTGGCTTTAAAACTTGGGCGCAAGCCTTTCGACGAAAAGCATCCCTATGGCCACGGACGGGCGGAGAGTCTGTCGGCGCTCCTGGTGTCCCTGGTGATCCTTGCTACGGGCGCCTGGATCCTGTCCGATTCGATCCACTCCATCATCGACCGGAAATTTCAGTCACCCGGCATGCTCGCCGTGGCAGCGGCCTTCCTGACAATCCTGATCAAGGAATGGCTCTACCGCTTTACCCAGAAAACCGGCGCGGAACTGGCCAGCCCATCGCTTCTGGCCGTTGCCAAGGACCACCGCAAGGATGCCATAACTTCCATCTCAACTCTGGCGGGTGTATCCGGCGCCTTCTTCGGATTCGGCATCATGGACCCGCTGGCCGCCGGATTGACGGCTTTCTTCATCCTGCACATCGGCTTCCAGACCTTCCGGGAGGCAGCCCACGATCTGATGGACGGCAGCGCGCCGCCCGATTTTATCGAGGAGGTGACCCGTCTGGCCGAGAGTGTCGAACGGGTGGAGCATGTCCACGATATCCGTGGTCGCCGTTCCGGCCAGTACATGGTCATCGATCTCAAGCTGGAGATGGACCCCTCCATGACGGTCAAGGAGTCCCATGACATCGCCACCAAGGTCAAAAAATTGATCTTTGACGGATTTCCCAACGTCGGCGACGTGATGATCCACATCAATCCCCACGACGAGGAACATGAGGACCTGATCAGGCTCTAGATTGATATAGTATGATCAGGTCGATCAAAGTTTCGCGTCTTGTTTCTCCTGCCACTAAATTTTACCCACGCAAAATTAACCTAAAAAATCGACACCAATCTCTCATACCCCAATCGTTTTACCTGACACGGTTGAGAAAAACCGGGCCTGGGAGATATTTCAAGAGACACACCTGCAGAAAGTACGTCGGCATGACAGCAGCGTGGGTGGAAGTTGCATGGGACCTCGCCAGACATCGTGAGATTAGAGAAATTGCCTTTGAAGATGAAGAAGTGTATAGAATCGTGACGACAAATTCTATTCACTCCCACAGTCTAAATGTTCCATTTTGGATGTTGACCGGTTCACGCGCACGCGCGCGTGAACCGGTCAAGTACGAGTTGAAGGGAAAAATGAAGAATTCAGAAAAAGACGATTACAAGGTCTGCTTTAGTGGGGCGACAATATAACCCAAAGGGAATCCAATAAGGCTGGAGTGGCTTTACTCTTTGGATTCATAGGGATTGTTGTAATTGGTCTTGCCAATCGGCTCTTCAATTTTAATAATGATCACGACACTGTGCAATCAAGAGAGTATCACCTTCAACTGCATATACCAAGCGGTGGCAGCTATCAATCCTTCGAGACCAGAAACCGGCAAGTTGGTGCTTGAGCGGTTCGGGTTTACCGATACCGGCAAACGGTTCACGCTGAATATCCCGAATAAGAATATTTATGCGCTTGAGCATTGCCTTGTCGGTCGTCTGCCAGTAGATGTAGTCTTCCCATGCTGCTGTTGAGAACTTGATCATCATTCCGTCAGCTCTCTAACTTGACCGCCTCCCGCACGCAGCTCCTCGACCGAATCGAGAAGCCGCTTGGCCCCTTGCGGATTCCGAAGCAAGTATGCGGTTTCTTCAAAGGCTTGGTAATCGTCAAGAGAAAGGATGACAACCGGCTTGCCACGCTGGCTGGTTACTATAACAGGATTGTGGTCATCATTTACTGATCGCATAACATCTGCCAAGTGCTGTCGTGTGTAAGTATAAGTTAGTGCATTCATAGCTATCATCTCCTACGTGAAATGAGTATGTACATAACTTAGTACAATGCAGTTCAAAAATCAAGGGTTGAAAATTGTAATAGGTTTTCCTGAGTGCGAAGGGATAAAGGGACGATAAAGCGGGACAGATTTATTTAACCGTAGCTTTGCGCTCGGGCTTCCTCAGACCCCTCCTCACGGAGACGCCCTTGCCGTCGGCTAGTACTTTTACCCCGTCTCACGACAGTATTGGATTCAAATACAGGGGACTTGCACCCCATAAGTTCACGCCCATGACGGGCGTACACCAAGCAGTTTGACACCGCCCGGCCGATAAGGCCACCCGGACGGGTCAACTGCTGCCCCGTTGGACTTGATTAGCAGCAAATCAGAGGGAAAATACCATGAGCAAAGAGAAAAACATCCACATC
>JAJYBH010000210.1 GCA_021779135.1 Deltaproteobacteria bacterium
CGATCTGGTTGAAAAAATATAATCATCCGAACGTCATCAAGGCATGAAAAGGAGACTATTATGAAAAAACTCGGCTTTATCGGCCTCGGCATCATGGGAAGCCCCATGGCGGCCAACCTCGTCAAGGCTGGCTTTGATGTTACCGTCTGGAACCGCACAGCGGCCAAATGCGTCCCACTGGTATCACTCGGCGCCCGCCAGGGTAAGAGTCCCCGCCAGGTGGCCGAACGCTGCGACATCACCTTTGCCATGCTGGCCGACCCGGCTGCCGCGCATGCTGTCTGTTTCGGTCCGGAAGGTGTTCTGGAAGGGATCGGCGACGGGCGCGGCTACATCGATATGTCAACGGTGGACGACTCGACCTCCTGCGCCATCGCAGCGGCTATTTCCAAGGCTGGTGGCCGGTTTCTGGAGGCCCCGGTCTCCGGGACAAAGAAACCGGCCGAGGACGGCACCCTGATCATTCTTGCCGCCGGAGAGCAGAGCCTCTACGATGAGGCTGCCGCTGCGCTCGGCAAACTGGGCAAGCTGAGCCTCTATCTCGGCGCCGCCGGTCAGGGCGCGCGCATGAAGCTGGTGATCAACATGATCATGGGCGGCATGATGACGGCCTTCTGCGAGGGGATGGCTCTCGGGCAGAAGGGAGGGCTCGATGGCAGCCAGATCCTGGCGGTGCTCGACGCCGGGGCGCTTGCCAACCCGATGTTCAAGGGAAAGGGATCCATGTTGCTGAAAGGGGATTTCCCCACCAGCTTCCCGCTCAAGCATATGCAGAAGGACCTGCGCCTGGCCGTCGCCCTTGGCGATGAACTGGGCCAACCGCTCCACAGCGCTGCCACGGCTAATGAGACCTTTAAGCAGGCCTGTGCCGCTGGGCATGCGGATGAGGATTTTTCGGCGGTTTACCTGGTCATCGGATAACAGTTTTCACGCAATTAAGCTCAGTGAGTGGCATGTCAAGGCTGACGAGAACATCGGATATGCACTGTTAGCTTCCTGCAGCATTCCCGCCGGCGAAACCTGTCTGTCACTGAGTATACGATTCTCTTTAAATATAACCGTTGTTGCTTCAACTACAAGTACAAAACAAACGTTTGACCGATAAGTCTTAGGATGTTATTATTAAGCAAATACTTCACGTAAAGGAGCCATCCTATGCCTGGTTCATTTCCTGACCCTCGATCGCACGCAAATGTCGCGTTACAGGTGCTTAAAGAGGCATATTACGAAACCCCCGAGCCTCATGCCAAGACCCTCATTCTTAAAGCTATTGATGCAATCTCTCAGCTGAAGGAGGAAATAAAGGGATCTGGCCAGCAGAGTTTTTCATGCTACGATTCCTATGAGTTTGATGACTCCAACTCAGCGGTGTAGCGAGTTTAAATTATGTCAGAAGCAGGTCCGGCAGGAGCATATGAATAGTGATGCTGTTTTATAAGAGCGGGTGTATAATTTACTTAGCAGGAATAGGTTAGCAAATCTGGTATGTTACCCTGTTGGAAGAAGGTGAGATTATGAAAGCCCTCGATGTGTTTGTTACGGTATTGCTGGTGATAGGAGCCCTTAACTGGGGCCTGGTCGGCTTCTTCGGATTTAACCTCGTTGGAGCGATCTTCGGGGAGGCGACGGCCATTACTCGTGTGATCTATGCCGCGGTAGGGTTGTGCGGACTTTATGAAGCGTTCAACTTCACGATCGGTTATGAGGCCATGCACCACCGCTGGTGTGAAATACCCCAGCATTAATACATCGCCATTACCATAGATGCCTTATTCAAGAGCCTGGAGTAAATCTTCAAGGCTCTTTTTTTGACCGTTATCCGTTGACGTAAAAAGCGGGCTATAATGGGTGCTTCGTATCACGACGGGTGATGAGACGCACCTGTCGTTCATGAAACCAGTAATACCAGACCCAGTTGAGCATGACGACGATGCGATTGCGAAAGCCGATCAGGTAGTAGAGGTGCAGGAGCAGCCAGACCAGCCAGGCCAGGTACCCACGGAAGTTTATGCCAAAGGCGCTCGCAACAGCCGCATTCCGGCCGATGGTGGCCATGCTGCCCTTGTCATGATAGTGGAAGGGGGGGAGGGGTGTACCGTTTTCCTTCGCCAAAACTGATCTGCCTGCGTAGATGCCCATCTGCATGGCAACGGGGGCAGTCATGGGAAGCGCCGCGCCTGCCTGCTCCAGATAGGCCATATCGCCGATGACATAAACCTCCGGATGACCGGGCAGGGTCAGATCCGGTTCGACGGGAATCCGTCCGCCTGCTGTGTGTGGTGCTTCGAGAACGGCAGCCAGTGGAGCGGCCTTGACACCAGCCGACCAGAAAAGGGTGTGTGCCGGAATAACGGCGCCATCGTGCAGTATGACCCTCTCGGGTCCGGCATCCACTACACGGGCATTGAGCAGCACCTCCACGGACATGCCGCGCAGTTTCTTGAGCGTGTACATGGATTGTTCTTCCGGCATGGCGGCCAGCAGTCTATCGGTGGCCTCCACCAGAACCACTCTGGCCGCATGGGTACTCAGCTCCGGATAGTCCTTGGCCAGCACGAAATGGACCAGCTCGATTAGCGCCCCGGCAAACTCGACCCCTGTCGGACCGCCGCCGACGATAACAAAGGTCATCAGCGCGCGCTTGCCTGCCGGATCAGGCTCGATCACCGCCCGTTCGAAGGCGGTCAGTATGTGGTTGCGCAGTGTCTCGGCATCCGCCAGTTCCTTCAGGTCGAAGGAGTGACTCTCCACCGATTCGAGTCCGAAATAATTGGTAACACTGCCGGCGCCGATAATGAGATAGTCGTAGGGGATGGGTCCGGTGCCGGTTTGTACCTCATGCGCAGCAAGATCAACCCCGCTGACCTCGGCCAGATGAAAGTGCGTACCCGGCCAACTCCGGGCCATGGCGCGCACCGAATGCGCAATCGACTCCTGTTCCAGTCCGGCGGTAGCCACCTGGTAGAGCAGCGGCTGGAACAGGTGGTAATTGTTACGGTCCACCAGGACGACATCGTGCCCTTTGCCAGCCAGAATCCGTGCTGCCCTGATTCCGCCAAACCCCATTCCTATGATGACAATCCGCTTTTTCAGCATGCAGTGCTCTTTCCTGGATTTTAGGTGATGTTGTTGTGTCTATCAAACCGGTGAGCCTGCCGACCTTGTTTCGCAGGCCGACAGGCGCTCCTACAATTCCTTTTCTTTCTTCCAGCGTTTAGTCACATCCCGCATGACCGACCCACAACCCTGCAAGTTGCCGGCTTCGTCGTGCAGCAGTACCATGCTGAATTCCAGCGAGACGCGGCTGCCGTCCTTGCGGATACCGGGTGAGGAGAGCAGACCGGTTTTGTATTTCGTCTCTCCGGACGCCATCACCCGCCGA
>JAJYBH010000004.1 GCA_021779135.1 Deltaproteobacteria bacterium
TCTACATAAACCTCCCCTTTGGCCTGCTGGCACTGATGCTCTCCAGCAGGTTGACCGATCTCCAGGGGGTCGGTCTCCGGGAGGGACTGCGGCGCGCCGTCCATGCGCCACGGTTCATCCTGGCACTGCTTTCCACGGTCTGCTTCTTTATCCAGTCCTTCGGCACCAACCTGGTGTGGCCCTTCTATCTTGAGGCAAACGGCATCTCCCCCGGCAGAGTCGGGCTGATGATGCTGGTTCCGCCACTGATTCTGATGATGATCGGTCCGGTCTGCGGGCAACTGTCCGACAAGGTGGGGTATGACAAGATCAGCTGGCTGGGGAGTATCGTGCTGCTGATAGCTTCCCTGGGTCAGGGGATCAGCGGCTCGGTAGTTGTGGGGCTGGTTGGGATCGGCCTTGGACGGGCTCTTTTTCAGGCCGCCAATAATGCCGCGGTGCTCTCTCAGGCACCGGAAGGAACCACAACCGTCGCCTCCGGACTGCTCTCCATCGCCCGCGTTTCCGGGCAGGCGCTGGGAAGCATCCTGGCCGGCACGCTCTGGGGCACCCTGGAACACTCCGGCACGAAGCACGCCTTTCTGGTTGTGAATCTGGTTCTGGCCGCTGTTGCGGCCCTATCGGGGATGTTGATCATCGGTCGCGGCGGATTCGGCCGGATTTCGTTTTTCACGGATAGGAACTGATTTCAAAGGTGATCAAGCGAGCGGTAGCGCGTTATTTACCACAAGTTCGCCGCAACCGGCGACGCGGCGCGATCCTCAAGCCGGATTGCGTTCGCCTTGCAGACGGAGCGGCAGATTCCGCAGCCATAGCAATAGGTCTGATCGACCACCGCTTTTTTGTTGGAGGCGCTGTAGCTGAGCGCCCCGAACTGGCAGAGACGCATGCACTGCCGGCAGCCGCTGCAAGCCTCGGCGTCGATTTCCGCGACATATTCGGCGCGGAACATGATCGGGACTTCGTGGGTGACGGTGGAACGCATGGCCAGGCAGTCTGTCCGGTCGCAATTGCAGATCCCGCCGATGAACGGCGTCTGGAAGGTCCAGACCGTGTGACAGAGCCCTTCCAGCTCATGCTCGTGAAAGGCGGCCATGGCTTCCTCCCTGGTGAGCATTTCGAACTTGCTGTCAATGACCCCGCCGGAAAATTTTTCCTCAAGCGCCTGGAAAACCTCCAGCAGCTTCCCGCCGTTCGGACCCAGGCTGATGCCGTAGCAATAGCGTTTCTCCTTGCCCAGCGTCGATTGCCGGCAGATGCAGGCTACACGGGTGATGGAATTGGTAAACTCGAAGATCTGCTCGATCTCTTCGATCGGCACCACCTGGCCGAAGTGGACCTTTTTCATTCTGCGGCTGATCATGCGGCTGAAGAGGGTTCTGATGAACCAGGGCATCTTCTTGAGACGGTCGAAGCCCTTGTTCATCCTGGACACCTCCAGCTCCCATGCCTTTGGATCCGCGAACTTCTCCAGAAATTTGAGCCGGCGGAGATCGCTCAGCATATCCTCGGAGTAGTTCTTGGCCTGCAGGTACCACTTCTCGCCCTCGCCATGCTTCAGGCAGAATTCGCACATTTCCAACCTCCTCAGTAATCCAGATACCCGGCTTTGATCTTGGCCAGAATGCGGACAATAAAATAAAATCCAAGAACATTGTAAAGTTAAGAACAGCAACTCCCGCCGTCGAGCTTGCCCAGCTTGCGCTCCTGCAGCCATTCATTGATCATGCCCGAGGCGCAGCCGACCCCGGAATCCACTGCGATGGCCTTGACCGGGCAGTTCAGTGCACAGGCGCCGCATTCCATGCAGGCGTCCAGGTCCGTGACGGAGGCCTTCTTCTCTGCCAGCGAGAAGACCTGATGCGGACAGACCTCCAGGCACCTGCCGCAGCCGATGCAGGTTGGCTGATCCAGCTTCAGGGTCGCTACGTTTTTCAAGTATCTGAATCCTTTCATACCGAACTCCTTGATTGATTTAAAGAAATCTGCCCGCCAGCAACAACAGCAGACTCAGCAGCAGAGCACCACCCATGGCAGGGATGGCAAAACGCATCTCCTTCTTGACTCCCGAACGGGAGGTATAGGGGGAACAGCCGGTAAAATTGAGTGTGTAGAAGGCGCTGACCGCCGGCAGGGCCAGAAAGGCGGCTACGCTCGACCACGCGCCCCAGGCTTGACCACCAGCCAACAGGTAGAACAACACGATCCAGACCAGACCGGCCTCGGCGCCTTTCACGGCAAAACCCCTCCCCGGCAGCCAGGGCAGAAGCACAGGACCGGCAACGATCCCGGACAGACAGGCTCCCAGCCAGGCCAGAAAAGCCATAGCACCTGCCCGAGGTGTGCTGGAAACAGCAAACAGGATGAACAGCCCGGCCCCGCCCAGGGCAATTGACTTGAGCGCCAGCACCAGTTCCACCGGGATCAGCACCAGCCGCTCGTAGAGGGTGAACGTCTGTTCCTGCATGGCAGGCGTTGTCACCAGGCCCTTATCCAGATACTCCGGCAGATCGGCGGCCCGGATGGCGGCATAGCTGATGTTGAAGCCGCTGCGCCGGGCGACTTCATGAGCCGAGACACCTGGCGCACCAAGGATCGGCAGGATCAGCCGGCGATGGCTGACGACCTTTGACAATCCGCTGGAGGCGACCCGCCGCACCAGTTCGCCGGTGCCGAAGGTGCCCTTGCCGGCCGCGCACCAGACATTAATGCCGTATGTCTCCAGTACCAGCAGCCAGCAGTTGCGCCCGGGCAGGGCTTGTCGAACGCAATCGTAGCTCATCTTGTAGTTGGCTGTGACCACGACCGGATCAGCCGCATGCGGATGGCCGAGGGCGTAGAGCCCGGGAGGCACCATGTACTCCATCCGTCCGATGCCCCAGCGTGCCTTGCAAGCTCCAAAATGGTCACCAAGCCCTGGCTCTGATGAGATGCGCGCTACACGTCCAGCCGGGGTTTCCAGCCATTCGATGAAACCGGGAACTTTTTCGGTTATTTCTCCGCCGCCGGCGGAGGTGGGGGGGCCTCAACAGGGAGGCTTGTCCAGGCCGTCAGGGGAACTGTCGCTGCAAGCGGGGCTTTTCAATTTCTTTCCCGCCGGCACGGCCATCCTGATTTCCTTGATTTTCATAGGGCCTCCTTACAGCCATTTACTTGCAACATGCAACAGTATTGTTCTGCGACACTCCACAGCAACCGCTCGTGGCAAGCGCATCATTCAGCAATCCGAGAGACCTGATTACGGTCTCCTGTTCGAAGGCGGACATGGAAGAAAATATCCGCTCGATATTGTCCGCCATATAACGATCGATCCGGCTCAATACATCCTCACCGGCGGCGGTCAGACTCAAATGGCTCACCCGCCGGTCATCGGCAGAAACACGCCGTGACACCAGCCCCTTGGCCTCCAGTGTCTTCGCCTGGCGGCTGAAGGTGGTCACGTCCATGCCGAGGGCATCCGCAATCTGCTGCATGGACGGATTCTGCAGACGACGGACCTCGAACAGGATATGACTCTGCACCATCGAAACCTGCTCGCCGCAGCAGTTATCGCAACTGGCCGCATTCAGCAGCCCGAAACGCCGAACAAAGATCTGTAGTTTTTCACGTACCGATTCCATTGAAACTCCTTTAAAGAACCTTCACACCTTTACTTGCATATTGCAACTATTTTTAGCAAGCCAGGACAACAAAAAAAGGCTGCCTCTTGGCAGCCCTTTTATGCACTATGCTGGAATGATATTACGGGGTATTCCGGTAACATCCACTGCCTTGTTTCGTTGGAATTACGCTGAAGAACAGCATGTTAACCCGGCAATCCTTCCCGCCGCATTCAGTTCGGCGCGCTGCTCTCGAACTTCGTGCCGGCAAGCGGGCAAGGCTGAAAAACCTTGGTGAGCATTTGACACATCATTAATAACTGTTAAGCTTAAAGTCTGCCCAGATACATGCAGCACGCAGAATCACGCACCTCGGGCAACTTCACCACCACACTACCGGCTAAAACCTGCGGAAGTGCCCTGGGTTGGTGGCTCAGATCGAATACCCCCGTTGTGCGGCGGACAGAAAGACGGCAAGGCCGCGGGACAGCAGCTTGACAGTACAAACCACATCAACAGGAGGAGACAGAATGAGACTGATCAGCATGACACTTGCGCTTGTGCTGGCCCTGACAGCAGTCGCCGGCCGGACATTGGCCGCGGACAACCTCCAGGCAAAGGCCAAGGCCCTTTTCAAACCAATCCCCGACAGAGCGCCCGTTCTGAAGGGAAATCCGTCCACCCCCGCCAAGATCGAGCTGGGGGCCAAACTCTACTTCGACCCGCGTCTGTCAAAATCGCAACTCATCAGTTGCAACACGTGTCACAACGCCGGGCTCGGCGGGGCAGACCTGCAGATCACATCGACCGGTCACGGGTGGCAGAAAGGTCCCCGCAATGCCCCCACCGTGCTCAATTCGGCTTTTAATATTGCTCAGTTCTGGGACGGGCGGGCCAAGGATCTGGCCGAACAGGCCAAGGGACCGGTGCAGGCCTCGGTCGAGATGAACAATACGCCCGAATTGGTGCTGGAGACCCTGAACAGCATGCCGGACTACGTCGCGTATTTCAAAAAGGCTTTCCCCGCCGACAAGAATCCGGTCAGCTTCAATAACATGGCCAAGGCCATTGAGGTCTTCGAGGCAACGCTGATTACCCCGGACGCGCCATTCGACCAATATCTCAAGGGAAACAGAAAAGCATTGTCCGCCAAGGAAACCAGTGGCCTTAAACTCTTCATCGACAAGGGCTGCGTCACTTGTCATGGAGGCCTCAACCTGGGTGGAGCAGGCTATTTCCCCTTCGGCGTGGTTGCAAAACCGGCTGAAGATATACTGCCGCGCGGCGACAAGGGACGTTATAAAGTGACCAACACCACCAGCGACGAATACGTATTCAGGGCTCCTTCTTTGCGTAACGTTGCCATCACGGCGCCATATTTCCACTCGGGGGTTGTCTGGACCCTGAAAGATGCCGTGGAAGTCATGGGTTCGGCCCAGTTCGGCATCCGGATCAGCGACGGCGAAGCCAATACTATCACGGCCTTTCTGGGCAGCTTGACCGGCAGACAGCCCAAGATCGTCTACCCGATCCTGCCTGCAAGCACGGAGACGACACCCCGACCCGTGCTGTAAATTACCATCCCGCCGCACTGCTGTTTGACGTAGTAAAGGCGTCTCCTTTGTACAGGTGACGCCTTTATTGATTGTTGGGGTTGCCCCTGGATGGCCTGCTCGTTAAGGGAGCGGTCTGGAGGGTAGCCTTACCCCGACAACCCTTCCCATTCACCATACAACCCCTCCAGCCGCGCATTCAGCTCGGCATGGCGCTCACCGCCGGCCTTGCCCCGCTCCAGGTCGTCAAAGAAACCGGGCTGGCCCATCTCCGCTTCCAGGCGGGTGATCTCGGACTCTGTGCGGGCGATCTCCCGCTCTATCTCGCCCAGCCGCTTCTGGCGTTTGTCGTCCTCGCGCTTGCGTTGCTTTTCCTCTTCGCGGCCGCGCTTGCGCTCGTCCTTGGGCTGTTCGGGCAATGCAGCCGGGGCGGCGGGGTTGCGGGTCTCTTCACTGCCCGAGCTTCCGGGCTGGACAGTAGAGGCGCCGGCCAGCCCCTCTTTTTTGGCGAGAAAGTATTCGTAATCGCCGTAATAGTTCTCCAGGCCGCCGCCTTCCACCTCGATGATGCGGGTGGCCAGGCCGTTGACGAAGTAACGGTCGTGGGAGACGAAGACCACCGTGCCCTCAAAACTCTTCAGGGCATCCAGCAATACCTCCTTGCTGAACAGGTCCAGGTGGTTGGTCGGCTCATCCATCAAGAGCAGGTTGGAGGGGCGCAGCAGCATCTTGGCCAGGGCCAGGCGGTTGCGCTCGCCGCCCGAGAGCACGCCGACCCGCTTGTGGATGTCGTCGCCGGCAAACAGGAAGGCGCCCAGGATATCGCGCAGTTTCGGCACCATCTCGTAGGGGGCATCGGCGTAGAGCTCGTCCCAGGCGCTGCGGCTGAAATCGAGCACATTGGCCTGGTCCTGGGCGAAGTAGTCCATGGACACATTGTGCCCCAGGATCCGCTCGCCCCCCTGGAACTCGGCCCCGGCCAGCACCGCCATCAGCGTGGATTTTCCGGCCCCGTTGTGGCCGACCAGCGCGACCCGCTCACCCTTTTCGACCGTCAGGTGGATGTTATCCAGCACAACGTGGCTGCCGTAGGACTTGGTCAACTCCTTCAGTTCCACAACGATCTTGCCGCTCTTGGGGGCCTCGGGGAAATTGAAGCGGATCCGCTTGCGCTCGGGCGGGATAACAATACGCTCGACCTTCTCCAGCTGCTTGATGCGCGACTGCACCAGCGAGGCCTTGTTGGCCTGGTAGCGGAAACGGCGGATGAAATCCTCGGTCTTGCCGACCTCCTCATCCTGGATGCGCTTGGCCTCGCGCAGGGCCGAGATGCGCTCCTCGCGCTGGACCAGATAGCGGGAATAGCTGCAGTGATAATCCGTAATAGTGTGGTTCCAGACCTCGGCGATGCGGCTGCAGACCTGATCCATGAAGAAGCGGTCGTGGGAGACCAGAATCACCGAGCCGGGGTAGGAACAGAGGTACTCCTCCAGCCAGTTGCGGGCCTCGATATCCAGGTGATTGGTCGGTTCGTCCAGGAGCAGCACGTCCGGGCGCTGCAGCAGCAGCCGGGCCAGGGCGATGCGCATCTGCCAGCCGCCGGAGAACTCGCCGCAATCCCGGTACCAGTCTGCCTGCTGAAACCCCAGGCCCTTGAGCACCGTGCCGATCTCGGCCTCCATGGTATATCCGCCGCCGTGGCGGAACTGTTCCTGCAGCTCGCCGTAGCGGTGGAGGAGGTTGTCATGTAGGGGCGACCGGCCGGTCGCCCCTACGGTGGAATTATTTTCAAGATCCTGTCCGATCCGGTGCAGCTCCTCCTCCATGGCCAGCAGCTCGCCAAAGGCGGAGCGCGCCTCGTGGAACAGCAGGCAGCCGGAGGTGACGATGCCGTCCTGGGGTAGATAGGAGGCCCGGGCGCCACGGGCGAACTGGATCTCGCCCGAGGTCGGTTCGGAAAGCCCGGCGATGATCTTCATCAGGGTCGATTTGCCGGCGCCGTTCTCGCCGACCAGGGCTACGCGTTCGCGTTTTTTCAGGTGCCAGGAGATGTTGGTGAAGAGCGGATTTCCGGCAAAGTCTTTGGAGAGTTGTTTGAGATGGAGCATGAGGGTAGTTGTAGCATGAAATGGTGGTTGTCGGCAAGCGGGTGAGCCGATTGGTGCAACTTTGCGGCAAATTGACAATGAGCTAAACGATGCTACAGTTTAATAAAAAAGCATGCGGACACAGAGATCACAGAGTAAAATCGAGTTTTTTCGGGTGATCTCTCCATGTTCGCTGTGACCTCTGAGACTGACAGCCGTATTAGATAAATCCCTGGTTAACGGTAGGCATCCGAACCTGAAAGAAAAGGAGAGCAAAGATGAGTAAAGAGAGCAAATGCCCGGTAACGGGCAAAGTTGACATACCCACTGCCGCCAGTGGCACTTCGAACCGGGACTGGTGGCCGAAGCAGTTGAACCTGAAGATTCTGCACCAGAATTCTCCCTTGATCGACCCGATGGGCGCGGCGTTCAACTACGCCGAGGAATTCAAGAAACTCGACCTGCAGGCCCTGAAGAAGGACCTCTATGCGCTGATGACCGACTCGCAGGAGTGGTGGCCGGCTGACTACGGTCACTACGGGGGGCTCTTCATCCGCATGGCCTGGCACAGCGCCGGCACCTACCGCACCGGCGACGGCCGCGGCGGCGGTGGCAGCGGCAACCAGCGCTTTGCGCCGCTCAACAGCTGGCCGGACAACGTCAACCTCGACAAGGCGCGTCGCCTGCTCTGGCCGGTCAAACAGAAATACGGCCGGAAAATCTCCTGGGCCGACCTGATGATCCTGGCCGGCAACTGCGCCCTGGAGTCGATGGGCTTCAAGACCTTCGGCTTCGGTGGCGGGCGCGAGGATATCTGGGAGCCGGAAGAAGACATCTACTGGGGCTCTGAGGACACCTGGCTGGGAGACAAGCGCTACAAGGGTGACCGGGAACTGGAGAATCCTCTGGCCGCCGTGCAGATGGGGCTGATCTACGTCAACCCGGAAGGGCCGAACGGTGAGCCGGACCCGGTCAAGTCGGGTATCGACGTGCGCGAAACCTTCGCCCGCATGGCCATGAACGACGAAGAGACAGTCGCGCTGGTCGCCGGCGGGCACACCTTCGGCAAGTGTCATGGCGCCGGCCCTGCAACGCATGTGGGCCCGGAACCGGAGGCCGCCCCCCTCGAAGAGATGGGACTCGGCTGGAAGAGTAGTTTCGGCAGCGGCAAAGGGGGAGATACGATCGGCAGCGGCATCGAGGGCGCCTGGAAACCGCACCCGACCAGATGGGACATGGGCTACCTGAACACGCTGTTCAAATACGAGTGGGAACTGGTCAAGAGTCCGGCCGGCGCGAATCAGTGGCTGGCCAGGGACGTGGCCGAAGAGGACCTGGTGGTTGACGCCCATGACCCGTCCAAGAAGCACCGGCCGATGATGACCACGGCCGACCTCTCCCTGCGCTTCGACCCGATCTACGAGCCGATCGCGCGTCACTACCAGCAGAACCCGGAGAAATTCGCGGACGCCTTCGCCCGGGCCTGGTTCAAGCTGACCCACCGCGACATGGGACCGCGCTCGCGCTATCTCGGCGCGGAAGTACCCAAAGAAGATCTCCTGTGGCAGGACCCGGTCCCCGCGGTCACTCATAAACTGATTGACGCGCAGGACATCGCCGCTCTCAAGGGCAAGATCCTCGCTTCGGGCCTGTCTGTCTCCCAGCTGGTCTCGACGGCCTGGG
Organism: Deltaproteobacteria bacterium; assembly: GCA_021779135.1. GTDB lineage: Bacteria > Desulfobacterota > Desulfuromonadia > Geobacterales > Pseudopelobacteraceae > CAIPTY01. The sequence goes on from JAJYBH010000004.1 coordinate 8,923, forward strand.
CGTCGGCGTCCACGTTCCGTGGCTCCGACAAGCGCGGCGGGGCCAACGGCGCTCGGATCCGTCTCGCGCCGCAGAAGGATTGGGCCGTCAACCAGCCGGCCCAGTTGAAGGCGGTGCTGCAGACCCTGGAGGGGGTCCGGAAGGAGTTCAACAGCGCCCAGCCGGGCGGTAAGCAGGTTTCGCTCGCCGACCTGATTGTCCTGGGCGGCTGCGCAGGAGTCGAGCAGGCCGCCAGGAATGCCGGCCATAAACTGACCGTCCCCTTCGCGCCGGGACGCACGGATGCCATTCAGGAGCAGACCGACGTGGAGGCCTTCGCCGTACTCGAACCGGCCGCGGACGGGTTCCGTAACTATCTCAAGGCCAAGTACAGCGTATCGGCAGAGGAACTGCTGGTGGATCGGGCGCAACTGTTGACGCTGACCGCCCCTGAGATGACGGTTCTGGTTGGCGGCCTGCGCGTCCTGAATGCCAACTTCGGACAGTCCCCGCACGGCGTCTTCACCACGCGGCCGGAGACGCTCACCAATGACTTCTTCGTGAATCTGCTCGACATGGGCACCACCTGGAAGGCGACCTCGAAGGACGGCGACCTGTTCGAGGGGCGTGATCGCAAGCGCGGCGCGCTCAAGTGGACCGGCACCCGTTGCGACCTGATCTTTGGTTCGAACTCGCAACTTCGGGCACAGGCGGAAGTCTACGCTTGTCAGGACTCCCAGGAGAAGTTCCTGCACGACTTTGTAGCGGCGTGGGACAAGGTCATGAACCTTGACCGTTTCGACCTCGACTGAGCGTGGCATAGACGTCTTTGAGAACAGTGAAATGATGTAATAAGGGCGCCCCCGACTTTCGGAGACGCCCTTATTTGTGACAGAAATCAGTATAAAAATATTATCCGAATACGGCTCTTAGCCACAGAGAACACAGAGAACTCAGAGGAATCATTCAAAAAAATAGTTTATTTAGTTTCACCTTTTGTATGTACCCTAATCTAGTTGTATCTGTCTGATTTTACTCTGAGAACTCTGTGTGCTCTGTGGCCAAATGCTTTTTTTGGGTTTATACGATACCGAGCCTGACCGCCGCTTCCCGGTAGACCTGCTGGGCTGGTGCGCTGAACTGCACGAAGACGACCCGCTCCAGTTCGGGATAGCGCTTGATGGCCGCCTGGGCCGCCGTAAGGGCGATCACGGCCGCCTCGCGCATCGGATAACCGTAGACCCCGGCGCTGATGGCCGGAAAGGCGATGCTTTTCAGTCCCTGGCCATGCGCCACCTCGAAGCAGCGGCGATAGGCCGATTCCAGGAGCGACGGCTCCCCGTGCTTTCCGTCTTTCCAGACCGGGCCGACGGTATGGATAACGTTCAGTGCCGGAAGGTTGTAGCCCTTGGTGATCTTGGCATCCCCGGTTTCGCAGCCGCCCAGCCCCGCGCATTCCTGCAGCAGTTGCGGCCCGGCGGCCCGATGGATGGCGCCGTCAACCCCGCCGCCCCCCAGCAGGGTATTGTTGGCAGCGTTCACGATGGCGTCCACCGCCAGCGTGGTGATATCGGCCTGAATGATTTCGATGATTGCGGACATGATTCCTCCATTAAAACTGATAGTTGCATTGTAAATACCAACACATTATACTGGATTGCACTACACACATCCAGACCTTCCCCACCTGCAATGAGAAGGAGAGATGCCAATGCTCTTCCCTCCCTTCCGAAAGAAAAGATACCACGGAATTCTTCTCGATGCACCCAGAGATGGTGATGATCGCTGCCGGGAGTGCGGGGGTGTCTGCTGCAGCTCGTTTGCCACGGTAGAGATCAGTTGGGACGAGTACCAACGGCTTCAGAAACTGGGGGCCAGGCGTCTGCAGTTGTCGCTCTATGGGCCGCATAAATTTGAGATCGACTGCGGCTGCGAATTTCTGAGAGAGGGTCGCTGCAGCATCTACGATGCACGGCCTGATATCTGCCGGCGCTTTTTCTGCTCGGACAGTTAAATCTCCTCACCGGACTTTTTTGTACTGAAACAGACAAGGCCCGTTGTCACGCTACCGCGACGACGGGCCTTGTAATTTGTATGTCCGAAGAGGCTTATTCCTTGATATCACCTTTGATGCCGATGGTGATGATTTTGAACGGGATCTGCTTGCCGCTGGCGACCAGTGCCTGCTGGGCGGCCACGGCGATACCGCCGCAGCAGGGCACCTCCATCTTCAGCACCGTGATGCTTTTCACTTCCGATTTGGTGAACAGCTCGGTCAGTTTCTGCTGGTAGAAATTGTTGTCGTCCAGCTTGGGGCAACCCATGACAACCGCCTTGCCCTTGAGGAAGTCCTCATGGTAGCCGGCGTAGGCCACCGGCACGCAGTCGGCGGTGATCAGGAGGTCGGCGCCCTGAAAGTAGGGGGCCGTGGTGGAGACCAGGTGCAGCTGTACCGGCCACTGGGCCAGCTGGCTCTGACGGCTGCCGGCCGGAGCGGAGGAGGCCGCTTCGGGCAGGGGAGCAAAACTCATGGCACGCGAGCCGGGACAGCCGCCGCCTTGATGCTGGGCAGCGGGTTGCGGCGCATGGGCCGGGGCAATTTTGCCCAAGCTTGCCAGGTGCTTTTCCACGGCCGCCTCGTCAAACCCATCGGCCTCGCGCTCCTCGACGGTGATGGCGTTCATGGGGCACTCGCCCAGGCAGGCACCCAGCCCGTCGCACAGGTTTTCGGCCGCCAGAACCGCCTTGCCGTTGATGATGGTGATCGCCCCTTCGGCGCAGGACGGTACGCAATCTCCGCAGCCGTTGCATTTATCCGGGTCAATTGTTACGATTTTCCTCAGCATGTATGTCTCCTTTTCCCTTTACTGTTTGCCAGTTGAATTATGGTAGTCTCGTTATCCGCGAATTCCGACTGTTAGAAAAAATAGTGCCAGATATAATCCAGTCTGCCGCGCAGCATCAGCTTCTTTCCCGAATAGGCCATGATTTCCCTCACCTTTTCCAGGTTGGCCCTGTTATAGCAATGAACCCGGCAATGCTTGCAGGTCGGTTTTTCGGCTTCCAGCGGACATTTGATGCGCCTGGTGACCGCGTACTGCATGAAGACCGCGCAGCCGGGACAGAGGCGACGCTCTCCCAGGCCCGCCGGCAGGCTGAAGAGGGACCGTTCCGTCGCGCCATGCCTGCCGTTGCAATAGACCTCGACAAACTTCCCGATCAGCCTGATATCTTTCTTCTGTTGTCTGGTTACCGTTTCCATGGTTGTGATCATCCCCTCTATGCCCTCCATGATACATGACACAGGTCAATTTTTTCAGCTTTTCCTTTGCGCGGAAAATCGGAATGCTATACATTCAGACAGGCAGAACATCACGCCACACGAGGTCCCCATGATAGCCAGAGCCGTTTCGTTTGTCGCAAAATCAGGCACCGGCAAGACCACCCTGCTGGAAAAGGTCATCGCCGAACTCAAGGGTCGCGGATACCGGGTAGGCTGTATCAAGCACGATGCCCACCGTTTCGACATCGACCACCCCGGCAAGGACAGCCACCGCCTGACAGTTGCCGGGGCCGACACCATGCTGATCTCGTCGCCCGAGAAGCTGGCTCTGGTCAAGCAACATGCCGAATCGCCACCCATCGAGGAACTGATCGCCACCTATTTCGGCGATGTGGACCTGATCCTGACCGAAGGCTTCAAGCGGAGCGGCCTGCCCAAGATCGAGGTGCACCGGGCCGAACGGAGCCCAACCCTGCTCTGCCGCGGGGAACAGCATGACCCGAGCCTCATTGCGGTGGCCAGCGATGAACCGCTGGAGCTGGATGTGCCGGTCCTGGATCTCAACAACCCGGTCCAGGTGGCGGATTTCGTGGAGAAACACATCATCCATGCAACTGACTGATACCCACGGGAGAAACATCAACTACCTGCGCCTGTCGATCACCGACCGTTGCAACATGCGCTGCTTCTACTGCATGCCCAAAGAGGGGATCGTCAGCAAGGGGCATGACTCGATTCTCTCCTACGAGGAGCTGCTGCTGATCGCCGAGACCGCCGTCAACATGGGGATCGAGAAGATCCGCATCACCGGCGGAGAACCGCTGGTGCGGTCCGGCATCATCGCTTTTCTGGGGAAACTGTCCGCCATCCCCGGTCTGCGGCACCTGGCATTGACCACCAACGGCCTGCTGCTGGCCGAGATGGCCTCTGATCTGTACCAGGCCGGGGTACAGCGCCTGAACGTCAGCCTGGACTCCCTCGATCCGCGGACCTTCAGCGAGATCACCCGGGGCGGCGACCTGAAGCGGGTGCTGGGCGGACTGGAAGCCGCCGAGCAGGCCGGTTTCCCGCCACCCAAGATCAATTGCGTTATCATGCGCGGGGTCAATGACGGCGAGATTCTGGATTTTGCCGACAGGACCCTTTCGCACGGCAATTCCGTCCGCTTCATCGAGTACATGCCGGCGGTCAAGGAAGAGGGCTGGCAGCGCTACAGCATCCCGGGCGAGGAGATCCTGCAGCGCATCGCCGGCCGCTACACGCTGGAGCAGCTGGACAAGGGACCCTTTGCCGGACCGTCACGCGATTTCCGTATCCCCGGCGCCCGGGGCAGCATCGGTATCATCACCGCCGTATCCGGCCATTTCTGCAGCGAATGCAACCGCATCCGGGTCACCTCCACCGGCCAGGCCAAGGGGTGCCTCTTCAGCGATGCCAAAACAGACCTGGTCCCCTGGCTGCGTCCACCGGATCGAGAGGGGCTGGCCGAGGTGCTCAGGTTCATTGTCTCCGCCAAACCGGAGCGGCACGACATCTCGCAGGATGGCTACACCCACAAGAATTTTACCATGTCGCAGGTAGGAGGATAGAACAATGGCTCAGGTACTGGCGGTCTGTATCAGCGAGAACAAGGGGGAACGCAAGAAACCGGTGGCAGCGGTGGAGTTGCGGGAGAACCACGGCATCATCGGCGACGGCCATGCCGGCGACTGGCACCGACAGGTCAGCCTGCTGGCCCAGGAGAGCATCGACAAGATGCGGGCCATGGGGCTGGATGTGAACGCCGGCGACTTTGCCGAGAACATCACCACCAGCGGCATCGACTTGGTCAGCCTGCCGATCGGCAGCCGCCTGCAGATCGGCGAGACCCTGCTGGAGGTGACCCAGATCGGCAAGGAGTGCCACACCCGCTGCGCCATCTACTACCAGGCCGGCGACTGCGTCATGCCCAAGGAAGGGATCTTTGCCAAGGTGGTCAGCGGCGGGGTGATTAAACCGGGGGACATGATAATAACCCTCTGATTCATCAACAGTTATTCAAAATGCGTATTCTGTCGCAACCATCGATTTTTTCCTTTGCCCATCCCTCCTGATTACAGGTAATATGTTCACGTTTATCCAACATCCCAAGCCCTGGTAAACAGGATACGTGCGTTAACGCAGTCACTAAGGAACCCCGCTACCATGAGCACTGACGAACAGAAAAAAGAGAAACTCACCAAAGAGCTGCAGGGCATGGCGCTGGGAACGGTCGGCACCTTTTTCCTGCTGGCCTATTTGACCTATAATTCCGCCGATGTATCCTGGAACAGCTACTCGAACGAAGGCGGCATCCACAACCTGGGCGGACGACTGGGGGCTCAGGTGGCCGATCTGTTCTTCAGCACCTTCGGCCTGGCCTCCTACCTGATCCCGCTGGCGCTGCTCTACATGGCCTACACCCTGTTCCGTTTCAAGGAAATTCGCCTGCGCTCCTACAAGCTGCTGGCTTCTTTCGGGTTGATCTTCTCTCTTTCCACCCTGTTTGCCTTCTTCCGCGACACGACGACCCTGTTTGGTCAGCAGGTTGCCACCGGCGGGGTCGTGGGAAAGTTGACCTGCAGCTTCCTGAAATCCACCGTGGGCGCCACCGGCGCAATGCTGCTGCTGCTGCCGGTCCTGGCGGCTTCGATCATGATTCTGTCCAAGTTCTCTTTTATCCTGTTTGCCGGATGGTGGCTGGAGAACTTCAAGAACAAATGGGCCGCCTGGCAGGAGCGCCGCGCGCTCAACCGCCAGGAACTCCAACGCCAGAAGGCCAAGCAGGAGGGCATGCCAGCCGCGGTTTCCTCCTCGGGCCCGGTCATCAAACCGGCTGCCGCGCCACCACCTGTCCTTAACAGCTTCAAGAAGGTAAAGGAGAAGAAAAAGGAAACCGCCAAGACTGCCGCGGTGCAGGAAACCTTTGCCTTCATCAAGTCCGAAGGTGATTTCCGGACACCCCCTTTCTCGCTGCTGGACACCCCGCCGGCCACGGAGAAAAAACTGGACCGGGACGCCCTGACCATGAACGCCCGCCTGCTTGAGAAGAAGCTCAAGGACTACGGCATCGATGGTGAGGTGGTGGAGATCTGCCCCGGCCCGGTCATCACCATGTACGAATTTTCGCCGGCCCCCGGCATCAAGATCAGCCGCATCGCCGGCCTGTCCGATGACCTGACCATGGCGCTGCAGGCCATGTCGATCCGCATCGTGGCCCCGATACCCGGCAAGGGGGTGGTGGGTATCGAGGTGCCCAACCGCGACCGCGACATGGTCTTCCTGAGCGAGATCTTCAACTGCGAGGAATTCCACCACAACAAGATGAAGCTCCCCCTGGCCCTGGGCAAGGACATCGCCGGGGTTCCGGTCGTCACCGACCTGGCCAAGGCGCCGCACCTGCTGGTGGCCGGCTCCACCGGCTCGGGCAAGTCGGTCTCGATCAACACCATGATCCTGTCGCTGCTCTACATGTTCGAGCCGCGGGATGTGCGCATGATCATGGTGGACCCCAAGATGCTGGAATTCTCCATGTACGAGGGGATCCCTCACCTGCTGCTGCCGGTGGTTACCGAACCCAAGAAGGCCTCGCTGGCGCTCAAATGGGCGGTCAACGAGATGGAGCGCCGCTACAAACTGCTCTCCGACAAGGGTGTCCGCAACATCGATTCCTACAACAAGAAGCTGGCCGGCGAGGCGCTGGAGCTGGAAGAGATGAGCAGCAGCATCCCGGAGGACGAGATCATCGAGGAACTGGTGGACATCATCGAGGAAGAGGGTGGTGAGGTTCTGGATGACCCGATCCCCTTTGTGACGGACGACAGCGAGGTGCTGGAGCACGTCCACCTCCCCTATATCGTGGTGATCGTGGACGAGCTGGCCGACCTGATGATGGTGGCCGGCCGCGAGGTGGAGGAGCATATCGCCCGCCTGGCCCAGAAGGCCCGCGCATCGGGCATCCACCTGATCCTGGCCACCCAGCGCCCTTCGGTGGACGTGATCACCGGCCTGATCAAGGCCAACCTGCCGTCGCGCATCTCCTTCCAGGTCACCTCCAAGGTCGATTCGCGCACCATTCTGGACTGCAACGGCGCCGAAAGCCTGCTGGGCGCCGGCGACATGCTCTACATGCCTCCCGGAACCTCGCGCCTGCAGCGCATCCACGGCGCCTTTGTCTCGGACGCCGAGGTGCAGCGCGTGGTGGATTTCCTCAAGAAGCAAGGCAAGCCGGTCTACGAGAAGTCGATCCTGGAGATGAAGGACCCTGACGAGAAGGGCAGCTCCGGGGATGACGAGCAGCAGGATGAGCGCTGGGAGGATGCCCTGCGCCTGGTGGCCGAGACCAGACAGGCCAGCATATCCATGGTCCAGCGCCGCCTGCGCATCGGCTACAACCGCGCCGCCCGGATTGTCGAGATGATGGAGCACGAGGGGATGATCGCCCCCAGCGACGGCACCAGCAAGCCGCGCGAGATCTACATGGACATCATCCACGCCTATCTGAATTCACAGCTGACGAGGTAACCGTCCATGCAAAGCACTCAAGAAATACTTGATACGATTCGACAGGCAAAACGCCACCTTTCATTGACATACAATCTTCGGACCGTTGGTGTATTCGGTTCGGTGATTCGCGGAGAACAGCAGGACGGGAGCGATATCGATGTGCTGGTTGATCTGGATTTGAAAGCCGACCTGCTTGACCTGATCGGCATCGGTCAATATCTGGAGGAGCAGCTGCATGCCCGGGTCGATGTGGTTCCAAGGGCCGCCTTGCGAAAAGAATTCCGGGATCAGGTGTTGAAAGAGGTGCGCTATCTATGAGGGATCACACTCTTTTCATACAGGATATCCTGCTGGCAATTGAGCGGATCGAATCCTTCATCAGCGGCATGGATTTTGATACCTTTGTCGAAGACGATAAAACTTTGAGCGCGGTAGTCCGCAAACTGGAGATCATAGGTGAGGCGGTCAAGCAACTTCCCGAGTCTTACACACAACAACACCCGACCATACCATGGAAGCTGATTGCCGGAATGAGGGACAAGCTGATCCATTTTTATTTCGGTGTCGATCCACTCATGGTCTGGCAAACGGTTCAGAATCGCCTGCCGGAACTCAAGGCGGCTTTACGGCTGCAAGCGTTTAAATCATAAAGCAGTTTCGTCGTTTGGTTACTTCATGAACACAGACTAAATATTCCATTTGGGTATGGAACGGATCAATTTGTAGATCAGCTGGAATTCCGATTAAATCAGTCATTAAGACCAAGAAAACCAGGGAGACCACAAAAAAACCGGGAAGTGTCCCTAATATTCCTAATATTCCTGATTCCTATCTACATCAAGCTTGCCTGTCTCAGGTGGGAAACACTCACGTATAGGCAGGCAGCGTGACAAGTTGAATCTGCGCCTGTATGTCTCCGCCGAAGCCCGAACCGCTCAAGAGAAGCCAGGAAAAGATAGAATCTTACGGAGAGTCCATATGATTAACGCCGCCAGCATGCAGTTCAACGTCAGACAAGGTGATGTGGATGCCAACCGGGAGTACGTCCGGGCGGCCCTCAGGCGTGTCGCCGCTCAGGGGGCCAACCTGGTGGTTCTGCCGGAGATGTGGTCATCCGGGTTTGCCTACAGGAATCTGAATGAACTGGCCGGGCGCACTGCCGGAATTGTGGAGGAGCTGCTGGAGCTCTCACGGGAGCTGAAGCTTGTCATCATCGGCAGCATGCCTGAACCGCATGGCGAGAAGGTCTTCAACACCGCCTATGTCCTCGACAATGGCAGGCTGGCCGGCACCTACCGCAAACTGCACCTCTTCTCCCTGCTGGGCGAGGATCGGGCCTTCGACAGTGGCGACAGCTGGCTGCTGGCAGACACCTCACTGGGGAAAATCGGCGTGATCATCTGCTACGACCTGCGTTTCCCCGAGCTGTCCCGCCGGCTGGCCCTGGAAGGGGCCGGAGTGATCTGCGTCCCGGCCCAGTGGCCCAGGCCGCGTCAGGAGCACTGGCGCACGCTGCTGCGGGCGCGGGCCATTGAAAATCAGCTCTTCGTGGTGGCCTGCAACGCCTGCGGACCGATCGGCAAACTGGATTTCTTCGGCATGAGCCTGATTATCGATCCCAAGGGTGAACTGCTGGCCGAGGCGGGCGAAACCGGGGGCGAGATCAGTGCGCTGTTGGACATGCAGCTGATGGCCGACTGGCGGGCACAGATACCCTGTTTCAACGACCGCAGGCCGGAACTGTACTGATTTTCGGCTTGACTTGAACCATTGATAGGGCTAGTTTTTTACTCTTGAATACATTCTGTTGGAGGTCTTTTCGTGGCCTTGATACTTGGCTCCAGTATAATCGTAAAACTTGTTCTGATCCTGCTGCTCTTCTTCTCGGTGGTCTCCTGGGCCATCATCCTCTTCAAGTTCGTCCAGGTGCACCGCGCCAACGGCGAGTCCGATCGTTTCATGGATTTCTTCTGGAAATCCAAGCGCTTTGACACCATTGCCGCTCAGGTTGACCGCTTCGCCAACTCGCCTTTGACGGTACTGTTCAACGAAGGCTACGGGGAATTGAAGAAGGTTGTCGAAGGAAACGGGGCCAGTGAAGGCAGCGCCCTCAGCACCGATCTGGGCGGCATCGAGAATGTGTCCCGCGCCCTGCGCCGCGCCACCAACTCAGAGATCACCCGCCTGGAAAAATACCTGACCTTCCTGGCCACCACCGGCTCCACCTCCCCCTTCATCGGCCTGTTCGGCACGGTCTGGGGCATCATGACCGCCTTCGAGGGGATCGGCAAGACCGGCTCCGCCTCCCTGGCCGTGGTTGCTCCCGGTATTGCCGAGGCGCTGATTGCCACCGCCATCGGCCTGGTGGCAGCCATCCCGGCAGTTATGGCCTACAACCATTTCCAGCACAAGATCCGTGTCCTGATCAACGAGATGGACAGCTTCTCCACCGAGTTCCTCAACATCGTGCAGCGCAATATTTCGGGGAAATAGACCATGGCCATGGGTGGACGTAACGACAACCGGGGTATCATGGCGGAAATCAACGTCACTCCGCTGGTGGACGTCATGCTGGTGCTGCTGGTGATCTTTATGGTAACCGCGCCGATGATGCAGCAGGGGGTGCAGGTAAACCTCCCCAAGGCCAACACCAAGGCCATGACACCTCAGGATGAGGCCGTGGTCGTCTCGGTCGACAAAAACGGCAAGACCTTTATCAACAGGGACGAAATACCCGCCTCGGACCTGCGTGACAGGCTTAGCAGCATGTTTGCCAACCGGGAGAAGAAAGAGGTTTTTCTCAAGGCTGATGCCGGGGTCCCTTATGGTGAGGTCGTCAGGGCAATGGCCGATATCAAGGGCGCCGGCATCGAGCGCCTCGGCATGGTGACGGAGCCGGCAGCGAAATAATGGGCGCCAGGACATCAAAAGTAGACACCGGTATCGGTGCCTGTTTTACCGCTTCAGCCGTCATCCACATGGCGGTTTTTTTGTTACTGGCCTGGTATGGCAGTCACATGCCGCCCATGAAGATACAGGAAACCTATTACGTGGATGTCGTCAACCTGCCGGTGGCGGCCCCGCGGGCCGGCAACCCGTCCCCAAAAGCAGGCAACTCGCAACCGGCGCCCGCCCCTCCGAAAACACCTGCTGCCCCCATGGCCCTGCCGGTCCCGGCCAAGCCGGCCACGGCAGCACTGACGGCCAAACCTCCGAAAACATCCGCCGCGGGGAAGAATCCTTCCGTTGAATCATCGGCCGAATTTGCCGAGCGCATGGCCAAACTGGAGCGGCAGGCCGAGGCCAGACAGGCAGAAGACGCGCTGAAACGCCTGCGGGAAAAGGTAAAAAACCAGGGGAGCGGCCGGTCCGGCATGCCTGCCGCCAGCGGCAAGGAGGAAGGCAGCAGCTACGAAGCCTATATCAAGTCGCGCCTTATTGATGCCTTCCGCGACACGATCAGCTACAACAGCAAAAACCCCAGAATGGTCGTCCGGATTTTCATCGATGCCAATGGGAAACTATCCCGCAAAAAGACCGAAAGCAGCAGCGGCGACCCGGCCTTCGAAATCTCCGTGCTGCGGGCGATCGATTTGGCCAGCGAGAAATTCCCTCCTCCTCCCAACCACAGGATGTTTGAATTGGGAGTCATCTTCAATCGCGAGGGTGTGTCTCCAAATCAGCGCTAAACGAGGTCATCAATGAAAACTACATTTCGTCTCCTTATATTTCTGCTTCTGGCTCTTCCCTATCAATCCTTCGCTCAGAACGACTACATCGAGGTAACCGCACCCGGCAACCGCCAGCTGAAGCTGGCCGTGGAGGCGCCACGGAATCTGGATACAACAACGGGAAACACAGTAGCCACCGAGATGGCTGATGTAATCACTTTCGACATGAATATGTCCGGGATTGCCCAGGCGGAGACACGCCCACAATCCGCCTTGTCCGGGGGCCGCCTGGCCGAAACGGCATTTCTGCCCTGGACAGCCGCCGGTTTCGAGCTGCTGGTGCGGGGAGAATACAGTGTCAAGGGCGATAACCTGACGGTCGAGTACCGGCTGTTCGACGTCGTCAACCAGAAGATGATGACCGCCAGGCGCTATCTGGGAAGGACAAAGGACCTGCGCTATTTTGCCCATGCCTTTGCCGATGAGATCATGCTTGCCTTGACCGGAGAAAAGGGCTGTTTCACCACGCATATCGCCTACGTTTCCAGCCAGACCGGAAACAAGGAGATCGTCATCATGAACTGGGACGGCCACAACCTGCTGCAATTGACCAGAAACGGCTCCATCAACCTCAACCCCGACTTTTCACCCGACGGGCGCGAAATACTCTTCACGTCCTACAAGCGTCGCAATCCCGATCTCTACAAGCGGGCCCTGTCCAATACGGTCGAGGTGCCGGTCTCCAGCCGCAAGGGCCTCAATATCACCGGGACCTGGTCGCCCGACGGCTCCAGGATCGCCCTGGCCCTGAGCAAGGATGGAAATGCCGAAATCTACACCCTGGCCCGGGATGGCAGTCACCCGATCCGCCTGACGCATTCCGAGGCCATCGAGGTTTCGCCGGTCTGGTCGCCCGACGGCACCCGGATCGCCTTCGTTTCCGACCGCCTGGGCAAGCCGCAGATATTCGTGATGAACTCCGATGGAAAAAACGTTCGCCGCCTGACCACCGCCGGCGCATATAACGTCAATCCCCGCTGGTCCCCCAAGGGGGATAAGATCGCCTATGCCCGCATGCAGTCTGGCGGTTTCCAGATCTACACCATTAATGCCGACGGAACGGGTGACACCCAGCTTACCAGTTCCGGCAGCAACGAGAACCCGGCCTGGTCCCCGGACGGCCGTTTCATTGCCTTCAGCTCCAAGCGCGGCGGCGAGGCGATCTATGTCATGCGCGGCGATGGCAGCGGTCAGACGCGGGTCAGCCGGGGCAAGGGGAGCGCGACGCAGCCGGCCTGGTCCACGCGCTGACAGACCGTATTTCGTGCTATCTCTCTGATATTTTTGATTTATTCCGAATTATCGATTGCAATACGTCAGGCCTGATGTATACTTTGAGCATATTTTTTAACAAACCAGGCGGTGAGCCTAAGAAACCAAGCATAGGAGAATGAAAGATGAGAAAAAGAATGATGTTACTGCTGGCGGCACTGAGCATGACGGCCCTGGTGGCCGGCGGCTGTGCAAACAAGGAAGCTGTCAAGACCGAAGAGCCTGCCGCGGCAACGGTTAAAGTCGAGCAGTTGAAGCCGGCTCAGCAGCCTGGTGCCAAGAGCGAGGAACCCGCCGCACCCGTGGAGAATCGAGTCGCTGAAGCTATTAAGCCCGCCGAAGCCCAGACGGGCAAAGCCGTGGAAGAGGTCTCGGCCTTTGAACCGATCTACTTTGACTTCGACAGCTCCGACCTGCGTCAGGATGCCCGCAACACCCTCACCAAGAACGCCGAGATGCTGCTGAAATCCAAGCCGGCCACAAGGATCAAGATCGAGGGTAACTGCGATGAACGCGGGTCGGCGGAATACAACCTTGCCCTTGGGGAGCGTCGCGCTAAATCAGCCATGCAGTATCTGATCACCCTGGGCGTACAGCCGGAGCGCCTTTCCATCATCAGCTACGGCAAGGAAAAGCCGGCTGTCATGGGCGATGACGAAGCAGCCTGGGCCAAGAACAGAAGGGATGAGTTTGTGATCGAGAAGTAATCCTCATTTAACATACTGTTGACCGGCATATTGAAAGCCGGAAGGTGTCCACCGCCTTCCGGCTTTTTTCGTTGCTGAAACCGCGGCTCGGATTGCAATTGCCCGATTTCCCGATATAAAGATAAGACAGGTTGTACTTGACTTTTCTCATGGCAATATATATTGTTTTTCATATATTGAATGTGGACTGGAGTTGCATGTGAAACTATTCTTCGCACTACTGGCACTCTGTATCGTGACAACGGTTCAACCCGTCAGCGCGGCATCCACGGGACCGGAGGTCCGGCGCATGACCCTGAAAGAGGCCATCGGCACGGCCTTGGAGTATAATCACCTCATCAAGGCGGCCGGGTACACCTCCGACGCGGCCGGTCAGGGCGTCGCCATTGCCAGCTCGCGCTATTACCCCGGCATCTTCTTTGAAGAGGCCTTTGCCGCCTCCAACGCGCCGACCCAGACCTTTATGATGAAGCTTGACGAGGGGCGCTTCAGTCAGAATGATTTTCTGATCAACAACCTCAACCACCCGGCGGCGCACCATGATTTCAAGACCGCCCTGACAATCCAGCAACCGCTCTATAATCCGTCGACCGCTCCTATGCGCGAGATGGCGGTGAAAGACGCCGAAAAAGGGGCGCTGGGGCTGGAAGGGACCCGGCAGAGCATCGCCTTCCAGGTTTTCCAGACCTACCTGGAAGCTCAAAAGGCCGCGGCACATCGAACTTCGGCTGAACAGGCCATGAGTGAAGCCCGCGAAAACATGCGACTGGCAACCGTCCGCAATGAGACCGGCATTGGCCTCAAATCGGACGAACTGAGGGCGCGCACACATCTGGCAGCGATCGAATCGCAGCTCATCACCGCCGACAACAATCTGGTTCTGGCCCAGATGCGGCTGGCGCTGGTCGTGGGAAGCAACAATGGCAGCCGTATTGAACCGGCCGAGCCTTTCGCCGGTTTTTCAGCTCCTTTCCAGGAACAGGGGCTGATGGCAGCCGCGCTCGAGAATAGAATTGATCTGCGCCTGGCTCGTACCGATCTGGAGAAATCCGCTGCCGCCGTTAAACTCGCCCGCAGCGCCTATCTGCCATCAGCCGGAGCGTTCGCTTCATACCAGATGAATGCCGAGCATACACCTTTCGGAAACGATAACGATGCCTGGCTGGCGGGAATAACCTTAAAATGGCAGATATTTGACGGATTTCGCCGCTGTCGGGAGAGTGACAGGGCAACCGCCGGACGGTCCGCAGCGGCCGAGACACTGGAGAATGCGGTACAAGAAGCCGCCTATCAGGTACAGGAAAGCCTGCTGCGCCGCGACGAGATGGAAAAACGCCGGGATGTGGCCCGCCATGCCCTGCAGGACGCGGAAGAAACGGTGCGCCTGCTGAGCAGGCGTTTTGAAAATTCCCTGGCAACCATGTCAGAGTTGCTGGATGCCCAGAGCGCGCTGAACCAGACGCGCGCCAGCCTCGTGGAAGCCGAAGCCAACCATGCCCTGGCCAGCGGACAGGTTTACTACACCTCGGGGATTTTTTTGAAGGAGATAACTAAATGATATCGTTCATATCTCGTATGGCAGCTGCTTCAGCGCTGATGCTGGCTTTGGCCGGCTGCCCGGGGAAAGGGCACGAGGCCGGCAACCGTCAGGCGGAACCGGCCGTTGTTGTCACGGGGGTCACTGTTGAAACCGTGAAATCCGCTAACCTGCCGGTAACACAGGAGGTTGTCGGTACGGTCCGCGCACACACCAGTGCCGTTGTTTCAGCCCGTATCCCCGGCACCATCAGCGTGCTCCGGGTGCGGGAAGGGGATCGGGTCAGGAAAGGTCAGCTCCTGGCGCAGCTGGATGCCCAGGAGAACCAGGCCACCGCTGCCGCAGCCTCAGCCGGTATCGAAGATGCGCAACGGGGACTGGATGAGGCCGTGTCCAGAAAAGGTCTGGCTGACACGACCTTCGAGCGCTACCAGAAGCTCTTCACCGAACAGGCCGTCAGCCGTCAGGAGTTCGACGTCAAGCAGACCGAGCGGGACCTGGCGGCACAGGCTGTCGCCCGGGCCGGGTCGCGCCTCAGACAGGCCCGGGAGGGGGCACGGGCAGCGGGTACCATGGCCGGATACACACGGATAGTGGCACCGATCTCGGGCATCGTCACCGCCAGACAGGCTGATCTGGGGGCAACGGTCTTTCCGGCCCAGCCCCTGATGACCATCGAGGATGAGGGAAGCTACCAGCTGGAGCTGGCTATTCCGGAGGGTATTGCAGCCTCGGTCAGGGCGGGCGCACCAGTACAGGTGACCCTTGATTCGATCACCACCCCCTTTGTCGCAAAAATCGCCGAAATTGTCCCCTCGGCCGACCCGGCCAGCCGCACCTACACCGCCAAGATCAATCTTGGCCAGAAGGGGCTCAAATCCGGACTGTTCGGGCGCGGTGTAATTTCTCTCGGAAGTACCGCCAAGGGTATGCTGGTGGCAAGAAATGCGGTAGTCGCGCATGGCGCCCTGACCTCGGTCTGGACGGTCAGCAATGAAAATATCGCCCGCATGCGGCTGGTCAAGGTCGGCAAAACAGTCGGAGACAGGGTGGAGATACTCTCGGGCCTGTCGGATGGCGACCGGGTGGCGACTGCCAATGTGGAAAAGGTCAGTGAAGGGGCAAGGGTGCAATAGATGAAATTGTCTCTCATCCTGGCAATGGCACTCCTTTTCCTCTCCGGCGCAGCCTTTGCCGACAACTTCCGCTGCCCCAATGGCAGCATCGTCTCCAGCGGCGATTCCATTTCAGAGGTCATGGTCAAATGCGACCCGCCCACCAACAAGATCAAGCGGACCGACAGCGAAGAGACCTTCAACGGCAGGGTCCGCTATATCGAGGTCGAGGAATGGACCTACAATGAGGGGCCCAACACCCTCGTTCACTACCTGACATTCAGAAACGGCGTACTGAAAGAGATCAAAACCGGCACCTTCGGACGCTGACCGCCCACACCCAACTGGAGTTTATACCCATGCAACAGCTCGGTTTTGCCGGCAAAATAGCCCGGGCCTTCATCAATTCGAAGCTGACCCCCCTGATCGTAGGCGCCTCTTTGCTGCTGGGCGTCTTTGCCATCCGGATGACCCCCCGCGAAGAGGAACCGCAGATTGTCGTTCCCATGGTCGACATCTACCTGCCACTGCCCGGTTCGTCGCCGCAAGAGGTCCAGGAGCGGGTGGTCAAACCTCTCGAAAGCAAATTGTGGGAGATCAAGGGGGTCGAGTACCTCTATTCCATGAGCCGGCCCGGCATGGGCATCATCACCGTGCGCTTCCTGGTGGGGCAGCCGATGGAGGAGTCGCTGGTCAAGCTCTACAACAAGGTTATGAGCAATCGGGACATTCTGCCCCCGGGGGCCGGTCAGCCGCTGGTTGTGCCGAAATCTATCGACGATGTGCCGATTCTGACCCTGACACTCTGGTCGGAACGCTACGACCACGGCACCCTGAGGACTCTGGCCCGGGAAGTGGCCGATGAGCTGAAAAAGAGCGAGAACAGTGCCGCGATTGAGATCAAGGGCGGTTTGTCCCGCCAGATGCGGGTCACCCTGGATGCGGGCCGGCTGGCCGGCTACGGCCTCTCCCCCCTGCAGGTGGCCGGGGCACTGCAGAAGGGCAATGCCTCCCTGCCATCCGGCTCATTTTCCGGGGACAACAGGAATACCCTGGTGGAGACCGGCGGATTCCTGGATAATGCCGACTCGGTAAACCGCCTGGTGGTCGGTGTGTTCAACGGCAAACCGGTGTACCTGTCTGACGTCGCACAGGTCCGGGACGGCGAGCAGGAACCGCGGGACTACGTCTTCATGGGGCTCGGCCCGGCCGCCCATGCCAAGGAGTTGTCCGGAAAAGCCGCTCAGGACTATGCCGCGGTGACGATATCCGTGGCAAAGCGCAAGGGCGCCAACGCCACCTGGGTTGCCGAGGATCTGGTCAAAAGGGTCGAATCCCTCAAGGGGAAGACCATCCCCTCCGATGTTCAGGTCACGGTCACCCGCAACTACGGCGAGACCGCCCGGGAGAAGAACAACGAGTTGCTGTTCCACATGTTCCTGGCGGCTATCTCCGTTACGATCCTGATCGCCATCTTCATGGGCTGGCGGGCCGGTGCGGTAGCTGCTATCGCCATTCCGGTCACCCTGGCGCTGACCATGCTGATCTTCTACCTGATCGGCTATACCCTCAACCGCATCACCCTCTTTGCCCTGATCTTCTCCATCGGCATCCTGGTGGACGATGCCATCGTGGTAGTGGAGAACATCCACCGCTACTTCACCACCACGTTCATGGAACCGCTCGAAGCGGCCATCCAGGCGGTCGATGAGATCGGCAACCCGACGGTGCTGGCCACCTTTGCCGTGATCGCCTCCATCCTGCCGATGGGTTTCGTCGGCGGCCTGATGGGACCCTACATGCGCCCGATCCCGGTCGGAGCCAGCATGGCCATGCTCTTTTCCATGCTGATCGCCTTTATCGTCACCCCCTACTTTGCCTTCCGTTTCATGAAGGGCGAGTCCCATCACGGCTCGGGCGAGCCGCCGGAGGACTCGAAACTCACCGCATTCTACCGACTTTGGATGGGCCGCCTGATCCACGAGAAGGGTCTGCGGTACGGTTTTCTGTCAGCAGTCGTAGCCCTGCTGCTGCTCTCCTGCTCCCTGATCTACTTCAAGGCCGTGACCGTCAAGATGCTCCCCTTCGACAACAAGAACGAGCTGCAGGTGATCATCGACGCACCGGACGGGACATCACTGGAGCAGACCGCCCGCATGACTCGCGAGATGGGCGATGCCCTGCGCACGGTACCGGAAGTAACCGATTTCCAGTTGTACATCGGCACCAGCGCCCCCTTCAACTTCAACGGCCTGGTACGGCACTACTACCTGCGCAAGGGGCCCAACCTGGCCGACATCCAGGTCAACCTGCTGCCCAAGGATGAGCGCAAGGATCAGTCCCACGACATTGCCAAACGCATCCGGCCGCTGGTCAAGGCCATCGCCGACAGGTATGGTGCGCGGGTCAAGGTGGCCGAAATCCCCCCCGGGCCGCCGGTACTGGCCACGCTGGTGGCCGAGATCTATGGGCCTGATGATGCCGCTCGCGCCGATGTTGCCCGCAAAGTCAGGGATATCCTGGCCAAAACCAGCGGCGTGGTGGATGTGGATATGTACCGCGAAGATGACCAGCGTAAGGTGACCTTTGCCGTGGACAGCGAAAAGGCCGCCCTCTCCGGCATAGCCGTCGAGGATGTGGCCCGAACCCTGGCCATCGCCTTGGGAGGGGAGAATACCGGCCTGCTGCATCTCCCCCGGGAGAAGGAACCGGTCTACATCAATCTGCGCCTGCCCGCCGGACAGCGCAGCTCGGTTGCCGACCTCTCCGCGATCTACGTTTCCGGCCCGAAGGGGAACGTGCCGCTCTCCCAACTGGTGCGGGTATCAACCGGTAACGAGGCAAAGACCCTCTATCGCAAAAACCTGAAGAACGTGGTGTATGTGATCGGCGACGTGGCCGGTGAAATCGAGGCGCCGGTCTATGCGATTCTCAAGATGCAGAAAGAGATCGCCGACCTGGCGACCCCGGATGGCTCGAAGATCGAAGTCCTGGCAGCGCACCAGCCCTGGAGCGAGGATCATATGGGCATGAAGTGGGACGGTGAATGGCACATCACCTACGAGGTCTTCCGCGACCTGGGGATCGCCTTTGGCGCCGTGATGGTCCTGATCTACATCCTGGTGGTGGCCTGGTTCAAGGACTTTACCACCCCGCTGGTGATCATGGCCCCCATCCCGCTGACCCTGATCGGCATCCTGCCGGGGCACGCCCTGTTTGGCGCCTTCTTCACCGCCACCTCCATGATCGGCTTTATCGCCCTGGCCGGGATCATCGTGCGTAACTCGATCATCCTGATCGACTTCGCCGAGATGAAGCGCCGCGAAGGCATGGCGCTGGACGAGGCCATCATCGAGGCCGGTGCCGTCCGTTTCCGCCCCATGCTGCTGACCGGCGCCGCCGTGGTGGTGGGCAGCTTTGTAATCGTCTTCGATCCGATCTTCCAGGGGCTGGCCCTGGCCATGATGTTCGGGGAGATTGCCTCGACTACCCTGTCCCGTGTTACAATACCTATACTGTACTATCTGGTACAGAGTTGGAAGGAACGGCACCAGCCGGTTGAAATAAAGGAGAGTGTGTGATGTTCTGGTCGAAAAAGGCACATCCGTCACTGGAAGGCGTGGAACTGGCGGAGATCTGCCATCTGGAAGCCGAGGCACTCTATCGTTCCGGTACGCATCACTGTGCCGAGGCGGTCATGGAGGCCATCCGCAAGCATTTCGCGCCTGACGTGCCGCAGGCCGTGGTGGGGGCCGTAGCGGGCTTCGGCGGCGGCTCTTCCGCGGGCTGCATCTGCGGGGCGGTGGCGGGGGGGACGGTGGCCCTGGGGCTGGTCCTGCACGACAAAAAGGCAACCACACACCTGACCAAGGAACTGCACATCTGGTTCAAGGAAAAATACGGAGTAACCTGCTGCAAGACCATTCGCCAGACCCACAAGGGGGCCTGCCCGCAACTGACCGGCGAGGTGGCGGGAAAGATAGCCGAAATGCTGGGCAGAAAATAACAAATTTCCCCCTTTGTCAAAGGGGGGCAGGGGGGATTTGATTTTATCGTCAACTGCAAATCCCCCTAAATCCCCCTTTTTAAAGGGGGACTTTAAAACCAAGGAGTTTCATCATGAAAGAAGAATTCTATATCGAACGTATCGTCCGCATCGTAGCCGGCTCATTTGTCATGATCTCGCTGCTGCTGGCCCACTTCCACTCGCCCAACTGGCTCTGGTTCACCGGCTTCGTGGGGCTGAACCTGTTCCAGTCCGGCTTCACCCAGTTCTGCCCGATGTTCAACATCCTGGGAAAAATGGGTGTGCCCCGTTTTCCGAAGAGCTGCTGCACCAAATGAGATACCGCATCACCATCCTCTGTGAGAATTCCGCCGGCCCCATCAGCGGAACATTAGGCGAACATGGTTTCTCGGCACTGATTGAACCATCGCAGGGAGAACCGCTGCTGTTCGACACCGGCCAGGGCTTGACGCTGCTGCACAATGCCCGCCGCATGAACAAGGATCTTGCGAAGGTGCAAAACGTAGTCATCTCGCACGGGCATTTCGACCATACCGGGGGCCTGCTGCCACTGCTGACGGAGTGCGGTCCCAAACAGGTTCACGCCCACCCCGGCATTTTCACACCCCGTTTTCGCCTCAAGGATACCGGCGAATGTTATCCGATCGGGATACCGCACGGTCGCGACCAGATCGAGGCTGCCGGGGGGACTATCGTGCTTTCCAAAGAGTATCGCGAGATCGCTCCCGGCATATCCCTGACCGGTGAGGTGCCGCGTGTGACCGCATTTGAAACCGGCGACCAGGGTCTGTACCGCGACTGCACCGGCCAGGACCTGGACATCACTCCGGACGACCAATCGCTGATTCTGGATACGGAACGGGGGCTGGTTGTCCTCCTGGGATGCTGTCATGCCGGACTGATCAATACGCTGGAACACATCGCCTATCTGAGCGGCCGGCGTGATATCCATGCCGTGATCGGCGGCACGCACCTCGGCTTCTGTGGGCAGGACCAGCTTGAGATGACAATCTCCGCCCTGAAGGATTGGGGGGTAAAAAAGGTGGCGGCCAGTCACTGTACCGGTTTTGCCGCATCGGCACGCTTGTCGAGGGAGATCCCGAAGGAGTTTCAGGTGGCTCTGGTGGGGTATTCGCTCGAAGTGTAACGGCAAGAAACGCCATTCACTGCATGCCAAAGGAGTTGAAAATGTTGAAGGCGGTTGTCATGGCGGCACTGGCTGTCAGTATGACGTGGTCCCTGGCCCATGCCGGTGTCCGGAACATTTCATCCCGTGAAGCCAAGGCACTCCTGGTTAAGAACAAGAATATATTTCTTCTGGATGTCCGCACTCCGCAGGAGAACAGCCAGGCCAGGATCCCCGGCAGCGTCCTGATTCCGATCAGCGACTTCGAGCGCCGCCTGAAGGAAGTACCCAGAAACAGGGCCATTCTGGTCTACTGTGCCGTCGGTTCGCGCTCGAAACCGGTGGCCGAGTATCTCTCCAGCAACGGCTACAAAGAGGTGTTTAACATGACTGACGGCATTGTCGGCTGGTACCGCAACGGTTTCCCCCTGCAACGCTGAACCGCCTGCATTGAGCGAGCCGTTGCCTTTTGCGGCCCGTTTTAAATTTCCCTGCCTGACGCCCCCCGCAATATTCCATTACCCAATCAGTGATCCCGTGGCTGTCACGCTTTACTTTGCCTAAAATTTGTTCCGACATCCGGAGGCGCTCAGTACAGCTGCAGATATATTTTCATGTTGATCGGAGTTAACTCCTTGATAATTATTTTCCATCTCGCGATAAAACGCTTTTGCATTTTGGCGCCTGCCATGTTATTTAATATCGATAAACATTTCGGATTTAGATGCACCCGTTCTACGTTATTAAGAAGTTCACTATCGTGGGGAGGAAACAGTGTATGAGTTATGAAGTGAGGAACTTGCAAATGGTTAAATGGGTAGCTGAGGTTGCGGAACTGTGTCAACCTGAGAAGATCCATTGGTGTGACGGTTCGCAGGAGGAGTATGATGAGCTCTGCAATCAGCTTGTGCAGAGCGGAACCTTCAAGAAACTGAATCAGGAAAAACGACCCAACAGCTATCTGGCCTGCTCTGATCCCGGCGATGTGGCCCGTGTTGAAGACCGCACCTTCATCTGCAGCATATCCAAACAGGATGCCGGACCGACCAACAACTGGATGAACCCCAAAGAGATGAAGGAAACCCTGACAAAGCTCTTCAAGGGCTGCATGAAGGGCCGCACCATGTATGTCATCCCGTTTAGCATGGGGCCTCTCGGCTCGCCGATCGCAAAAATAGGCGTCGAGATTTCCGACTCCCCGTATGTCGCCGCCAACATGCGTATCATGACCCGCATGGGCAAGGCGGTCACAGATGTTCTCGGCGACGGCGAATTCGTCCCCTGTCTGCACTCGGTAGGCGCTCCGCTTGAACCGGGCCAGAAGGACGTGCCCTGGCCCTGCAACAAGGAAAAATACATCGTTCACTTCCCCGAGGAGCGTTCGATCTGGTCGTACGGCAGCGGTTACGGCGGTAATGCCCTGCTCGGAAAGAAATGCCTGGCACTGCGCATCGCCTCAAAGATCGCCAAAGACGAAGGCTGGCTGGCAGAGCACATGCTTATCCTGGGGATCGAATCACCGAAGGGTGAAAAAACCTATCTGGGCGCCGCATTCCCCAGCGCCTGCGGCAAGACCAACCTGGCCATGCTGGTTCCGCCGGAAAGCTTCAGCAAGAGCGGCTGGAAAATCACCACCGTTGGCGACGATATCGCCTGGATCAAACCCGGTCCTGATGGAAGGCTCTACGCCATCAACCCGGAGTACGGCTTCTTCGGCGTAGCCCCCGGCACCTCGGCCAAGACGAACCCGAACGCAATGGCCTCCTGCGCCGGCAACTCGATCTTTACCAACGTGGCGCTGACCCCGGATGGTGACGTCTGGTGGGAGGGAATGACCGACGAGAAGCCCGCGCACCTGACCGACTGGCAAGGAAATCCCTGGACCCCGGATTGCGGCCGGAACGCCGCCCACCCCAACTCCCGCTTTACCTCTCCGGCCGGGCAGTGCCCCTCCATCGATCCGGAGTGGGAAAACCCGAAAGGGGTGCCGATCGGGGCCTTCATCTTCGGTGGCCGCCGCAACGACGTCATCCCCCTGGTCTACCAGTCATTCAACTGGAACTTCGGTGTCTACCTGGCCGCCACCATGGGGTCGGAAACCACTGCCGCCGCTACCGGGACCGTCGGCAATGTCCGTCGTGATCCCTTTGCCATGCTCCCCTTCTGCGGGTATCATGTGGCCGATTATTTTGCCCACTGGCTTCAGGTCGGACGGACCACACCCAAGCCGCCCCGCATTTTCAGCGTGAACTGGTTCCGTAAGGATGCCAACGGCAAGTTCCTCTGGCCGGGCTACGGTGAAAATATGCGTATCCTCAAGTGGATCGTGGAGCGCGTTAACGGTCATGCGGCTGCAGTTGAGAGCCCGCTCGGCTGGATGCCCCGCTATGAAGATCTGGACTGGACCGGACTGGACGATGTAAGCCGCGAACAGTTCTACGAGTTGATGTCCGTTGATCGTGATGTCTGGAAGGAAGAAATCGTTTCTCACGAAGAGCTCTTCGTCAAGATGTATGACCGCCTGCCGAAAGAGTTCCTGCACATGCGCCAGCTGATCCTGTCCAGCCTGTGGCGCTCACCGGAACACTGGGAGCAGTTCCACAGGTCCGCCCAGGGATTCGGCTTCAACGACTGACCCCACCAACGAGAAAGGGCGCTGCATGATCGCAGCGCCCTTTTTTAATCAACTACCTCGATTTCCCTGACACGCATCTCCTCGCCGGAAACAATCGTCACCCGGTACCCCCCGCAACTCCGGCACGCGCCGAATAGAGCCGCCAGCGGCGTGTCGGCACCGCAATCCATACAGTGACCGCATCCGGGGACGCGGATAATATTGAGATGCGCCCCCTGCAGCAGCGTACCCTGACTGCAGGCTTCAAAGCAGAACTGGACGGCATCGGGGACCACGCTGCTCAGCTCGCCGATCTCAATATCGACCGAAAGCACCCGCCGGCCACCGGCGTGCTTCTCGCATATATCAATGATCCCCTGGGTAATCGACATCTCGTGCATCTCAATGTCCTCTCGCCAAACGCCGGATACAAAAAAGCCTGCGGGAAATCCCGCAGGCTTTTCAGACTGAAGATGGCTTCAGAATTACTTCTTGGGAGCTTCTGCAGGAGCAGTTGTAGTAGTAGTGGTAGTTGTAACTCCACCTTTAGCAGTCATCGGAGCCTGAACTGGCTTCGGTGCCTCAACAGCAGGGGCAGGAGCTTCAGCAGGAGCTTCTTCTTTTTTCTTGCAGCCAGCAGCGAATACAGTTGCAAGAGCAAGTACCAGTGTCAATGTGATCAGCTTTTTCATTACGTCACCTCTTTTTTTGAATTTACCATTTAAACGCTATGCGCATGGTTTTAAAAACGATTTCTAAATATACTCGGAAGGTCGTGTCTGTCAAGTTTTTTTTATTCATGTGAGTACACTCTTAAAAACATTTCGGCTGAGGGCTGAATTATGACCCTGATCAGCAGAAAAATACAGCGTCTGAAGAAATTTCCGCCTGCTCCACATACCGGCGGGAGTCTTTCAGTGATATTCTACCGAAACAACCACTGGCATTTAGTGATGAAACCGGCCCAACCGGTCGCGGTGGGCGGGGGTAGGCGCCTTGTGGCATTCAAAACAGCGCAGCTCTTCGACTTTTTTCGTGTCGATTGGCGATTCCTGTTTCCCTTTCAGGGCAAGATTGTATTCAGGAGTTTGGAATGACTGGCGGCCGCGCTCGTCAGCCACGGTTGCCACCTGATACGCAATCTGCCAGTTGGCGCTGATTGGCACGGTGTGGCACTGGTCGCATCCTCCGGGCGGCGGGATGCTCTTCCAGGCAGTAAACATGGTACACCCTTCAAGGCTCATAAATAGCGACAGAAGCACCAGCAGGGAAAACTTCATGGTTGTCTCCATTGTGGATGTAATAATTGCGAAACGGATGCTAGCATAACCTGTCGCTAAAATACAGCGTTCAAGCAGCCGGTAGTTTTTCAAGGATCCTGAGAGTGGCGGCACGGCTGGAATGAGCCACCACTGCCGGTTCAACTCCCTTGGTTCCGGCCACCGCACGAAGCGTTTCGACGATATAGGCCGGCTGATTGGATTGTCCCCGATAGCGCTGCGGCGTCAGGTCTGGCGCGTCGGTCTCCAGCACAAGACACTCCAGGGGCAGTTCACGAACAACCCTGAGCGGTCTGACAGCTGAATTTCTGGTAATAACGCCTGATATCGAAATGACAAACCCGAGCCGAATGAACTCCCTGGCCATTTCAGGAGAACCGGAAAAGGCATGCATAATACCGCCCACCTGATGGACACGCTCCTCCTGCAGGACGCGAAGCGTCCGCTGAAAGGTCCGTCGGCAGTGCACCAGAACAGGCAGCCCGAGCGAGACAGCCAGGCTTAGTTGGTCACGGAAGGCCCGCTCCTGGCGCTCCAGCGACACCGCGTAGGCCGGATCAAGCCCGATTTCACCGATGGCCACGCCGGTAGATGCTCGCTCCGCCAACCGCGACAGGTTATCGTCATCCGCCAGGGCCGCGTGCATGGGGTGAATGCCAAAGGCCGGGGAGATTCCCGCGTGCCGCTCCGCTGTAGCAGCCATGCGTGCCCAGCCATCGGGATGCACTCCCGGCACCACAAACTGCGTTACACCGGCTTGATGTGCACAGTTTACGACCTCCGCCAGCCGCAACGACAATGGCTCCAGATCCAGATGGCAGTGGGTGTCGATCAGGCCGGTCCAATCTTCGGATTGCAATACTACCTCATTGCGATACACTGTCACCGCCCATGCTCACAACGCCCCCTGATATATCACTGATAGTGCCGCTCCTCAACGAGGCCTCCGAGCTGCCCGGCCTGTTTGCCAGCCTTGCGGCGCAGACGGGTGCCGTCTACGAAGTTATCCTCTGCGATGGCGGCTCCATTGACGGCTCACAACAGGTATGCCGCGAACTGGGAGACAGGGCGGCGTTTCCCGTGCACACCGTCAACACCCCTCGTGGCCGGGGCCGGCAGATGAATGCCGGCGCCGCTGCCGCCAGAAGCGATCTGCTGCTGTTCCTGCACGCAGATTCCCGTTTCAGCGCGACAGACGCGCTGCGGATCGCCGTTGCGGCATACCGGAACAGGTTGCGGGAAACCACAAAACCCGTAGCGGCCAGATTCAGGCTTCGTTTCCGCCGCCAGGAGCATCAACCTTCTCTCGCCTACTATTTTAATGAGTCAAAGGCCCGCCTGAACCGCGCCGACTGCATCCGTGGAGACCAGGGTTATCTGCTTGGTCGCGTCGATTTCGAACAACTCGGCCGCTTCGACGAATCATGGCCCTATCTGGAAGATATCCGTTTGGCCGCAATGGTGGCAGAACGCGGAGAATGGCTGCTGTTGCCGACAGACATCTCCACTTCGGCCCGAAGGTTTGAGCAGGAGGGGTTCTACGAGCGGCAGGTGGCCAATGTGATCATCGTCAACGCCGTGGCAATCGGCTGGGACGAGTTGCTGCGGGCCATGCCGGATCTCTACCGGAACAGCGGCGCCGACGGCCGCTTGCTGCTGTTGCCCCTATTGAACAACGTCCGCGGCCTGATCGACGGACACGACAGCACCTGGCGGCAGTCCTTCTGGCGGGGCACCGGACGCCATGTCGCCAGCAACGCCTGGCAGCTTTTTTTCTGGCTGGATGTCCACCGCGCCTATTGCACCGGTAAGGGCCCCGATCAGGTCGAGCCCAGGTGGCTTGAGCTCTACGAGCGCCGACTGAAATCTCGTTTCGAATCCCGTCCGGCAGCCCTTCTGGCGGAACTGCTCACCCGCATCTGGTTCCGCTGGATGCTCAGGAGATCCAGGCGTTGACGGGCTTCCAGCGAGACCTCACGGCAGCACCCCCCGCCGCGCGGCACCCTTCTCCAGCGGATACCCGGCGGTTTGCCATGCCGGCAACCCTTTTTTCAACACAAAGACCTTGGTAAAGCCACGCTCGACGGCGACACGCGCCGCATCCGCACTCCCCCTTCAGGTGTTGCCGCTGCAGTAGAACACCAGCCTGGAGTCTTTCAGGACCTTCGGGAGCGCTGCGTCCTTCTCCATTACTTCAAGCGGGATGTTGACCGCCTCCTTGATATGGGCCTCCTCGAACTGGCTCGACGACCGTGAGTCGATGATCACCAGGCCCGGGGTGTTCCGCTCAATCATCCCCTTGAGCTCTCCCGGGCTGAGATATCCAAATGGTTCCCCGGCGAGCGAAAGCGCCGGGAAAGACAGGAAGGCGAGCAAAACCAGCAACGTTCCGACTTTTCTCAATCCCGTTTGTCTCATAATTCCGAACCCCTTTGACATGGCATGGCCCTTACAAAAACCAGCTGAACAGATTTACGATCTTCTCCAGGAAGCGCAGCGCGCCCCCGCGTTTCTCATGGTCACCCAGCGTAACCTGCCGGGCCGCATGAAAATCGGCCTCCAGCTCCCTGCGGATCTGGGCGCCAAAGGCGGCGCTGTCGATAACACAGTTGATCTCGAAGTTGCGATGGAAACTGCGCTGGTCCAAGTTGGCCGATCCGATCACCGAACGCTCGCAATCAACCAGCATGACCTTGGCGTGCAGCAGTTCCCGCTCCATCTCGTAGATTTTTATGCCACCCCGCAGCAGTATGCCGTAGAAACTGCGTCCCACCAGCTGCACTAACGGTACATCGCTGCGAGCCGGCATAAGCAGCCGCACCCGGACCCCGCGTCGGGCTGCCCGCAGCAGGGAGCG
This sequence comes from Deltaproteobacteria bacterium, assembly GCA_021779135.1. GTDB lineage: Bacteria > Desulfobacterota > Desulfuromonadia > Geobacterales > Pseudopelobacteraceae > CAIPTY01. The sequence goes on from JAJYBH010000004.1 coordinate 36,975, forward strand.
GATGATGCGCGGTCCGGGTACGAAATACGGGTTGACCACCAGCAGCTCCTCTGAAGCGGAGCCGATATTGAACAGGAATGCGTTGCGGATATAGGAGCTGCGCTGATGAGGGCCGCCGCTGACGATAGTCACCTTGGCGTTCCCGGGATGCCTGCGAACCGCTATCTTGTTGCTGACGCCCCCCAGGTCGGGTCGTTCGCCGCGCTCCACCTGCCAGATATCTCCAAAACTCCCGATCAGCTCGCAGACCACACTGCCACTGACACTGAAGCCCAGATCGCGAAAGCGGTTCCGGAGCAACCCTTCTCCGGCGTATTCATCGGCGATGTTGAACCCGCCCAGAAACGCCACTCTGCCGTCGATTATGGCCATTTTGCGGTGATTGCGCCGGTCGAACCAGAGTATTCCACGGCGGAACGAAGGGACATTGAAGGGTATCAGTTCGACACCCTGCTGGGAAAGATTTTTGAAATATGCGGAGGGGGTTTCGATGCAGCCGATGTAATCGTAGATCAGAAGAACGCGTACGCCTCGTTTTACTGCCGCGATCAGTTCCGCGGCAAAGGCCGAACCGATACCGTCGTCCCTGATAATATAGTATTCGAGCAGGATCATGCTCTCAGCAGAGCGCAGTGCGGTCAGCAGCTCTTGAAAAAAGTGCGGCCCGTCGGGGAAGAGCACCACCCGGTTATGCCGGTAGGTGACCGGCATGGCGTGGGGGCGGATGCGTGCCAGAAGCCGCAGCATCCTGGTAAAGCGTTTATTGTGCCCGAAAGGGCTTCTCCGCGACATTCGTTACCACCAGTGGCCTGGCAATCGCCAAAAAATGACGGGGCAGCGTATCTCTGCCCCGTCATTGCTCTTTCCTACGAACAACCGCAGCTTGTTGCCTGCTCGCTGGTGTAGGAGAGTCTGAGTCCGCACTTCTGGCACCGCCAGAAGAGACCGCCTCAACCAGGCATCAGGATCATCTTGCCCTGGCAATCAGGGCAGGTTTTTTCGTTTTCCATGTCGGGGCCCTCCAGTGGTATTTTCGATAGAATACCGCTGTACGATCCCTGCTGTCAATATATGATTTCCCGTATTATTGAATATGTATGTGCAGCCGTGCCACACCTTCAATGTCCGCCTCCATGACATCACCCGCCACCACCTGGCCAACGCCGGCCGGCGTACCGGTCAGGATCACATCCCCCGGCTGCAGGGTGAAGATGGCCGAAATATGGGCAATGATTCGCGGTACTCGATTGATCATGTCAGAGGAGCAGCCATCCTGGCGTAACGCGCCGTTCACCGAGAGGCGCAGATGCAGGTTGTGCGGATCTGGCACGGCCGAGGCCGGGACAAAATCCGACAGCGGGCAGGCCGTGTCGAAACCCTTGGCGATCTCCCAGGGAAGCCCCTTGGCCTTGAGCGAGTTCTGCACATCGCGCAGGGTCATGTCGATGGCCGTACCGTAGCCGGCAACACATTCCATGGCATTTTCAGCGGAGACGGCGCGACACTCCCGGCCGATCAGCACGGCCAGCTCCACCTCGTAGTGGCACTCCTGCGAGTACGGAGGTATGCGCACCGTATCACCGTCGCCGATGACGGCCGATGCCGGTTTCATGAACAGCACCGGCGCCGCCGGGGTCTCGTTGCCCAGCTCGCGGGCATGCTCGGCATAGTTTCGCGCCAGGCAGACGATCTTGCCGATGGGGAATTCCTGGCTGGTTGCGGGGATGCGTGCGGTTTTCATGGTGTGGTCCTTGTTATGGAGTGACGCAACAGGTTACCATTAAATGCTTGTGAAGTCCATGTGGGGTTCTAATTAGCTGCTTTGCGCTTGACCTGACGGGCGGCCTTATCGCCCGGTCATGGTCTGAGCGCTGGTTGAGCATTATGTCTTACCGGCCTGGAGGGCCGGATGGCTAACTCCCGGAACTGATTTTTACGATGGCGAGCCCAGAAATGTCCTCAAAATGCCGATCCACTGTCAGTACAGAATAGTTATGCTCTAATGCCAGGGTGGCAATAATGATATCGGATAACGGCAAGGTTTGTCCCTTTTTGCGCAGTTGAGACGACAATCGCCCAGCCTTGATCCAAAGTCCGTCTGTCATTTCCAGATGCGGTAAGGCCTGAAAGGCACTGAGCACAAGCGCTTCCTCTCCCGGACTTTTAATCCCCTGGAGAAGCTCGAACAGCACCACGCCGCAGGTAACAACCTCCCCCTGCAGAAGTCCGGCTTCCACTTTTTCAGCCATACCGGACGGTTTGCCTCTGAAAAAATCGATCCAGGCGCAGGTGTCGGGCAGGATTTTACTTACCATGATAGCGCTCCCGCTCCTCAGCCGCTTGCAACTCATTAGCCTCTTCCTGCTCCCAGTCGTACTCAATCTGAACCTTGCCGCGCAGATCAAGCAGGGCCTGCATCCTCTGGCGACGCACATAATCTTCCATGACCGTAATTATGGCCTTGGTCTTGGATTTTTGCCCGGAAAACTGCTGCACTTCTGCAATGAGGTCATCAGGTATGTTTAAAGTCGCACGCATAATTTGCACCCCCATGGTATGCGTTAACTATATGCGTATCATAATGCGTAGTCAAGCCGGTTAATTGCCGGCGACAAAATCTAAAAGCCGTCCGATCAGACTAACGCTGAACCGGACGGCTTTGATCTCATCAAGTATGTGCATCACCCGCTATCAAAACAGGCTCTCCCCGGTCATTTCCCGCGGTTGAGGCAAGCCCAGCATCCGCAGCATGGTCGGCGCAATATCCGCCAGGCGGCCCCCTTCGCGCAGCTTGACCTCCTTGCGGCTGTCATCCACCAGCACCAGCCAGACCGGGTTGGTGGTGTGGGCGGTGAACGGCTCGCCGTTCGCGTCCTGCATCTGCTCGGCGTTGCCGTGGTCGGCAGTGATCAGCACCGCACCGCCCAGCTCGCGAATCCTGGCTACGATCCGGCCGGCGCAGGCGTCCACCGCCTCGACCGCCTTGATGGCCGCCGCCTCGACGCCGGTATGGCCGACCATATCGCAGTTAGCGAAGTTGAGGACGACCACGTCGTACAGATCCAGGTCCAGCAGCTTCATGAGCTTGTCCGTCACCTGGAAGGCGCTCATCTCCGGCTTCAGGTCATAGGTGGCCACTTCCTGGGGGGAGGGGACCAGGGCCCGGTCCTCACCCGCGAAAGGGATCTCGACGCCGCCGTTGAAGAAGAAGGTGACGTGGGCGTACTTCTCGGTCTCGGCGATGCGCAGCTGCTTCAGCCCCGCATGAGACAGAACACCTCCCAGAATGTTGGACAGCTCGGTAGCGGCAAAGGCGATCGGCAGCCCGAAGGTGGCGTCATACTCCGTCAGACAGACGTATCCGGACAATTTAGGCCAATAGCCGCGCTCGAACCCGTTAAAACCTTCCAGGGCCAGGGCACGGGTGATCTCGCGGGCCCGGTCGGAACGGAAGTTGAAAAAGATGAAACCGTCGCCGTCCCGCACCTGGCCGACCGGTGCGCCCTCCTCGCAGATCACGGCCGGGACGACAAATTCGTCGTATATCCTGGAAGCATAGCTCTGCTCGATGGCGTCCTTCGATGACACGCGCAGCTCACCCAGTCCATGCACCATGGCGTTGTAGGCCTTTTCCACCCGGTCCCAGCGGCTGTCGCGGTCCATGGCATAGTAGCGTCCCATCACCGTGGCTATCCGGCCGCAGCCGATCCGCGCGATCTCCGCCTCCAGTTGCGCCAGATACTCGGCGCCGCTCTGGGGAGGGGTATCGCGGCCATCCAGCAGGCAATGGACAAACACCTCCGTCAAACCCTCGCGCTTGGCGAGCTCCAGGAGCGCATACAGGTGCGTGTTGTGGGAATGCACCCCGCCGTCCGAGAGCAGGCCGGAGAGGTGCAGCCTGCCTCCGGACGCCTTGACCTTGGCGATGCAATCCAGCAGCACCGGATTGGTGAAAAAATCGCCATCCTGAATGGATTTGGTGACCCGGGTCAGTTCCTGGTAGACCACACGTCCGGCGCCGATATTGAGGTGACCGACCTCGGAATTGCCCATCTGTCCCTCGGGCAGGCCGACCGCCATGCCGGAGCAGTGGATCCGGGTATGCGGGTATTCGGCCAGCAGGCGCGAAAGGTTGGGGGTGTTTGCCAGGGCTACGGCGTTGTGGCTCGGGTTGGGGTTGATCCCCCAGCCGTCGAGGATCATCAGCAAGAGCGGTTTTTTCATGGAACTATCCTTTCGGATCAGTGATGGTACGGTTCGTTATTCAGAATCGTAAAGGCCCGGTAGATCTGCTCCAGCAGGAAGACCCGCACCATCTGGTGGGTGAAGGTCATTTTTGACAGGGCCAGCAGGCGGCCTCTGCGGCGGAATTCTTCCGAAAACCCGTAGGCGCCTCCGATGGCAAAGACCAGTTCGCCGATGCCGGCGTCTCGCTGTTTGCCGATATAGGCCGCCAGACCGGGTGAATCCATCTGCTCGCCCCGCTCATCCAGCAGCAGCAGCGTAGCGCCGGGCGGGACCATTTTTTCCAGTCGCTCGCACTCGCGGCGGCGCATCTCTTCGGCCTCGGCGCCCTTCTCGTCACGGGCCTCGCCCAGCTCCAGCGGGACATAGCGCCGAATCCGGCCGGCGTACTCGCCGACAACCTCTTTGACCCACGGGTCGCGATTCTTGCCGACCCACAGAACGCGAAGTCTCAAAAATCCGATTCCTTGCGGGCCTCGCGAATCGCTTGCGGCAATTCGAGCAGAGGCGCCATGCCCCAGAGACCGTCCAGGTCATAGTGGCGGCGCAGGTCGTTCTGGAAGATGTGCACCAGCACGTCGCCGTAATCCATGACGATCCACTTGCCCTCGGTAACCCCCTCGATGTCATTGACCTTTCCGTACTTTTTCAGCCCAGTGCGGATGTTGTCGGCTATGGCCTGGTTCTGCCGGTCAGAACTGCCGGAGATGATCACCAGAAAGTCGGCGATGGAGGAGACCCGGGAGATATCCAGGGCACGGATATCGTAGGCTTTTTTGTCATAGGCCAGCTCGGCGCATTTCAGGGCGCGCTCTTCAGAGGTGAGGGTCAGTTTTTCGGGTGCGGCTTTGGTCGTTTTTTTCACTGTCATTCGGTATAGATCCTTAGTTTCTTGATGTATGCTTCCACTGCGGGTGGGACAAGACCACTGATGGAGTTTCCGGCAGCCACCCGGCCACGGATTCCGGTAGATGAGATATCCAGGGGGCGCCCCTTCAGAAAGTACACCTGCTGACCTGAGGCGTGCTGCAGCCTGTTCAGTGTCTTACTATAACTGAACTCCCCCCTGATGGCAACCGGCAGGGCCTCCAGCGGGGCTACGACAGGCCGCCCCGGCCGTTCGACCACGATCAGGTTGCACATACGGAAAATTTCCGCGTAACGATGCCACAGGCCGATCTCAAAAAATGAGTCGCTGCCGATAATGAAGAACAGCTTGTCGTCGGGACGCTGGTCGGCAAAGGAATGAATAGTGTCGATGGAGTATGATTTCCCCTCGCGCCGGCCCTCGATATCCGACAACTCGAAAGAGGGATTATCAGCAATAGCCAGCCTGACCATCTCGCAGCGCCGGTCAAACGGCACCTCACCGGCCAGCGGCTTATGGGGCGGGTCAGCGGCCGGGATGAACAGCACCCGGTCGAGCCGGCACAACTCCCGCGCCTCTTCCGCGATGCGCAGATGGGCACAATGTACCGGATTGAATGTGCCTCCCATCAGGCCGATGTTCATGTTATCAGGATCTTGTTCTTGAGGATCAGCATTTCAAATGCCAGTGAAGCCTTGCGCACCAGCTTCTGCAGTTCGGCCAGGCGACGGCCGAGAGACTCCATGTCGGCCGTAACCAGAACGACCGCCACCACCTTGCTCAGCATGACCACCGGCAGGACCAGCAGTGAGGTTTCCGGGCGGAGGTTCAGAATCTTGAGGATCTCCCGGTTCTCATGCGTGCTGATCAGGGTCCCCATGGAAAAGCTCCTGCTTTCCACCACGTCGCGCAGCACCGAGGGCTTGCTCAGGAGCAGGTTCAGATCGGCAAAGCCGGTGACCCGTTCGCCGTTGCTGACCCCGCGCCATCCGACGGCGCTGTTGCCTCTCACGATAAAAAGCGCGCCGGCGGTAAACTCCTGTCCCAGGTAATTGATGAACACATTCGCCACGTCATCGCGGGTTCGGGCGGCTGCAAAATCCAGCGAGAGGCGGTCAACCGTATATTTGCCCAAGGTCTCCGGCGAGAGAAACAGATCATCCTGGCCATCGCCGGGCAGATTGGCAAAACCTTCGAATTCCGCCGGGATGGTGACGTTGAGCAGTTCGCCGGTCTCGGTAAAGGCCGGCATGGTAATTGTGGCCGATTTGACTGTTTCCGTGGCCACTGTCCGGCGGCGCTGTTCGGCTACCATCTGGTAGCGAACCTGGCCGCTGCTGAGCTGGTAATAGTAGTCCAATGCCCATGATATCTGGACATCCGGGGCAATGAACGGCAGCACCACATGCCCGGTGGCAAAGCCGATCTCTTCGATGGCCTTGAAATCGGTTGGATCGGTCATGGCCAGACTCAGGCGATTGCCTTCGAGCTTTATCGGCACGACATGGTGCGTCTCGACCAGGTCGCGGGGAAATGCATAGATAAGATCTTTGGGGACTCCCGCCAGCTCCTTGTGGCTGACGCAGGGGACTCCCAGCTTTTTACTCAGGAGTTGTGCCAGGGCATTTTCATCAACATAGCCCATCTCCACCAGACTGCTTCCCAGCCTGATGCCATAGATCACCTGGTTTTTGAGCGCCTCTTCCAGTTGCCCGGGAGTAACCATCTTTTCATTAAGGAGCAGTTCTCCGAGTTTCAGTGCCATCGTCCCTCCAGAAAAAGTTCTATGTCTAGAGTATTTCCGGTTTCAACAGTGTTCCCTTGATGGGCACCCGGTACACGCCGGGTGAGGCCATGAACTTGGCCATCAACAGGAAAACCAGCTTCTGTTTTTCAAGAAACTCCGGCTTGGGCATGATCTCCAGCACCATGTCAAGCGGTGCGGACTCGGCATTCACACCCTGGGGAATATCTCCCGACAGACGCATGTAGACGCCTTCACCCTGCAGGGTCAGGCTTTCCAGACGAACCCTTCCGTCAGTGACCCGAACCATCCCCTTGGAAGTCAGGTTATCCGCATCAGGCAGGGAAAATGCACCCATCCTGATACCGGAAAAGCCCAACTGCCTGATTTCCAGCTTCAGCTCGCCGCTCCAACCTTTTGGGCCGCGCGTGACAAGCCCTTCACTCCAGAGGCTGCCGCCAAACCTGGCGCCCAGTATTGTCTTGAACAGGGGAAATTGACTCAACTCAAGCTTGTCCGCGCTAACCTGCAGCGTCTGCAGGCCGGTGAGCCGCTGTTCAATGACTATTTGGCCGGCCCCCAGGTTGGCCGTGGATGCAAGCACGAGGCGTCCGACCAGCAATTTCAGCAGCAGCGGTCTGACCGCTACGTGGTCAAAGTGGAGCAATGGCCCCTGTTGTGATGAGAGCAGCGCGTCATCCCAGGCCAGGCCGGGCAGGATGGTTTTGTGAGCCGTCGGCGTCAGGGACAGGCCCTGGGTTGAGAGGACCTGGTCGATAGCCGCATTGATGCGGCGTGTCGGGAAAAAGATGTAGGCACAAACAACGAACAGGCAGAAGCCTGCAATGGTCAACACCGCACCGCGCACCAGGCCGGGGCGCACCTTCACCTGGTCTGACCGGGCGCCGGCTTGAGCAGGGCGATCGTCATGGCCAGATCGAATCGTGACGGGTCGTCGAAACGCACCCGCAGATTGACTTTTTTCAGCGAGATAGGACGGCTGCCCTTTTCGAGCCGGTAGATCAGATTGACGGCCTCGTTGGCAGTCAGTCCCTCGATGCGCACATCGGCCGTATCTTCAATGACACCGTTATGTTCTTCGCCCTTGAGCGGTGCAATCTTGACACCCTTGCCCTTGATGCCGATCTCATCGATGATCTTGGCCAGGGAGTCATCCGGCCGCAGCATGGCCATCCGGCCGGCCTGCTGGTCGGCGATCCTTTTTGCCGAGAGGTAGGCGGCCTTGAGCGGCAGAAGCTCCTTGAGCACCGCTTCGCGCGCGGCCCGCTTGCGTTCCAGTTCGGCTGTCTTGGCTGCCAGGGCCGACCACCCCAGGACAACCGCCAGCAGCACGATCAGGGCGTATCCGCACCAGAGCCGGCTGCGACGGTCCAGGTCACGCCAGATGTCGATAAGGTTGGCAGGGGATATCATCTTGCAGACTCCTTGAGTGTTCCGGACAACGAGAAGCTTGCCGTGCCATCGGGACGGCTCTTGATTTCTCCCACATCGACCCGCGTCATCAGACCGGACAGGGCTGACTTGAATTCGTTGACCGACTGGGCGGAACGGGCATCGCCTTTAACCCGCAGGGTGCGCCCCTCCACTTCGGCCTCGAACAGACCGTTGATGGTGGTCCCCTTTGCCTCGGCCAACTGCCTGAGCACATCCAGGACAGAGCTGGAATTCTCGCTGCCGCTCAGTTTTCTGATCTCTCCCTTTACCTCGGACAGTTCGTCCACCGCCTTGGTTCGCGTCGGGAATATCTCACGATAGATCGACGAGATCGAGACATTCAGCGATGCTATATCAGCGCGGGCCGAGCGGTACTGCAGCCCCTTGGATACAAACAGCAAAAGCACAACCAGGGTCGCCAGGATCGCGGTGACAATCAGTTTTTTTCGCAGCCGGGCATCACCCGTTGACCAGGCCAGGTCGCCCCGCCGGAAATCGGGCAGCGACCCGGCATGACAGGCTCGGGCCACGGCATGCAGACCGGCCAGCTGTTGGAAGGTATCCTCGTTTCTGAACATCAGCACCAGGTCATCCGGCAGTTGCAGAAGCTCCGCTTCGAGCGGGAGATCTCCTCCCCCGGCCAGGGATTCCGCCTGTTCGCCAAATACGATCAGTTGTTGCGGCAGCCGCGTGCCGGCCATCTCCAGGGCCGACAGCGTCGCCCGCAGTTGTTTGTATGGGTCGGCGGCATCAAAGGAGCGCACGAAAGAAAGCCGGCCCTCCGCGATAATGGCCAGGGCGCTGCCGTCGCTCACGGCACAATCGAGTAGAATCCCGGGCAGTGACGGCCAGGCAAAGGGGGCTGAGCTGACGATCTGCGGTTCACAGCCCGCCTCGCGGAATACGTCGACCGGATGTGCAATCTCGCTCCGTTTGGCCCACAGGGCCAGATAGGTCCCGTCTCCGGCCGGAAGCGCATCGAAGACCACCTCTTCAGCAGGCAGGGCGATCTCGCCCTGAAGGTGTGCCGGCAGCACCTCACGTACCTTGCGCAGGTCCGTCAGAGGCAGCTCGACCACCCGCTGGGCGAATAGGGCCGGCGGCAGGCAGATGACCACCCGCGGCGAGCCGCTGATGCCCTCGGCTATCTTCGCGGCAACCGCGGCCAGGTCGTTTTCATTGTCCAGCGGAAACGACGCAGCCCCGCCCAGTGCGGCAGAGCGTCCGGAAATTTCGAAGCGGGCCGCCGTTACCTGGTGTTCAGTGATATCGATTATCAGATATTCCATGGAATTTCCTGTTCTGCTGTCAATATTCCTGCCATGAAAGCGTCTCCGGCTTTGCGCCGGACAACCGTACCAGCGCCTCGACCGTGCGGGCGGTTTCCTTGACCCTGGCGATGGAGGTGATCCTGAAGAGGCTGCCCTTGTAGCTGATGTTACCAATGAGCCGCGATGAAATGGTTTCTCCGCCAGCTATATTCGAGACATTGTAGGTAGTTGTAAACGGTTTCAGACGACGTCCTTCCAGGATGCGTTCCGCCATGCGCTCGTCAATTCCGTCATCCAGTGCCATCAAGACCTCTTTTGAGGAGGTGTTGATGTTCACCAGCGACTGAGGCGCCCCGTCGGAATGTATCGTCACAAATGGCTTCAGCCTGGCAATAATTTCAGGCGTGAATCCCTTGACCAGTGAAAGCTCGGCAATTGTTGCCAGCTTGCCGTTACGGGCTGCATAAGGCGGTTTCAGCGACTGGTAATAGGGTGTCTCCGCGCCGTTCGAGCGGGTCTGGTCATCACGGTCCTGCCAATCCGCCAAGCTGCTCCAGAGCTCGTCCGGGATCTGCAGACGCTTGCCGAGCCGCTTGAGGGCCTTCAGGGTGAATGTTTCCGATTCGTCGTTGTTAAACAGCAAATTATTAAGGTTGATCCGGCCACTCTCCTCAACGATGGAAACCTCGATGGAGCCGATTTCGTCATCCAGCTTGACCGGCGTAGCCCAGGCGTCGTTGAGTGATGTGTAGGCCTGTCCCTGCAGGGAGAGCTGGAGCAGCCTCACCCCGCCGATAGTGCCAGATTCCGCCAGCAGCGAGGCCTGCTGGCCATCGCGAAAGCCCCTGCTCAGGGAGATATCCACATAGGCCTGGTGGATGAGCTCCACCAGCGCCGCCACCATCAGGGCCGTGACAATCAGGGTCAGTATCAGGGCAAAACCCTTCTCGCCCCTCATGAGCCCGTTATCCTGGAGTGCGCCAGAATCGAGAACTCGACCGGCCTGCCGTCCTCAAGCACATGAACGGTGACCCGCAACATCGCCGGCAGAGCATAATTCAAGGCCGTGTCCCAGCTCCTGACCCACTTGGCGCTGTTGCTGTCGTAACACTCCACCAGAAAATCGGAGATCCGCTCCATCTGCGGGTATTCCGGGGCATCGGGTGACTCGAAGAAGATATCCTGCTCGCGCCTGGTCAGGATGAAGCGTTTGTCCTTTTCCACCAGACGATAGCGGACTGCGCTGATGCCCGATTCCTTGCGTCCCGCTCCCGGGGAGGGGATCAGGGTGGTCATTTCCAGGCTGGAGGCCGGCTTGCCGAAGTTGTCGCGGTCTTCCACGACAAAACGCAGGTGCTTGTCGTTGCGATCGAATTTGGCGGCGGCGAATTCGCGCCTGATCAGGTCCAGGGTGCTGCCCAGTTCTCGGCGCGCCTCCATCCCTTCCGAAGCCCGTTCCCGGGCGCGCAACACGGTGAAATAGCTTCCGTAGAGGGCTGCTGAGAGGATTCCCAGCAGCACCAGGGCGATCAGGATCTCAAGGAGTGTGAATCCCCTATTTGAGGACGTAACGCTCAAGCGCCACCTCCCGCTTGTCGCCCTTGCGCTTGACCGTCACCACCAGTCTCTGCAGGGCGGGGAGCCTGGCCGGAAGGAGTTCGGCCCGCCAGGTCACGTCCGCATGGGCAGGGGCGAAGCTGCCTTCACTCTTCTGCTGCAGGCCGCCCTGCTGTTCAAGCTCTGCCAGGCGATACCTGGCCAGCAGGGTCAGTGTCGTATTGTCGCGTTCGGCTGCTATGCTGTCCAGGTGGTAGTTGAGCGACCCCAGCACCGTCAGGATGACTCCCGCCATGATGGCCAACGCCACCATCACCTCCAGCAGGGTGAAACCCCTCACAGCGCATCCTCCTGGTATCCGTCGAAGACCTTGACCTTGCCGCTGGACGGGAATGCCATTACCGTCCAGAATTTCCCTTCCGGTGAACGCAGGTGGATAACCACGAAATCCCGCAGACCGCCGTTGCCCACATCCAGGCGGATTGTCCCGTCAACGACCTTGCCCAGGCGCGGGACGAACACATCCGCCACGACAATACCCTCTTTCACGGGTCGTTTCTGAAGCAACGGGTCGGTCGGTTCCATTTCACTGCCATCCGCGGCAGCCTCCTGCACCTTGATGTTGTCCGTACCCGGCTCCATATGCAGGTAGTAGGTCGTCCGGCCGGTTGCGGCCCGGTCCTCCATATAACGCAGGGTCGCGGCCAGGGTACGGGCCGATACCTTCAGGTCTTCCTGTCCCGTGGATGGCAGCCGCGGCAGCACCAGCATCAGCAGCATGCCTATGATCGCCAGTACCACGGCGATCTCTATCAGAGTGAAGCCACGGCGATTCATTTTAGTTACAGGAATTCCGACAGTTTCTCCCGCTCATCCACCAGATAGAACTCCAGCGTCTTGCGCAGGGCATCGTCAGCGGTGGTCACCGGCTCCCATCCCAGGCACTCCTTGGCGCGCCGGACCGACGGCACGCGGGTCAGCATGTCCTGGTAGCCCTTGCCGTAGAAGGTGTCCGAGCTGATCTCTTCGATGACGCACTTTTCGGCCTTGTCGCGGTAGAGCGGGAATTCGGCCACCATGTCGCGCAGCTTGTGGGCCAGCTCCTTGACGGAGAGGTCGTTGGCCGGATTGCCGATGTTGAAGATCTGGCCGTCGGCGCAGCCGTTCTCGTTGGCGATGATCCGCATCAGGCAGTCGATGCCGTCCTCGATGTAGGTGAAGGAACGGCGCTGGTTGCCGCCGTCCACCAGCTGGATCGGTTCGCCGGCCAGGATATCGTAGAGGAACTGCGTCAGGACGCGTGAACTCCCCTCCTTGGCGGTGTGGATGCTGTCCAGTTTGGGGCCGATCCAGTTGAACGGCCGGAAGAGGGTAAACTTGAGCCCCTTGTGGTTTCCGTAGGCATAGATGACACGGTCCAGCATCTGCTTGGCACAGGAGTATATCCAGCGCTCCTTGTTAATCGGACCCAGCATGAGCGGTGAATTTTCCTCGTCGAATTCGGTGTCGGGCGACATGCCGTAGACCTCGGAGGTGGAGGGAAAGATGACCCGCTTGTTGTACTTGTGACACAGGCGGATGATCTTGAGGTTCTCCTCGAAATCCAGCTCAAAGACCCGCAGCGGGTCCTTGACATAGGTGACCGGTGTGGCGATGGCCACCAGCGGCAGGATGACATCGCACTTCTTGATGTTGTACTCGATCCATTCCTTGTTGATGGTGATATCGCCTTCCAGGAAATGGAAGCGGGCATCGCCCAGGGAGCGCTCCAGTTTGTCGCAGGCCATATCGAGACCGAAGACTTCCCAATCGGTGGTGGTGAGGATGCGGTGGGTAAGCGCGTTGCCGATAAAACCGTTGACACCGAGGATAAGAACTTTCATGGATTCTCCTGGAATGATGTGATTGGGATTGCATGATGCTTGACGAACTCTGCGGCGGAACACTCCTGCCCACCTTCGATCTGCAGCGTCCTGATTTCCAGGGCACCCTGGCCGGCAGCGGCCAGCAGGGGACTTTGCGACAGAATGTGTCCCGGCTCCCCATTGCCCTCAACCGGCCAGGCCCGCCAGATGATGACCTTCTTCCCACCCAGGTAGGTAAATGCCCCCGGATAGGGGTGCGTTACCCCGCGGATCAGGTTATAGATCCGCACGGCGCTTGCATTCCAGTCAATCCGGCCGTCAGCCGGCGTGCGTCCGCTACAGTAGTTCCCTGCGGACAGATCCATCGGCCTGCGGGGGGCCTTCTCCTGCCGAAGCAGCGGCCAGGCCCGGGCAAGAACCATGACCGCCGCATCGGTTACCTTGCCGAAGACATCCTGGGCCGTATCGCTGAATTCGATCGCGACCCGCTCCTGATCGACGATATCACCAGCATCCGGTTTCTCCACCATGTAGTGCAGGGTAGCGCCGGTCTCGCTCTCGCCGTTGATCACCGCCCAGTTGACCGGCACCCGCCCGCGGTATTTGGGCAGGTACGACCCATGCAGGTTCAAGGCACCCAGGCGGGGGATTGCCAGGACATCGGCCTTGATCATGTTGCGATAGTAGAAAGAGAAGATAAAGGCCGGGGCAATGGAGCGAACCCGCTCCACATTCTCCGGCAGGTTGATATCGGTCGTCAGGCAGGGAATGCCATGCTGCTCCGCCAGCTCGCGCACCGACCGGAACCAGATCTCTTCCGTCGGAGAATCCGCGTGAGTGAAGATCAGGGCGATCCGCGCCCCCTGGGCGAGCAGTTCCTCCAGGCAGCGGTAACCGACGTTATGGTAGGCGCAGACAACGATGTTATTGTTCATCAAAGCCATGCAGCTTCCTGACCACAAACCGTGGGCGTTTGCGCACTTCCTGATAGATCCTGCCCACATATTCGCCGACAATCCCGATACCCATAATGATGATGCCGATGAAGAAGAACAGGATCGCAAAGAGGGTGAAGACCCCCTCGACCTCCGCTCCTACCAGGAATCGCCGCACAAGCAGGAACAGGCCGAAGGCCAGGGCGAGCAGGGAGGTCACTATCCCGGAAAGCGCGAAGAGTTGCAGCGGCACCACGGAAAAACCGGTCATCAGGTCGAAATTGAGCCGGATCAGCCTGTACAGTGAATACTTGCTTTCGCCGGCGGCCCGCTCGGCATGGGTAACCTCGATCTCGGTCGGGTTGGATGCGAAGGTCTGGGCCAGGGCCGGTATGAAGGTGGTGGACTCGCCGCAACGGTTGATGTTTTCGATGATGTCGTGGTGATAGGCACGCAGCATGCAGCCATAGTCGTTCATCTTCATGCCGGTCATCTTGTTGGTGGTGATGTTGACGGCCCGTGACGCCAATTTGCGAAACAGACTGTCCTGCCGCTTTTGACGAATCGTGCCGACAACGTCGAAACCCTTTTCGATCTCCGCAACCAGGCGTGGGATCTCTTCCGGCGGGTTTTGCAGGTCAGCGTCAAGGGTTATGACAATCTCTCCCCGGGACATCTCAAAAGCGGCCAGAATAGCCATGTGCTGGCCAAAGTTGCCGTTAAACTCGACCACCTTTACACCTGGGTACTGTTTCACCATGCGCCGCAGTATTTCCAGCGAACGGTCGCGGGAGCCATCGTTGGTGAAGATAATCTCGAACGGCCGGTTCATACCTTCAACGACAGGGTACAAACGCGCGATCAGCGGCAAGAGATTGGACTCCTCGTTGTACACCGGTATGACAATACTCAGGTAAGGCTGTTCCATTCGTGTACTCCCGTCACTACCCTGCAGCCAGTTCGTGCAGCAGTTCCTGTCCGTACAGCCGCTTCTGCCACTCGCGCATGCCCGCAATGCCGTCCAGTTCAGCAACCGAAACAGGGTGAGCATCAGCCACCGCCTCCAGCAGCCAGTTGGGCGCCACCACCCCCGGTTCAAGCCGCTGCGCGGAGCTGTGCTGCTCTCGCCAGGATTTGAGACGTTTGAGACGCTCCTTGGATCCGTCGGTCGGCTCTTCCCGCCGCATCCGCGGGAACCGGGGCAGCTCTTCCTCCGGCAGGGCCAGGGCGGTCGATACCGCCGCAAGAATCATGTCGCCAAAACGATGAATCTGCCCCGGCGTCATGCCTTTGATTCCCGAAAGATCGTTTAACGTACGGGGTTTCTTCTCGGCGGTCTCCAGGAGCGTCTCCGCCGAGATGACCTTGAAAGGCGGCCGGTCTAGCTCGCACGCCTGACGATCGCGCAGCTGCAGCAGCTCTTCGAGGGCCGCGAGCGTCCGTCCCTTGAGCTTTCCGGCGCCTTTGCAGGCAAGGAACAGCGGACCCTTTTTTTCAGTTACCCGTGCCTGGCAGAGCAGCCGGCACTCTTCTTCCAGCCAGGACAGACGCCCCTTTTCAATCAGCTCCGCGCTGAGCTGGTCGTAGAGCGGGAGCAGGTCCGACGTATCCGCAGCCGCATAGGCGCTCATCTCGGGGCTTAGCGGCCGTTTGCTCCAGTCTGCTTTTTGATACTTCTTGTTGAGCTCAATCCCGAAGCGCGCCTTGAGAAGTGCGGCCAGGCCGAATTCCGTGATGCCTAGAAATCGCGACGCAAGCATGGTGTCGAAGAGGTTCCGGACCTCTATGCCAAAATCGCGGTGCAGGGAGCGGATGTCATAGTCGGCGCCATGCATGACGATGATAATTTGCAGGTCGCCCAGAGGCGCAGCCAGTGGCGACAGGTCCTTTAAAGCCAGGGGATCGATCAGCCAGCTCTCCGTGCGGGTTGACACCTGGATCAGACAGACCTTCTCCTGGTAGTGATGCAGGGAATCCATCTCCAGATCGACCGCGATCTCGGTCTGGCGAGACAGGATGGCGGCAACCTCGATCAGCCGCTCGGTTTTGGTGATGATTTCACATTCATGCTTGGTAAAAGGCGTCAAACCGTAAACTCCTTGATTATGGTGTAGGTTGTGGTGCGCTGGGCAGGCCGAAATCCGGCCGACCGGATAAGGGCAACCATCTCTTCACAGGACATGCGAAAGCTGCAACCGGCAGCTGCAACCACGTTTTCCTCCAGCATGGTGCCACCCAGATCGTTGGCGCCAAAGAAGAGCGCCACCTGGGCCATTTTGGCCCCCTGGGTCACCCAGCTGGCCTGGATATTGGGGATGTTGTCCAGCACGATGCGGGACAGCGCCAGAACCTTGAGGTATTCCACTCCGCTGGCCGTCGTCCCGCCCAGTTCGGTGTTTCCCGGCTGATAAGTCCAGGGGATGAAGGCGGTGAACGATCCTCCGGCATCCTGGAGCTCTCGTATGCGGAACAGGTGCTCGACAATATCTTCCGGCTTTTCACTGCTGCCGAACATCATGGTTGCCGTGGTCGGCATGCCCTGGCCTGCTGCCGTGAGCATGACGTCCGCCCACTGGCGCCAGCCGATCTTTTTGGGGGAGATGCTGCTGCGTACCTCATCCACCAGGATTTCCGCACCGCCGCCCGGGATCGAATCAAGACCGGCTGCCTTCAATCGGGAGATCGTTTCTTCAATGCTCAAACCGGAGTGGGATGCGATGCAGACCACCTCGGCCGGCGAAAGGGAATGGTTCTGCAATCCGGGGTAGCGGGCCTTGATCTCGCGAAACAAACCCTCGAAAAAATCTATCCCGAGTTCGGGATTGAGCCCACCCTGCATGAGCAGCTGCGTCCCCCCCAGACTGACCAGTTCGTCGATTTTTTCAGAAATTTCATCGTGCGCCAGCACATAGGCATCAGGAGCTGCTTTATCACGGTAGAAGGCACAGAATGAGCATTTAGTTTCGCAGATATTGGTATAGTTCACGTTCCGGTCAATAACAAAAGTAACCCTGTTCTCCGGATGCATGCTGCGACGTATTCTGTCGGCCTGCGCGCCAAGCGCCAGGAGGTTATCGCCTGTCAGCAGCCACAGAGCCGCATCCCGCTCGATTCTCAGCCCGCTGGAACTCGTTGATTGTGTCTCAGTTGATAAATTCATTCAGGGTTCGATTCCCGGTCCGGCCGTTATCACAAAGATTCAGTATCCGCTTCAACCTGCACGACTTGGCGAACTTCCGCCGGGATCCTACGTGACTTCAGGTCAGGGCCGACGCAGGCCAGCCGTACAAGCGCATTGACAAGCTGCCTGCCATCACGCGTTCTGTAAATCTGCTGCCTCAGTGAAAAAGAGGCTCCACTGATTTGCACGGGTTTCGTTACTATGCTCAGCAGGTCATCGTGGAGGGCCGGAGATACAAAGTCGATCTCCATCCGAACAACAGGAAACACATAGCCAGCGACAGCAAGCTCGGAAACGAGCAGCCCCCGGGCACGAAAATACTCCGTCCGGGCCCGCTCAAAAAACTTAAGGTAATTGGCGTGATAGACTACGCCGGCCGCATCGGTGTCCTCATAATAGACTCTGACGTCCATCTTATCTCAGCTCCAGGTTGAGTGTCTGGAGCCTTCCATCACCACGAAATTTGATCTGCAGGCGCAATTCTTTCGCGGATGTTACTTCACCCGGAAAAAATATAAATCCGCTTGCCAGGGCATCTGTCGACAAAACTTTGCCTTCGACACCCTTCTCGCGGATATCACGTGCTATCTTTGCTTCCCGCTCCCGGTCATCACCGGCCTTGTTGGCGCCTCCGATGACAGCTCCACCGGCCCCGCCCAAAACACCGCCTTTCACAACCGATGAACCAACATCCCTGCCAGACACAATGTCGATTGCAAGCCCCAACAGCGCCCCAGCCGATGCCCCCAGGGCCGCTCCCTTGCCAGCTCCGCCAGCGATTGCTCCACCTTCGGTTGCCTTTTGAACCCTATCCACCGCCTCGAGATTGGTGAGGACCTTCCAGTAGCGATTGGTATCGTCGATCAGAAATGTCTGTCCCGAAACGACCTCCACACCCTGGCCACTTTTGTTGTCGATAACGACCTGAACCGGCAACAACCCGGCGGACCGGATGTCAAAACCAAAGGCATCCTCGGCCCGTTTGGGATCGGCAAATGATTCCGCGCCGACCAACAGTCCAAAGCTGTTCTGATAATTTGCATAATCCTGCGGCGGTCGGAATGAGACTGATTTGCTCTCGTATGTCGCACAGGCCGAAAGATGCGCCGCGATTATCAGCAGACAGATAAGTTTTTTCATTACTCGATCCCCTCTGGAGAGATATAAACTCAAACTATGTCACTTTAGTGCAGAATCAGCTCGCCTGCAACTTCATTCTGGTTCAAAAAGTATTGATTGCCCGGTTTTTCTCCTAAAACGCCTGAATTTACCCCCAGACCCTTGAACGCTGTTTACGCAGGGCGAGATATTAGTCAAAACAATTTATCCGCTTACAATCAAATTTCGCGATTTTGGGTCACAAACCGCCTATTGATGGGCATTTACGGCGGTAACCGTGACCAGGCTCCTCTCACCCTTGTCCATTGGCAGCGAATACAGATCTACGGCATTGATTTCAAACCCCAATGATCGTAACCCTTCTGCGTCTCTGCCAAGTTCGCCGTCAACCTGCGGACCCTTCATCGCAATTATCCGTCCGCCGCTTTTCAGCAGGGGGGCCGCCAGAACAACAAACGTGTCCAACCGGGAAAAGGCCCGCGATGTAATTACATCAAATCTGTTGCCGTGGGATGAGTGGAGGTTTTCTATTCTGCTATGCACGGCCTCGAAGTCTTGTAAAGCCAGCAGCCTGGCAATATGCCTTTGAAAGAGTATCTTTTTGCCAACGGCATCAACGGAAACAACCCGGACCGCAGGGCGTGCAATTTTCAGCGGGATGGCCGGAACACCAGCTCCGGAGCCGATGTCCAGCAGGTAGTCGCCATCATTTACGCACCTTGCAAAAACGAGGGAGTCGATGATGTGCTTTACCGCAACGTCGGCATCTTTGATTATCGAGGTGAGATTGACCTTGAGGTTCCATTTTTTCAATTCAACGGCAAAAAGCTCACAAGACTGAAGACACTCTTCGGAGAGGCTCATACCCATCTCTGCCAGGCCTTGTTCCAGCGCCGGACGGATCATCGCTCGTCACCGCTGTCTGTTTTACGGCCAAGCGTCTTTAAGGCTATCGAAAGGACCGAGATTGCCGCCGGAGTTACGCCCGGGATGCGCGAAGCCTGGCCGAGTGTATCGGGACGGAATTTAATCAGCTTTTCGCGTACTTCACCTGTTAACCCTTTGATGGCGGAGTAATCCAGGTCAACGGGCAAGCGGGAGTCTTCCAGGCCGCGGGCGCGCTCGATTTGTTCCTGTTGCCGTTCGATATAGCCCTGATATTTAATTTGTATTTCAACCTGCTCGCGCACGTCCGGACGTGTTTCACGTGAAACATCGTCAAACAGTGCCAGTTCGGCATAGGTTATCTCCGGGCGCTTTAGTAGTTGTTCCAGCGTTGTCCCTTTCTGGATGTCCGCCAGATTGTGAGCCTCAATAAACGCCGACTCCTTTTCATTCATACTAAGGCGCGTATTTGCGATGCGGTCCTGTTCCGCGACGATCATCTCCAGCTTCTGAAGGAAGCCGGTGTACAGATTATCAGGCACCAGCCCAATGGCGTGCCCCTTCTCGCGCAAGCGGAGATCCGCATTGTCCTCTCGCAGCAAAAGGCGATACTCGGCCCGTGAAGTGAACATGCGGTAGGGCTCTTTCGTGCCGAGCGTAACCAGGTCGTCGATCATGACTCCGATGTAGGCGTCGCTCCGCCCGAGCACAAGAGGTTCGTTGCCCTGAACACGCAAAGCGGCGTTGATGCCCGCCATCAGCCCCTGCCCGGCCGCCTCCTCATAGCCGGATGTCCCATTGATCTGCCCGGCATGATACAGGTTTCGGATCAGCTTTGTCTCCAGCGATGCATGCAACTGAACCGGGTCAACGTAGTCGTATTCGATCGCGTAGGCTGGCCGCATGATCTCGACCCTCTCCAAGCCCTCCATGGAGCGGTAGAACGGTATCTGGACATCGATCGGCAGGGATGTCGACATGCCGCTGGGATAGACTTCGACGGTCTCCAGTCCCTCGGGCTCGATAAAGGTCTGGTGGCGGTCCTTGTCCGGAAAGCGCACGACCTTGTCTTCTATGGAGGGGCAGTAGCGCGGGCCGATGCCTTCGATGATACCGGAATAGAGCGGCGACCTGTCCAGGCCCGACCGGATGATGTCGTGGGAGCGGGGATTGGTATAGGCGATGTGGCACGGCACCTGTGGCATGGTTATCAAGCGGGTGCTGAAGGAAAAAGGAATCGGGGGATCATCGCCGTACTGCGCTTCCAATCGCGAGAAGTCAATGGTCCTGGCATCCAGGCGCGCGGGGGTACCGGTCTTGAGGCGCCCGACCTCAAAACCGAGCTGTCGGAGTTGGTCCGAGAGACCCACTGAGGGAAGATCTCCAGCCCTGCCGCCCGGATAATGCGTCAAACCGATGTGTATCAGGCCGCGCATGAAGGTTCCGGTCGTGACGATAACGGTCTTGCCGAGAAAACGAATACCCGAACGGGTATCGACCCCCCGGAGCTCGCCGCTCTCCTGGTACAGGGCAGTTACCTCCCCCTGCTTGAGATACAGATTTTCCTGCTGTTCCAAGACGCGCTTCATGCGCAGACGATAGAGCTGCTTGTCGGCCTGGGCCCGTGACGCGCGCACGGCCGGCCCCTTGCGGGTGTTGAGAATACGAAACTGGATTCCGGTTGCATCGATGTTCTTGGCCATCTCGCCACCAAGGGCGTCGATTTCCCTGACCAGGTGTCCCTTGGCCAGTCCGCCGATGGCCGGATTGCAGGACATGAGTGCAATGGCATCCAGGTTGATGGTCAGCAGCAGCGTACGGCAACCCATTCGGGCGGCGGCCAGTGCGGCTTCGCAGCCGGCATGGCCGGCTCCGACAACGATTACGTCAAATATTGTTTCGTAACTATGCATGCCTGTACCTATGTTTCACGTGAAACACGCTGCTTACTTTCCAATACAGAAGGAAGAGAAGATGATATCAAGAATGGCATCCGGGGTGGTTTCGCCGGTTATCTCACTGATGGCGGCCAGGCTG